>JBBREZ010000086.1:0-17927 GCA_038225095.1 Caldilineales bacterium
CCAGAACTGATGATCGATGAAAAATTGCGCATCAATTTTGCGCAGCAATATGCGGTGGTCGGTGATGAACAAGTTACATTGACACCTACAGAAAACCGCTTGTTGCATATTTTATACAACAATCGCGGTCGCGTTTTATCACCGAACTTCCTATTGGCAAAGGCTTGGGACCCTGTGCGCAAAGGCAGCGTTGAGTCACTTTGGGTGCATGTGCGCCGTCTGCGCAGCAAGATCGAACCAGATGCGGACAACCCACGCTATGTTGTGACGGTGCGCGGTCAAGGCTATTGTTTGCCCCAGCGCAATAATATGGGCGCCATTAATTAACGAATGCAGGTAGATTGACAATCCGATTTTGCTGGCCGCTGGTTGAGTTTATAATTTAGCAGAAGCTCGCTTTATTGCCATTGTGCCTGCTCGGCTTTGCCGTTCCGAAAGTTTCCTACAAATGCCAAGACTATAGGGTCTTGGCATTTGCTGTTGTTTACTCACCTTACGCACCTACTCGACTGTACAGACACGATATCCGTACAGACACGATATATCGTGTCCGTACCCACTGGTAGCCTGCGTAACATCAGTTATTTAGTGCCCTATGCATCGAACGTTGTCGAAGTCATTCCATCCTGATTGACCAACCAAAGGCCTGAAAATGAACGCAGATCCACTTTGGCGCGTGCTGCCATGCAATTTCGAATTGCTTGAGAATGAAGTCCATGTCTGGCGAGCAACCCTGGATTGTCTACCATTACATGGGCAAGCTCTACAACAAAGCCTTAGCAAAGATGAGCGTCAAAAATCCGAGCGCTTTCACTTTGCCCACGACCGCCACCACTATGTTGTCGCCCGTGGCTTGCTCCGAACTTTGCTCGGCCATTATCTGCACCTTCCCCCGGCGCAGCTATGTTTTGAGTATAATCCCTATGGTAAACCAATGCTCGCTAGCACGCCAGCGCAAGCGCCTTTATCCTTCAACCTGTCACATTCTGGTGGATTGGCCCTTTATGCCTTTGCGCGCAACCGCGCTGTAGGCGTTGACCTGGAACGGATGCGCACCGACCTCGACCATGAACAGCTGGCAGAACACGTTTTTTCACCGAATGAGCGACGTGAATTCCATGCGTTGCCGGTGGATCAGAAAGTCGAAGCGTTTTTTAACGGATTGACGCGCAAAGAAGCGTACGTTAAGGCGCGCGGGCAAGGGCTCACTCTACCTTTGGATCAATTTGACGTAACCCTGCGGCCCAATCAGCCAGCCCGCTTATTGCGCACGCCCAGCGAGCCCCTGGCTGCCCAACGTTGGTCATTGCACGCATTAGCGGTTGCGCCAGATTATAAAGCTGCCCTGGCGGTGGAAGGCCAGGATTGGCGGCTTACCTGCTGGCAGTGGCCAGATTAAACGCATCGGTTATAACCTCTGTTTGTAACTATTCAGCCCTTGTGTAGATAGGGAGACAGGTATTACGCCCTGTCTCCCTATCTACCTGTGCAGCGTTACGCCTGAACAATTACATCTGTTTTATGATAGACAAGTATCTGGCTGTACCTGCTTAAAAACCCGGATTATCCTGCTTGACAATGGCTCTACCGTGGTCTATAATGGCCCCCAAGCCCATTATATGTAATCTAATAGCCATGAATCAATGCAGTGACTGACAGGAAAAGCTTAGCCGGAGCGACTAGGATCTCCCCAGGGCCTACAGATACTTTCTCCTATCAGCCACGGTATTGGGTATCTTTTGGGTGCCTGTAATCAGTAATTTCGTATAAGCGATCCCATGGTCTGAACAGGAGGATTTGGAGGAAAGGATAGGTCTGTCGGTACCTCATGCAGATCGGATACTTCGACAGAGCAAGCGCAGTGATGTGTTCCCCAAGTATTATCTCAACATCATTCGTAAACAAGATTATTTATCAATATAAAAGATAAAGAGGAGATAGACAATGGCAAACCCTTTCGGTAACCGTAGGGTCACACGGCGTGAGTTTTTGGAGTTGGCAGAAGCACTGGGTGTTGTAGCGCTGGCCTCGCCGATGCTAGCGGCTTGTGCACAGCCGGCCGCACCGGCTGCTGCAGGAGCAACGACGCCTGCGGCGCAGGCTGGCGCCGCCCCCGCTGAAGGCGTCACCGCCGTGGGTGGCATCAAGGAGATTGCACGCAACCGCACCTTCATTGCGGTCCGCGGCGGCTCTCAGGGCAAGTTCGTTGAATGGGACCAGTGGAACCCCTTCGTGCCGGTGGCGAACCACCAATTTGGCTCGAACCTGATTTACGAACCACTGGCTTTCTACAGCGCCTTTGCGGACAAGGAATACATGTGGCTGGCCGAGAGCTATAAGTACTCCGACGACTTCAAGGAACTAATTATCAAGACTCGTCCGGGCATCAAGTGGAGCGATGGCAAGGATTTCACTGCTGACGACGTGACGTTCACGCTCAACGCGTGCAAGCAATATGGCGCCAAGATTCGCTGGGGCACCAACGTCGCCCAGGTTATGGACAAGGCCGAGACAATCGATCAGCAGACCGTCAAAGTCACCCTGACCGTGCCTGCGCCGCGCTTCTTCTGGCTTTTGACCTATCATTTCGACATCGGCGTTTACATGCTGCCGAAGCACATCTTCGAGGGTAAGGATGTAGCGACTTTCAGTCATTTTGACCTCGCCAACGGTCTGCCCGTCACGACCAGCCCATGGCGCGTCGTTCATTCCTCGCCGCAGCAAAAGATTCTGGATCGCGCGGCTGACTGGTGGGGTGTTGCGGCGGGCGTCGCACAGCTCCCAACCGTGGAACGCTTCATCCTGTTGCCCGATCAAGGTGAGCAGCAACTCATTCAATCCGTGATCAAGAATGAAGTTGACTTCACCACCGGCATTCAGCCTTCGAGCTTCCCAACCGTTTTCAGTGGCAACGCGAAGGCGACCTCCTGGACCGGCAAGGAAGCGCCGTACGGCTACGTCGACTGGTGGCCACACTCGCTCTATGTCAACAACGAGGTGGCGCCCTGGAGTGACAAGAATGTCCGCTGGGCGCTGAGCTACTACATTGACCGTTCGAAGATCGTCGACATCGCTTGGTCCGGTGCCTCCCAGGCGACCCCGCTACCAATGCCCAGCTATCCACCCTTGCAGCCATACTTTGATGCCACCAAACCGTTGCTCGAGAAATACAACACGCTCGAGTACGACCCTAAGAAAGGCGACGATCTGCTCACGGCCAAGGGCTGGAAGAAGAACGATGCCGGCATGTGGATGGACGAGAAAGGCCAGCCGGTCAAGCTCGACATTGTCAGCTTCTTCGACTTCACTAGTGTTGGGCCGGTGCTCGTCGAAATGCTGAAGCGCGGGGGGATTGACGCCAGCTATTCCGAACCGCCGGATTTCTTCGACAACTTTGCCGCGGGCAAATTCACTGGCTGTCTGTTCGGCCACGGTGGCAGTTGTCGCGAACCCCAGGAGACCATGGCGCTCTATCAAAGCACCTCGGAGGCGATCCCTGGTGGCCACGCCGTCAACTTCTCGCGCTGGAAAAACCCTGCCTTCGACAAGCTCGCCGACCAGGCGTATACGACGGCGCCGACGGACACGAAGGCGCTCACCGACATCTGGGTCAAAGGCATGGAGATCTGGCTGCCCGAACTGCCCGACATCCAACTCACCCAAGGCTTCCATCGCCTGCCGTGGACGACCGAGAACTGGACCAACATGCCCGACGCGAAGAACCCCTAGACCAACTCGGCCCAGTGGCACCTGACCTTCTCGCTGGTGCTGCACAATGTTAAGCCCAGCGCATAGCGCATAGCGGGTAACAGGTGGCAGGTAGTAGGTGGCAGGTAGCAGGTAGCAGGTTTAATGATATTAGACATGATCGGGAATAACAAGATTTGGTCGACAGGGACGCTGCTCCTGAAGCGGTGCCACGCATCCAGGTGACGCCTCCCTGTTTTCCGATTGACCGTTCGGCTGAGCGTTCGACCGAGACTTCGGCGTGAGCGCTCAGTCGAACGCTCACGCCGAGGTCTCACGGTTCGGCTGAGGCTCACCTCGAAGCGTCGAAGCCTGTCGACCAGACGTAATGCCTTATTCCGAATCATGTCTATTGTATTCCCTTGCTACCTGTTACCTGCTACTTGTTACTTGCTACCTTTAGGAGACCGCAGTGAGTGTAAGCTATATCGTTCGACGATTCCTCATATTTCTGGCTATAATCTGGGCCGCAGCAACGTTTAACTTCCTCCTGCCGCGCCTGGGCGGGCAGAACCCCATCCGTGAGAAGCTGGTATCACAATCGGCGCTCAGCGGCGCGGTTCAGGCCGGCCTGGAGGAGATGGTCAAGGACTTCGAGACCAAGTTTGGTCTCGACAAGCCACTCTGGCAACAGTACCTGACCTATCTATCTGATATGTCGCGCTTCGACTTCAACTATTCCATCGCCAATTACCCCCGGAAAGTCTTAGACATGATCGCAGACGCCCTCCCCTGGACGATCACGCTGCTGCTTGTCACCACGGTGCTGGGGTTCGTGATCGGCAACATCCTCGGCGCGCTGCTGGCTTGGCCTGGTTCGCCAAGCTTCCTAAAATATGTGATGCCGCCGATTCTCATGATGAGCGCCATTCCGTACTTCTTACTTGGCCTTATCCTCGTCTATATTTTCGGCTTCTACCTCGGTTGGTTCCCCATGTACGGCGGCTACACGACGGGCAGCATCCCAATGCTCACGCTCAACTTCATCTGGGATATGGTCTGGCACTCCTTGCTGCCGGCGTTGTCGATCATTCTCGTCTCGACCGGCGGCTGGGCGCTTGGCATGCGTTCGCTGATGGTGATGACCCAGGGCGATGATTACGTGATCTTCGCCGACGCCATGGGCCTGCGCGATCGCACGATCTTTGCGCGCTACTTGATGCGCAATGCCATGTTGCCCCAAGTGACCGCCCTTGCACTGGCCCTCGGCCAGATCGTGTCAGGTGCCGTGCTCGTCGAGGTAATCTTTGGCTATCCAGGCATCGGCACCATGCTCTACCAGGCAATTCGCGGCTCCGACTACTATCTCGTCCAGGGCATCGTGTTCGTCGTCATCCTCTCGATCGGCCTGGCGACCTTCATTCTTGACATTATTTATCCGTTGCTCGACCCGCGGATCACCTATAGGAAGGCATGACATGGCGACTATTGTGGAGAGTGGCGCCCGCACGGCGCAACCCGCAGACCAGGCGGACCTGCGCGACATGCTCGGTCGTGCGCTGGGTTACTGCCGACGGAACCCGTCGCTGGTGGTTGGTCTAGTCCTGTTCACGCTCTTGCTGCTCTCGTCAAGTATCGGCTCACACTTTGTCAATCTCCAGGACGCACGCCCCATATCCGTAAAGCCGCTGCAGCCGCCTTCGTGGGCCTTGCCATTTGGCAGCGACAAACAGGGGCGCAACCTCCTCGCTGTCATGGTTGCGGGCACACCGTTGACGCTGCGGATCGGCCTGATCGCCGGTTTCCTTGGCGTCATTTTTGGGAGCTTCATCGCCTTCGTCAGCGCGTATTACGGTGGCTGGCTCGACGCCTTGCTGCGCGGCATCGTTGATGTTGGCTTAACGATCCCCGGCCTGATGGTCCTCATCGTCGTCGCCATGATGGTGAAATCTGGCCTCACCGTTGAGCAGATGGCTCTGGTCGTAGCGTCGCTCGCCTGGCTGTATCCAGCGCGGACGATCCGGGCCCAGGTGCTGACGTTGCGTGAGCGGAGCTACATCCAGGTGTCGCGCCTGTCGGGCATGCCGGGGCGCATGATCATTTTAAAGGAAATCTTACCCAACCTGTTGCCCTATCTAGCCGCGTCGCTCGTGGGTTCGATTTCTGCCGCAGTGTTGGCATCGATTGGCCTTGAGGTGCTTGGGCTGGGGCCGATGGATGCGCCCACAATCGGCATGACCCTCTTCTGGATCAACTACAACGCTGCCGTCATCAATGGGTGGTGGTGGTGGTGGTTGCCGCCGATTGTCGTCATTGGTCTGCTTTTTATCAGTCTTTTCCAAATTAGCGTCGGCCTTGACGAGATTGCCAACCCGCGCCTCCGGAAGTCGGTGTCATCTAGCAAGCTCGCAGCGTTTACACGCAGACAAGGGCGCAGCGATGTCAGCAGTAAAGCGCCCACGTCTGACGTTCTGCGCCTTGAAAATCTGACCGTCTACTATGATACCGCACGTGGTCCGGTCCACGCGGTCGAGGACGTAACGTTCTCTCTACGCGCCCAAGAGCGCTTTGGCTTGGTCGGTGAGTCTGGTTCTGGCAAATCCAGCATGGCCCTGACCATTATGCGGCTGATCAAGCCGCCCGCGCGCATCGTCGCGGGCGATATCTGGCTCGAAAACACGAATTTGCTGGATCTGCCGGAAGCAAAGATGAAGGAACTGCGCCTCGCCCAGATTGCGCTCGTCGCTCAGGGTTCGATGAATTCGCTGAATCCGGTGATGCGCATCCACGACCAAATTGGCGTCGGCCTGGCGGATCACGGCGTGCAGCTCACGCAAAACGAGTTGGATGAGCGAGTGACGAGCCTGCTTGCCAAGGTGGGCCTCGCGCCCCAGGTGGCGAACATGTTCCCGCACGAACTTAGCGGCGGCATGAAACAACGCGTCGTGATCGCCATCGCGATCAGCCTGAGCCCCAAGGTGATCATCGCCGACGAACCGACGAGTGCGCTCGATGTCGTCGTTCAGCGCCAGATTATGGAGACGTTCAAAAATGTCCAGACCGAGATCGGCGCTTCGGTGATCCTGGTGGGCCATGATATGGGGCTGATGGCGCAGTTCGCCCAGCGGCTAGGCGTCATGTACGCCGGTCGCCTGATGGAAGTCGCGCCGGTGCGTGAGCTTTTCCGGCAACCCCGCCATCCCTATACGCAGCTACTCATCTCCAGCCTGCCTTCAACCGAGACCAAGGGCCACTTTACAGGCATTCCCGGCCTGCCACCCTCCCTGCTCGACGTGCCGACCGGCTGCGTGTTCCATCCCCGCTGTCCGCTGGCGGCGGATCGTTGTCGCGCCGAGGTGCCCAAACTGCGCGAGTTGCAAATTGATGTCTGGGCCGCCTGTCACTTCGCCTGACAAGGTGAATCAATTCGAATTAAACAGTATAATTATTTAAACGGGTATATCATATGGTTGTAGAAGCTGGAACAGCACCAGTAAATGGTACCCAACTTTATTACGAAGTGGCTGGGAACGGCCCATCGCTTGTCCTTATTCATGGATTCACCCTTGATACGCGCATGTGGGATGACTAATTCGACTTGTTTGCACAACATTACCGCGTAGTTCGATATGATGTGCGCGGCTTCGGTAGGTCTGCACTGCCAACAGAAGAGGCTTATTCTCATGTCGATGACCTGAAGGCGCTATTGGTTTATCTTGGGATCGCCCAGGCCCATATCATCGGGTTGTCGATGGGTGGTTCGATTGCCATTAATTTTGCCTTGACGCATCCAGAAATGACCAGTACGCTGATCGCGGTCGATAGTGGGCTGGATGGTTATTCGTCAGCCGAATTTCAACAGACGATAGATGCCATCGGTGCGCGGACAGCGGCCGCTGGCGGGAAAGCAGCCAATGAAGTTTGGCTCGATCACCCGTTTTTCATCCCTGCACGCGAGAACCCGGTGGTAGGTGCGCGCTTGGCGCAGATCGTTGGTGAAAATTCGGGTTGGCATTGGGTAAACAACGACCCACATCGTGCGATGGATCCTCCGGCACTCCAACGTTTGTACGAGATCACATGTCCCACACTTATTATTATCGGCCAGCGAGATGAGTCTTACATGCACGATATAACCGCTATCATGCAACAGAAAGTACACCAGGCGCATACGGTTGTACTGCCCGGTGTAGGACATATGTCAAGCATGGAAGCGCCGGAGTTGTTCAATGCGGCGGTATTATCTTTTCTCCAGAACTCGTAGGTCATCGCCTCCGGCGTGACAAGTAGAAGGGTGTGCCGAGTCATTGCCAACTGGGCATCGTGCTGGTCGAATATCGCAAAGGGAAGCTATTTATTCGCTTTGTTGGCACCCATCGCGATTATGATCGCATTGAGGCAAGCTCAATTTAGGGGGAAGGCAGGATGAATCTGCGACCGCTTCGCAACGAAGAAGATTATGAAACGACGCTTGGAGAAATCGAGGCGTTGTGGGAGGCAGAACCGGGTACACCAGAAGCCGACCGCTTAGACATACTGGTCATGCTCGTTGAGGCTTACGAATCAGAACATTACCCGATTCCTAACCCCGATCCAATTGAACTGATTCTCTATGTCATGGAGGCGCGCGGACTAACACGCCGCGACCTAAAGTGAAATTTGATAGAGACCAAGAATTTTATAGCCCAGTTTTGCCCTGAACTCAATCAAGAAATTATGGGTTTCAAACTAATTTCACTTTAGAACCCTATTTAGGTTCGCGGGCACGTGTGTCTGAAATTCTCAATCGCCGCCGTCCCTTGTCACTGGAAATGATCCGCAAACTACAAAGCGGTTTGGGTCTTCCCGCCGATATATTGGTTCAACCCTATGAACTTCAGAGCACCCAAAGCTATACATTGCAGCATTTAACCGTTTGAAGTAGGACAACAAGCCATTTCGTCATTCATACGCCCGGCTTGGTAGGTGAAAGAGCACGTACCGAAAAATCTGCCGTTTCACGGGTGTGATTGGGGTTGTAAAGGAAATTATATGACTGCATTACTAGAAGCCCGCCACGTCACCAAACGTTTCGGCGGTGGCCTGTTTGATCGAACGAGAACCGTGGCACTCGATGATTTCTCGATGACCATCGGGGGCGACGCGCCATCGATTACGGCGATTGTCGGCGAGAGTGGCAGCGGCAAGACCACGCTCGCTCGCCTTTTGCTGGGGGTCACCTCGCCCAGCGAAGGCAGCGTTCTGTACAAAGGGAAGGATTTGCGCACGCTATCCGGCGACGAGTCCCGCGGATTCTTGAACGACGTTCAGGTGATCTTCCAGGACCCGTTCGAGGTCTACAATCCGTTCTATCGGGTTGACCATGTGCTCACCACCCCCATCGACTACATGAAGCTTGCCACGTCGCGCGCCGAGAAGTGGCGCTTGATCGAGCAGGCGCTTGAGACGGTTGGCCTTCGCCCAGAGGAGACGCTTGGCCGGTATCCGCATCAACTCAGCGGCGGGCAGCGCCAGCGCGTGATGGTTGCCCGCGCGCTGATCCTCAAGCCACGCATCATCCTTGCCGACGAGCCCGTGTCCATGATCGATGCTTCCCTGCGCGCCACGGTGCTTGGCAGCCTGCAGCGGATCAAGGAAGAGTTAGGCATCTCGATCATCTACATCACGCATGACCTGACCACCGCCTACCAGATCGGTGACAACATCATCGTCCTGTATCGCGGCTCGGTGGCCGAGGCGGGGAGCGTAGATTTGGTCGTCCGTAATCCTGAACATCCGTATACGCGCTTGCTTGTCGGCTCAATTCCAGTGCCAGATCCAGACCATCCCTGGGCTGCGGAGGCGGCGCCGGCCTTGCCCAACCAGAAGCGCGAACTTGCGTCGTGCAAGTTCGCAGACCGTTGTCCTTCGGCGATGGCGAAGTGCTTGCAGCAGGTGCCACCGCTCTACCAGACCGATGCACAACGCGCCGCTGCGTGTTTTCTCTATGAGCAGTCGCCCATCCTGAACACCGAGCACATGGACCGGGTATTCCAAACCACTGTTCCTGTGGCTGAGGTGTAGACCATGGATTATCCAATCTGTTCGAGGCGCGGTGAACGAAATACAAATGTTTTGATTGGTTCTTCCGCTACCTTAGAAATCCAAACAAACCGGTCTGGATATTGCGCATCAATGCGCCGTGTCAATGCATCGTAATCATCATCCGTATCAATGAGTCTACCGTCATAAACTGCCACATGTTTGCCAAAGTGCGTCTTCTTCAACAGGGGATGCATAGCAATATAGGCTTGCATCTCACGTTCAACTTCTGGATCTTCATCCACCAACGTTTCTTCTTCATCAAGCTCGGCAGATGCCAAAATCTGCTCAAGCAAATCCACCAACTCATCCTCAGACGCTGCTTTTCGTATCTGTGTGAGTTGTTTCGCACGTGTGAATAAGGTGTCGGATATGGTCATTGTAATTTGAGATTGCATAGAAGAAGTCTCACTCCTTTTTTCAAACGAGACCGTTTTTTTGGATTATACCATCGTTCGCGCGGCAATTAAATAGATTATATGGCTTGTTCTTAGCTCGCTTTGGCCGCTTCATTTGGATAAAGTTGGGCTAAGGGTTAATCCTTCAAGACGGGTGAGTTTTTCTCGGTGACAAACCACATCTGATGACCATCGCTGTAGACGTGAATCCGCCCTTGCAAATCGTTGCGCAGGACCAGGCGGCCGGTCAGCCGCTCCAACACTTCTTGGGTTGGATGACCATACTGATTATTCAGTCCGCACTGGATCACGGCCATCAGCGGATCGACCGCCTGGACAAAGCTATGGCTGGTGCTGCCTTTGCTGCCGTGATGGCCCACTTTTAACACGGTGGCCGCCACCGGTTCACCGCCAGCCAGCATCGCCATCTCGGAAGGCAGGCCGGCATCCCCAGTTAACAAGATGCTGAAATCGCCGTAGACTAGCTTCATGACCAGTGAATTCTCGTTATCGACCAATTGTTCTTGCTTGCCCTGTGCGCCCCGCACTGGCTCAACCGGCGGCCAGAGTACCCACAGCGCAACCCCGTCGCCTAGATCAAACCAGCCGCCAGCGTGGTGGAGTTGCACCGCGCCGCCGTTCGCCACGATATTTTTATACCAGGTATCCGAATCGTGATTGGCGCGGCCCGCAACCGTGGAAAGTCCCGTTGTGACATGAAAACGGGTTGGTGTTTGCGCCTGCGCATCCATATGATCTTTGTCGGGATTGGTCAGCGCTGCGATGTCGATATTGCGCGCCCAAAAAGGCATTATCGCACCCAGTTGATTGAAGAGTTGTTGCGGCTTTGCACCACCATCGATCAAGACCTGGCGACCCGATGGGGTCTGGATCAAAATGCCATCGCCCTGACCAATATCCAGAAAGTAAACGTGCAGGCGACCGTCCGGCTGGGAAAGCGCCAGCGCCCAGATCAGCAGCGCTGCCGTTGCCAACACCCCAAGCGCGACTGGCCCCACCAGATAGGCTTGCCAATCACCCAGCCGTTCGCTCAGCCAGCGCTTACCCCAACCGACCAGCGAGGAACGCCAATGTATGATAAAGATCACAAGAAAGGTCAACATCAGCGCGCCGCTCCCATAACCGGCTATCTCCAAACTAGCGCCTGGTAAATCTGCGGCCCATTCGACCATTTTGACTGTCCAGACCAGCCCCAACCAAGGCGCCCAAAGCAGAAACTGGGCCAGCCCCGTCAGCCCGGCCACTCCAATCGCCACCGCTGCGCTGCCAACCAACATGATCATGGGTTGCGCGGGCAAGATCAGGAAATTGGCTAGGAGGCTCACAAAACTTAATCGGCCGAAGTAGTAGACGATCAGCGGCAACGTGAGCACGTTTGCCGCCAGCGTGATTAGCAACCCATCTTCCACCAGCCCCACGAATAGCGTTTTTGTTGCGCCGAGCAGACTGACCGCGGTCAGTTCAACCGAGCTATCGCTCGCTTTGGCAACGAAACCGGGCCAAAATTTGGTAAGCAGCGCGGTAATACTCGGCGTAAAGAGAATTAAGCTGGCCGTTGCGCCGCTGCTTAATTGAAAACCCACATCCCAGAGCGTCAAAGGGTTACTCAGCGTCATCACCCAACAAGCGACGGCCAGGCTCACCAATGCTGTGCTGCGCCGGTTCAACGCGGCAGCGATGACGTACAATCCGCCCATCCCGGCGGCGCGCAACACGGATGGGTCACCGCCTACCAATAGCGCAAAACTAGCAATGCCGAACAACGTAGGCCAAAGCGCACGGCGACGGCCCAAAAAGCGTTGGCTAACGCCCATCAACACGCCCGCCAGTAAGGCGACGTTCGCCCCCGAAATAACCAGAATATGACTCGTGCCGGTGAGGTTAAATTTATCGTTTAAATTATTGGGAATGCCTGCCCCAATCCCCAAAAGGATGCCGTTCGCCAGGGCCGCATAGGGTTCGGGCAGCGCATGGTTGATCAGTTGCTCGCCGCGCGCCCGAATGGCATACAAGCTACGTTTTAGCGCATTACCTTGGTTGGGACCGTCCAATTTTTCAAGCTTAGTGCTGTAAAAAAGACTATGCACCCCTTTGCGCGCCAAATACTCGCGATAGGAGAAATCTTCAAACTCTGGCGGCGTCACCAAGCGCCCGCGCAAACGGATCGGCTGACCGTAGACGTACTGTTGACGGATGCCCGTCGTAAGGCGCAATTCACCGTCCACGGCGTGTTCACCGCTGCGATCAGTGAGTTTTGTCGCTATGATCTGCATCTGCTGTTTGGTATCAGCGATGAGTGGATAGCTGCTGACATAACCGCTGACGGTGACTTGCGGCGCGCTTTTGTCAAAGGCGCGATCCGCGGGTAGGTTGTAGTACGCCAGATCGGTGGGCGCCCAACAAGGCTGTAAAGGGTGGCTGGCGTAACGCAGCGCGCCGGTCAGCACACACAGCACAAGCGCCATGACCAGCGCCGGGTTTAAACTTGAGCGCGGCGGTGCAAAGCCCGCCCAGACCGGCCAGCGCATGGCTGCTTTGGCGTGGGGTAATAATGACGTCCGATTCAGCAAAGGTGTTACCGGCAACAAGGCCAATGGCAGCCACCAAAGCCAAACTGTAAAACTGCACCCAAACCAACCAGCATCCCCTCCTGTGCGCCCGAAGAGAATGCCGAGTAGATAAGCGAGCGTAAGGTAGAGAAGCGTCATGAACTATGCCATAGATGGATAGAATTTGTTTTGAGGTGTTACTGATAGAGAAAACCATTTAAACTTCACACAAGGCGGAGGCAGCATTCTCTAATGCGACCTCCTCGTCTGTCTTTAATTTGTTTTCTCTATTAGGTGACAAAGACCCTGAGTGTTCATGATTTTGGTAAGCCAGAAGTATGCCATAGGATCGAGATAATATGAAATTTACTAACTGATTTCACAATTTTAAGTATAATTACGTATTAAAGACAAGAAAATTGTGCTTACTATCTAACTATAACTCTCCTATTCGTTACTTCTCCCATTGACAAGCAGAGCTTGCCCTTGTCAATGGGCTGAAAGGCACCCTCGGCAGAATTTATGTATCCTCATGCGCAATCCTGCTCTGTATCTATACACATTGCGCTCTGCCAACATTGCCGTATGCTTGAACTGAGTAGCTTTCGCAAAAGCAGATTAGGATTCTCTTTTTCGGTGCTAAGGTCACACTCGTCTGCCGCCTTTGGATTGATGTAATGTATGGTAGACGGCTATCTTTATTTTACCGCCAATCAATTGCAGCGTCAGGCCGATTATCACAACGGCAAAGACTTGCGTGTGAAACCCTACAGCCTATTTTGCTTGAAGATCGATGGCACGCCTGTGCGTCTGCGCTAAGCACACTTTGCTGCACGGGTTGTGCATAATGTGCAGGCGTGCAGAGCAACATCCTCATTGAATAATTACTCGTGTGATCCAGCGCGCAAAGGCGGGCGCGGTGAATTACAAATCGGCAACCAGTCGACTTCCAAGCCAGCCACTACCGCCGAACACAAGAGCGCAAAGGAAAGAATGTATGAAAGCACAGGTTCACAACGGACACCGCAACGGCAGCGAAGAAAGTGCCAGACGCACGAATCGAGCGACCGCCATGTCGGTGAAACGCATGGGCATTCATGTTGCAAAGCTTCTCGTTATTGGCATCTTCGTCACGTTGGCGGTTGTTGCCATTAATCGCCAGAGCAGTGCTCAGAACGCAACTGCTCCAGCCGATGGGCCGGCGAAGCAAGGCACGCGGGTTGCACGCCAGGATGGCAACGCCAAGGCGGGGCGGGACGTTTTCCGCTTCGAGACTTTTGGCAATGAAGGCTTTTGGACGGATGCCGTGCGCCTGCCGGCGGGGGTGATGGCGGCTAAAGTAACCCCTCTAAAAGCCCTCCAACTCGGCCTGAGTGTCGACGTTGACGCCCTCGACGCCGCCACCCAGAAGACGCTAGCGGCGCAACTAAAAGCGGACCCCACCGGGAAAAGCTCGGCGCTGCTCAACGACCCCAAGATGACCGTCAAGCTCTTCAACGCTAACGCCGTGATCGGCATGCCGGCCAAAGACAGTAACGGCAATGGCGTCATCGATGTGACCAAGGGCGACAAAGTGGGAGCGAGCTGTGCGCTGTGCCATACCATGACCGACGGCTCGGCTTTTAGTCTACCCAAAGGCGGTTCCATCGGGCATCGCCAGGATGGCCTGACCAATCACAATTTGAATGTCGGCGCCATCTTCGCAACCGCCGCCAACTCGCGGGCTTTGTATCCCGTGCTTCAACTTTCGCTGAAGGCGAATGGCAGCCAGACCTTGGGCCGCGCGCCCAAAGGGCTGACCGAAAACTCGACCGAGGCCGAGGTGGATGCCTACCTGGCCAACCCCCAATACTACCCGGTGGGCATGTTCGACGATACCCCGGACGGCAATGGCGACCCGATGCACATCACACCTTTTTTCCGTCAAGACCTTGCGGCCCCTTTCGGTAGCGAAGGCACCATCGCTCGCCTAGATAACTTCAGCAACCTGGTGTATACGGTGCTCTTCGATCAAACCGACCTCACTACGCCCGGTGGGCGCGCCTTATTGCATAAGCTCGGTGGCGCGGCGGGCGATGAAATCGCCAATGATTATGTGAAGATTCTCGCCGCGACCGGCGTCACTGGGTATCCTTACGTGAAAGCGACCCCCCATGCCAAGCCCGGCAGTGAAGAGGCCCCGCTGGGCCTGCGCGTGGACAATACGAAGCTGCTTGACATGAATGCCTATGTCGTCAGTTTGTCCGCGCCGAAGGGCGCGCAGGTAGACGCCAAGGCAGCGGCACGTGGGCGGACGCTGTTTCGCACCGCTGGCTGCACGGGTTGCCACAATGTGGATCAGAGTAAGCCTGTGCCGGCCTTCCTCGTACCGATGGCGACGATCTTTCCTGGCGACAAGCCGGTGGTGCTGGCGCAGCGCATGCCGCCGCTGAATCCAGTGCTGGACACGCCCAAGGTTTTCTTCGACGACAAGATGGCCGTCTTCAACGCCAGCCAGCGCGGCGAGATTCGGGGCATCGCCTTGCCCTTACTCCTCGACCTGGCGCGCAAGCCGGTCTTCCTGCACGACGACTCGGTGCCCAGTTTAGACAACCTGCTTGACCCCAAGCGAGGTCCCCTCGTGCCCCATCCCTTCTATCTTGCCGATCCCAAGCAGCGGGCGGACATGATCGTATTCCTGCGCGGTCTCGATACGAGCAACCCTGCCCAGAAATAAACGGCATTGCGATTGACCTGAAACGGAAGTAACGAGGGGACGCAGCGATGGATCGCTGCGTCCCCTCGTAAGTTAGCGTAGGTAGTCACGTCTGGCAAAATCGCTTCGGTAAAGGAGAGCAACGTGAAAATAGCCGCACAGGTGAAACCAAGCGAACAAATGAACAGAAAAAACTCAATTAAAATTGGCAGAGCGCTGCTTTTCTATTCATCCGCAGTTTTTCACTGAAACGTATAGTGCAGCGTACCGTCAGGTTGCGGACTGTAATGGCCGAAAAAGCATGGGCCATCACCGAGGATGCGCGGCAGAACCTCGTATAAATCATCCACCAGCGGATAGTTCGTGATTTCTGCGATTGGAATCCACTCCGGCGCACCTTCGCGGCTGGCCTGCACCATATGCTGGTTACTTTCGCCTAGAAAGACAAAGATCAGGACGCCAGAGCGGGGGCCGTTTTCATCACTGCTAGTATTGATATTGATAATGCCGCGCAGCGTTAGTTGTTGGAGGCTGAGGCCCGTTTCTTCGTTGACTTCGCGTACAGCCGCCGTGTGGATATCCTCATCGGCTTCGACATGCCCACCTAGACCATTATATTTGTTCGCCCAGAGCCGTTTGGTCGGCGCACCCTTGAGCAATAATACTTCTTGAACGCCAGTCTGTGGGTTTACGCTGGTGAGAAAGATCAACGTGCGCGGAATGGCCTGATAGCGACGTTGGCCGGTTTCACGTGTGCCTTGGTCAGACGCTTGCATGGCATTTCCTGGTTATTTATTTGTTCACGATTGCTACGCGCTCAACCGTCACTTCATCCAGATACGCCTCGTCCACCATCGCCCCATTGCCAGGCGTGGTGAGCACGGTCAGGGTGCTGTCATCGTTGAGCGTAAAGGGGTTTTTCACAATATCGCGCTTGTAATAACGATTGTTAGCGCTAATATCGCCGGGCAACTTGAAGTTAGGCAAACTGGCCAGAGCAACGCTGGCGGTGCGGCCAATGCCGGTTTCCAACATGCCACCATGCCAGACCGGAATGCCCGCGGCTTGCGTCAGATCGTGAATGCGCCGCGCGTCGGCCAGGCCACCGATGCGACTGGGCTTGATGTTGATCACGCCACAAGCTTTCATTTCGAGCGCCCAACGGGCATGCGCCGGCGAGACAATGCTTTCGTCCAGGCAGATCGGTGAGCGCAATTTGGGTTGCAGCTTGGCATGGTCGAAAATGTCGTCATGTTCCAGTGGTTGCTCGATCAGCAGCAAGTTGAACTGGTCAAGTTGCGCCAGATGTTCCGCATCCGAGAGATGATAAATACTGTTGGCATCCACTTGCAGGGCAATCTCTGGCCAGGCTTGACGCACGGCGCGGGTTGGCTCAATGTCCCAACCCGGCTTAATTTTGAGCTTGATCCGCTTATAGCCGTTGTCAATGTAATTGCCGACCACCTTGAGCAACGTGTCAATATCTTTTTGGATGCCAACGCTGACGCCCACGGCTACTCGATCGCGCGTGCCACCCAGCATCGAAGGCAAACTGCGCCCCTCTTTGCGGCCAAACCAATCCCACATCGCAAATTCCAGACCAGCTTTCGCCATACGGTTGCCACGAATTTTCTGTAAAACATCGGTCACATCTTCGGGTTGTTGCAAATCGGCCTTAAAGAGCATGGGCACGATAAATTCTTGTTGAATTGCCCAGACCGTAGAGGTGTTTTCCTCGTTATAAAAGGGGCTGCCGCCCACCGGTGATTCACCCCAACCAGTGACACCTTCCGCATCAACGCGGACAATCACGGCGTAGCTACCTTCCTCGCGCCAGCCGCTGGTTTCAAAAGGCGCCACATAGGGCAGTTGGATTTTGCGTAGTTCAACACCTTCGATGCGCATGGCATGGATTCCTTGATTCTATAGCGTTTAATGAATGGCAATGCTCGGGCCAACTACGCGCCCCCAAAAAGTTGGATTAGATGATAAGTGGAATTACCGGCGCTCATAGATTTCGTCGCGTGTCAGCGGTGTAAACGTAGCAACCTGATAGGGATGATTCAAAAGAAATTCGACCATATCCTCATCGTCCTCGCCATTGTCAGTGAGAATAATGTCAGTGAGAATAATGTCAGTGAGAATAATGACGTGCGCGCCCCTTGATCCGGTGCTGATATTCCTTGGGCAACCCAATCATGCCGTGACCGATGTAGGTCTGAAATTCGATTATGCTCATGTTCCACCGCTTGAGTCATCGTGATAAGTATGCGTCATGGCTCCCATTGTAGAATCAGTGTAGCACGCGGCAGACGACCGAGCAAATAGGCTGCTGCCGCTGCCTCCTGCTTGTGGACATCAATGGTCATCTAGATCGGCTTGGGGGTGACCATTCTGACCTTCCACTTCAAGATCATCTTTGATGAGTTGATCCAGTGAGACAGCAAAGAAAGCCGAAACGCGCAGCGTAAATTCAAGCGAAGGTCTTCTTTTGCC
>JBBREZ010000087.1:0-17925 GCA_038225095.1 Caldilineales bacterium
AAGGAGAAAAGTTTTTATGAAGACGCGTACCGGTAATTATCCAATCGGTTTCCGCCGCGGCGGCACCGATTGGCAGCGCGATATTGACAGCCTGATCGCTTGGACCAAGAAGAATGATCTGGAAGCGATCGATTTGGGCAAAGATGCAAACGTGATCGGTCAAAAGGTGTTGGACGCTGGCCTGCGTATCGGTTCGGTTGACTTGCGCGAGAGCAAGGGCATGATTTCGCCTGATCGCACCACACGCGAGAAGGCGGTCGAAGACAATGCCGAGTTCATCCACGAATGTTCGGCCCTGGGTCAGACCAACTTTTTCTTGGTGATGCTGCCCGAAAAACCGCAACTGCCGCGCGCCGAAAACTTCGAGTATATGGTAGACAGCTTCAGCCAATTAGCGCCGATTTTGGAAAAGTACGAAGCCCAGATTGTGATCGAAGGCTGGCCGGGTCCGGGCGCGCTCTGCTGCACGCCAGAAGGGTATCGCGCCCTGTTCGCCGCCATCCCGTCTAAGGCGATGGGTATCAACTATGACCCGTCGCATCTGTTGCGCATGGGCATCGACCCGCTGCGTTTCCTGCGCGAATTTGGCGACCGCGTCTTCCATGCGCACGGCAAAGACACGGAAATCTTGACCGAAAATCAATATGAATATGGCACCGAGCAGCCCGCCACCTTTATGAAACCGATTTCGTTTGGCGCGCACAGTTGGCGCTACACGATCCCCGGCCACGGCATCACGCGCTGGGTCGAGGTGATGAACATTTTGGAAGAGAAGGGTTATCAGGGCGGGATCTCGATTGAGTTGGAAGATTCCAATTTCAACGGCCCGACCAATACCGAACAAGATGGCATCCTGCAAGGTGCGCGTTTCTTGACGAGCGTCTAGCCTGTAGGTCAACGCTTCCAGCGTGACGAATAACGCCGACCCCATCATGTCGGTATCACGAGGCTTGTCACGCTGGAAGCGTTGACCTACAAATGTCGTGGGTGGATCCCCTTCCGGGAGATGAATTCAATGACATGATCATCGCAAGTTCACCTTCGCCACCGAACAGATGACGGCGGTGACAGAGCTAAATGACTTCTTCCACGAACGCGATAAGCAGCGTCCTTTGGCAGATGTACTGACTGATTTTCGACAATCTCATCAAGTGCTTTTAGCCGCCTTAGAACCACTGGCTTATGCGGATTTGCTCAAAGCTCGCCATCCTGACGATCAAAATAGCGAGTTGTTGCTCCAGACCGTTGGCAGTGACACCTATGAACATTATCAAGAACATCGCATGATCATCCAGAAAATAATCGATTAGTCGCCGCCGATTTCTCGGACGGAACTGGTCTTTCTAAGCAATTTTTGAGGGGATTTATGACCATTGATCGCCAGATTTTCACCTCGATTGATTACGAAAAAGATGGCAAACAGATCGGCCATCTAAACGTGCCGCAATCGCTGAACACCGCCGGCTGGGCCAACTATTTTATCCCGATTGCGGTGATCAAAAATGGGGACGGACCCACCGCTCTGCTGTCGGGCGGCAATCATGGCGATGAATACGAAGGCCAGGTCGCGCTACTAAATCTGGTGCGCGAGATCCAGCCTGAACAAGTGCAAGGGCGGCTGATCATTCTACCTATGCTCAACCGACCTGCTGCGCTGGCCGGTACGCGGCTCTCCCCCGTTGATGGGCGCAACATGAACCGTGCCTTTCCTGGCGAACGTAATGACACCCTAACAGGCATGATTGCCCACTATGTTTCGTACGCGCTTTTGCCCATGGCCGATCTGGTGGTAGACATCCATTCTGGCGGACGATCGCTGCAATTTCTGGCGTCTGTGAACATGCATAATTTGGCGAACAAGGAACAGATGAAGGAGATGGTGCGCGCCGCCTCGGCGTGGGGTGCACCCTATGTCTTTATCTATGAAGATGTGGCTGGGGGTGGCCTCTATCCCTCGTACGCAGAGGGCCTGGGCAAGACCACGCTGGGCACAGAGTTGGGGAGCGCCAGCCAATTTGGGAAGGAGATGTTGCACCTTGCGGGTCACGGGCTCAAGAATATGCTGCGCATGTACAACATTCTCACCGACAAACCCTTCGCACCGCCTGCCAAAACGAGCCAGGTTGTCGCCGCACTGGAACAATCTGATTATGTAATGGCGCCGGTCAGCGGCATCTTTGAACCTTTCTTTGAATTGGGCGATCAAGTGGAGAGCGGCCAACCCATCGGGCAGATTTTCTCAACCGAATTACCCTTTGCTGAACCAACGCCCGTCAAGATTCGCACGGGCGGCTTGCTCTTTAGTCGAGCCGGTTTCCCGCTTATCCACCAGGGTGCCTGTATCGCAACGATTGTGCGTCCGTTTAGCTTAGCGTAAGCGCGATGGCTATTGGTTGGACTGCCCCGTTGCGCCAGTCGCTTGCGCTTTGGCGTCTGGCACTGCTTTTTGTCCTCTTTTGTTGGCTAGCCTTCGCTTTCGGTTTGGAAGGACGCGCCGGCAAAGAAAGCGATGGCGCGTTGACCAGCTTGCGGCTGGTGTCGGTTGCGCCAGCCGCACAAATTCCCTTGCTGGGGATCAATGTCGCCCTGGAGCAAGCCACTCGTTTGCAACGGCGCGCAGCGTTGGCGCGCCTCAAGGCTAGCAATTTTGGCTGGGTGCGTCAACGGTTTGACTGGCAGCACCTGGAGCCAACCGCCGATCAACTAAATTGGCGGCAATCCGACGATCTGTTGCACGATATCGTCAGCGCGCATCTGATTCCGGTGGTCTTGCTAGACGGCAGCCCCGCCTGGGCGCGCAGTGCGCAAGACATTGGTGAAAATGCCAACGTTTTTGCGCCGCCCGCCGATCCTGCCATGTTTGCGCGGTTTGCAGCCGCATTTGCCAGCCGCTATCGCGCGCAGGTGCGGTTTTACCAGATTTGGGATGAACCTAACCTCGCCCCGCACTGGGGCAATCGGCATATTGACCCGGTGAGTTATGCCCAGTTATTAAAAATGACGGCGTCAGCGATCCGTAGAGTTGATCCCGATGCCGTGATTATCACCGCCGCCCTGGCGCCTACCGCCGACCGTGGTCATACGGCGATTGATGAAGTCTACTTTCTGCAACGACTTTATGCCGCCGGTGCAGCGCCTTATTTTGATGCCGTCGCCGTCGAACCGTTTGGTTTTGGTGATGCGCCAACTGATGCGCGCGCTCAAATTGGCATCCTGGATTTTCAGCGGATTAAGCTAGTCCGCAACGTCATGTTGGCCGCCAATGATGGGGAAAAGCCCGTGTGGGCAGTGCGTTATGGCTGGAACACGCGTGATGATTCGCCCTGGGGCACCGTAAGCCCTGCCGATCAGATCGCATTTGCTGTGCAGGCGCAATCATTGGCCCGTCAGCAGTGGCCCTGGTTAGCCACGCTGGGCTGGATGATCGACCAACCTACACGCCCAATCACCGATCCAATCTGGGGCTTTGCCTTAACGTCAGCCCTTGCCCAAGCATTGGCGCAACAAACTTCAGTGCCAGTGGCGATCAATTCTACCTTGCCCTTTGCTCGCAACGCTTTACTCTATGGCTGGTTTCTGTTGGCGATGGCGCCCGTGCTCGGCTGGCGCAGTGTAGCCGCGGCCCGCCTACTGCCCTGGCAAACGTGGTGCATTCGCTACCGGGCCTGGTCGCCACTGTGCCAAATTTTGCTTTGGGGATTACTGCTGCTCCTGTATGCCTTTGCCACGTGGTCGCCCTTGATCTTGCTCTATGGGCTACTCGCTAGTGGCTTGATCGTGGCGCAGCCGCAAGTGGGCCTGTGGTTGGCGGCGGCGCTGCTGCCGTTTTACTTTCAACATAAAGAAGTTCACCTGCTTGATAGTCGTTGGGCCATTGCGCCAGCGCACGCAGTGCTCCTCTGTTTATTACCTGTGCTGCTCCAGCGGCTATGGCAGCGCGCCAGATGTATGTGCCAGCCGCCTTTGGCGGCTTTGCCGCTTTGCGTTAAAAATAGTCAGCTTCAGCGTTTGGACTGGCTAGCGCTCGCCTGGTTGGCAATCAGCCTATGTAGTGGCGTCAAGGCCTGGCCATGGCCCGCCTATTGGAACAGTCTGTTTGAATTGGTGCTCATGCCACTCTTGCTTTATGCGGCCGTACGACTGTTGGTTACAACAAGCCAGCAATGGCAGGCCGTGATTTGCGCCTTGTTTGCTGGGGGTGTAGGGGCGGCTGTTATCGGCTTGGTTGGTTGGTTGCGCGGGAGCGGCACTGAAGTCGATGGCGTGTTGCGGCTGGTGGGCCCCTATTTCTCGCCCAATCATATGGCGCTCTATCTGGTGCGCAGCTTGTTTTTGGGCATTGGCCTTACCTTTTTCGCCACTGGCGATTGGCGCCGCGTGGGGTTAGCGGCCTGTGCGATCGTTGCCGTGGCCTTGTTACTAACCGCCAGCCGTGGGGCCTGGTTGCTGGGTGTACCAAGCGGCGTGCTCTGCTTCGCCTACGCATTTCTACGACAGCGACGCGGCCCGTTACAATGGCTAAAATTTCGGGTGCATTGGCTTTGGGCCCTCCTGATGCTAATCATCATCACCGCCGGCGTTGCTCTGTTTTGGCAAAGACTGACCAATTTGACAACCGCCAGCCAACGCCTGGTGACCTGGCAAGCGGCCTGGCAGATGTGGCGGGATTACCCATTATTTGGGGTGGGTCCTGGTGGTTTTTTTTGGCATTACCCAGCCTATTTGCAGGGTTTGATCATTGAACCTGATCTGGAACATCCACACAACGTCTGGTTAGAATTTGCTACCGGCTGGGGTACGGCTGGCCTTTTATGGCTGGGCGGATTAATGATCACAATCGTTTACGCCATCCGTACGCTGGCTGTGAGCGCAAAACCACGCTGGATTCAGGTTGGCTTACTGGCCGGGTTGGTGGCTGGTTTTGCCCACGGACAAGTCGATACGTTTGGCGCGTTAGCCGATCTGGCCGCGTGGAATTGGCTGGCACTGGCGTTGTGGGTTCAACAAAATAAAACTCCTGCGCACGAACTACGTGCGTAGGAGTTTTATAACTTTTAGGAGAACCTATTACTTCAAATCGACTTTCACATCCACATTCGAACCCGGCACCTGGGGCAAAATTTGCTCTGAGAGCAGCTTGATAAGATTCGGATCCTTGAGCGGCGTGGCGCCGAGGAATGGCGTTGCCAGGGCCAACGTAGCCTGTAATGCTGGCACATCATACCCAAGCGATAAGGCGGCCGTGCCATCCAGCAGCAGATTGAGCTTATTTTGTACAGTGGCGATCTGAAGCTGTTTGGCGCCCAGGGTGTTTAGCAGTGTAACGATATTGGCGGGTAAAGCCATGGGCAACATGGGCAGGTCGCCTGGCACCAGCCCACCAACCGATTGCAACGCACCCTTTTGAATAACGGCCGTCAAATAAAGGATCGCCGATGAGGCTGTCGCCGTGGTCCCTGCACTGGCCGTTACGGCGTTGGTTGTAGTTACAGTCGCTGTCGTCGTTACAGGCGTAGTGGCTGTGCTAGGCACGCTCCCCGTTACCGCCGCTGCCCCGCCCAGTGAGACATTGGCTTTGATGCCACCCGTTTCTTTCAGAAGGGTAAGCCCACTGTTGAGCAGATCGGCGTTGACGCCGGCCTGCTGTGCAAGCTTTGTCAACATGCCCATCGATTCGGGCGCCCAGGAAAGCGAAGGCAGGGCCTGGCCGTTGGCGGTGAGATGAAGAGCATTTTGACCCAAATCGACGTTTAGGGTTTTGAGCCTGGCTGTTTGTAATTTCTGGACAACATCGGCCGGCACCAGTGGACTCTTGGAAACCGCCACGCCAAACACAGCCAGGGTTCCATCTGGATTGATCGCCACCGGCAACGGAGCCAGGGCCGTGTCACCCACTGGCTGACCGTTAAACGAAATAGCCACATCGAGTTGGGTGGCCGGCAATTTTGGCAGCACTTGCTTGAGCATGTTGGCGAGAGTAGGGTCTGGCAACAAGGGGCCAGCCACTGCCAAAGCCTGATTCAGTGTGTCGGTGTCATACGCAATCCCAGGCAGCGGTTTGTCGTTCAACGCCAGTTTAATGCCATTGGGCTCGGTCTTGATCGCCAGTTTATCTAAACCAAGTTGGGACAACAGCCCCAACGTATTGGCATCCAGTTTAACTGGCGCTAGGTTTGACAGCGGGACACTGCCTAATTTGGCATTGCCTTGTTTATCAAAGGCCAGACTTTCGATCTTAAAAGGGCCAATCGCAGGCTGAGTGGATGCTGCTTCTTGTTTAACCGTGGTTTCACCCTTCCAACGCGGCGCGTCCACAACGGGTGCGCCCTGCGCTAGCGGCAACGTCAAGGTCGCCCCCAGGCCAATTTGGCGCGCCACCGGCAACCAGTCCGCAATGGTATTCGCATTCGGCACATTGGGCATTTTGCGGATTGTCGCTTGCAACGTTGCCACCGATGTGGCATCCCAGCTAATATAGGGCAAACCCTTTCCATTGGCATAGGCGTGGATGCCATTGTAGCCAAGGCGGATTTCAAGCTTCTGAATATTGGCAGTCTGCAATTGTTGCAGTGTGGCTGGCGGAAGCAGTGGGCCAATATTAAAACCAAACACTTTTGCACTGCCATCTGGCTGAATTCTGAGCGGTATCGACGGCAAGTTGAACCACGTTGAACCGCTAGTTCCACCACCACAGGCGCCCAATACCAGACTGGCAACCAGTGCAACCGCGAAGATTTTAATAATCTTTGGATTGAGCTGCATTTGCAGTCTCCTTTATAAAGAATGGTTTGTAAAATAATGGTTTATAAAATCATGAATGAAAATAAAAACGCAGGCAAACCTCTAAGCGTATAGTTAATAGAATCATACAACAAATCAGGCTATCACACAAGCGCTGTTAAAGCTAATTCACATTCGAGTTCCCTGGCTATTTTGGGGGTATTTCTCCGCTATGCGGAGCCCTTTTACTCGTTTGGACGTTTACGGCGCGACCCGCGCGCTTGTAAAGCATCAGCCAGCGCCTGCTGGTCACTCCACGGGTATTCAATGGCGCCAAAACACATGCTCCGCTCATGGCCTTTGCCAAACGCAGCCACAACATCGCCAGGCTCAGCGATGTCAACGGCCCGTTGAATGGCCTGTATGCGATCGGCGATCATGGTAAATGCGTGCTCGTCGGCAAATTCACGTACCCCGGCGGCGATCTCAGCGTTAATCTCATTCACATCTTCCGTGCGCGGGTCTTCGGCTGTAATCACGGTAAAGTCAGCGAGCCGCCCACTGACCTGGCCCATCAAGCGTCGTTTGGCCCGGTCGCGCAGACCGGCGCTGCCAAAGACTGCGATCAGCCGCCCTTGGCTGTTTGGCTGCCCATGTCCCACCAATGGCCGCAGGGTTAATAGGGCGCGTTCCAGGCTGACGGGCGTATGCGCAAAATCGACAATGGCTAGAAAAGGCTGACCCTGATCGATGCGCTGCATGCGGCCCAATACGCCCACAAAGTGGGCGATGCCAGCCTGAATGAGTGTGGGTTCGATGCCCAAGGCAAGGGCAACCGTGGTTGCACAAAGCACGTTATAGACATTAAAATCGCCGATCAATGGTGTTGCTAGCGCAAATTCGCCGCCCCACCAGCGCACGTTAAACGTAGTTCGGTCAGGGAAATAACGGATATCCGCAGCCGTGACATCGGGTGCTTGATCAGATGGTGTTGCTAGACTGGCCATGCCATAAGCACGGCTTTGTGCAACTGGGCCATGCTGGGCGGCCTCTTCGATTAATACGGCTTGCAACGCAGCAAAGCTACCCACGTCGTCGGCATTCAACACCGCGCAACGCGGCACACCTGGTTTCATGGGCGTGGCGTACAGCGCGCGAAAGAGCTTGGCTTTGGCCGCCACGTAGGCCTCACGTGTGCCGTGTTCGTCCAAATGTTCATGCGTAATGTTGGTAACCGCCGCAATATCAAAATCCACAGCGGCTACACGTTCCTGGTTTAGCCCATGACTGGTGCTTTCTACCACGGCATATTGACAGTTGGCGTCGCGCATTTGGGCGAGAAAGTGCTGAACTTCTGGCGCATCAGGTGTGGTGACGTGTAACCCGGTATCACGTGCCGCGCCGCGAATCTTTGCCCCAACGGTCGTGATCACGCCCACGCGACCGGCCTCCTCGGCTTTTCCACGCGTGGCAACGGTCAGAATAGCTTCAATCAGCGAGCAAGTGGTGGTCTTTCCATCCGTGCCAGTGACGCCAATTACCGTCAGCGCTCGGCTAGGGAAATCATATAGCACTGCGCAACACTGAGCCAGTGCCAAGCGGCTATTTTGAACCTGAACATAGGGCAGATTGTCTGGCAGCGGTGTGCCTTGTTGGGTCAACTGGCTTGGGGACAACGTGCCCACGGCGGCAACCGCACCACGTTTGGCAGCATCAGCAATAAAACGATGACCATCTATTTGCCGCCCTTGGAGCGCAACAAAGAGCGAACCCGGCACAACTGTACGGTTGTCGGCCGTAATGTGTTGGATGGTCACCGTTGCTGGATCAACACCCGTGTAGAGCGGGGCATCGGGCAGAGCGATCAGCAGATCAGATAGAGAAGACATGTGTCGTTAGGATTCCTTTAAAACAGCGCAAAAGTATGGTTAGCTTGTTTTCACACACAAAGCTCATTATTTTATTGATCCACATGGGGGCAGACAGGCCTGCCCGCATGTGGATCAAGCCAAGAAAATCTGAAGCGAAATTGTCCTTGTCCGGTGCATGAATTCACCGCCTGCTCTAAAAAGCGGCGTTAAAATGCCCTGAATGGCCGCCGCGTCAACCGGTCTCAGGCGCCTTCGGGCGCGGTTTTGTGGAGTAGACACCGGGTTTTAACCGCTGGGCAGAGACGAAATTCCTTATAGACAAATCATTTAAAAGTCACACCAATGAGGGGTCAGCGTTCGCTAACGCTGAGCCGTTCGCCTTAGAAACGGTCTGAAAAGGGTGGATCAGGGACTTTGTAGGTGCGGTTTGTAACCGCACGTTCACGGTCATCCCCTGATTGTGCGGTTACAAACCGCACCTACGAATTCTTTTCGGACCGTCTCTTAGAGCATGCGAACTCCTCGAGTCTACGGAGTTTATTTGGTTGCTCTATTCGCTTGATCCGTAGGGAACAAGCATGCCTGTCCCCTACGGATGGGTGATCTTTAAATGATTTGTCCATAAGCAACTGTTAATTGGCTTGTCCGACCAGAAGACGGACTATGATCGGTCGCTTATTCGGTTCTATTTTACCAGTAGGCTGCATTTCGCCAGAATCTACCAGCCTGCAAATATGTAACTCTTGATCTAACCCCCAACTGTGTCTGGCTCTATAGCGTAAAAATAGATAGAGGACTAGAATAGGATCACCCCGAAAATAGAACAGGGTAGCTTGAATGGAGGAGGGAGCAAACGATGCGTGAAACGCCCAGGAAAAGTTCAAAGGAGCGAGAAACATGAAAACGCTTGTTGGTCTATATAAAGACGTGGCTACGGCTAATCAGGTTGTACAAGAAATGGTTGATTACGGCATTGGTCGAGATGGCATTAGCCTCGTGGTGGGTAGCCACACCCGTGGTTATGCCGTCGATGAGGATAGTGACAGCGGAAATAGACCCGAAATCTCGGATACCGGCACGACGACCGCCGGTGGTGCAGCTGGTGGTGCAGTCACAGGCGCCGTGATTGGCGGTGTGGGTGGTATTCTGCTTAGCCTAAGCGCGTTGGCTATTCCTGGCATTGGGCCGATAGTGGCCGCAGGTCCCCTGGTTGCTGGTTTGCTCGGCGCTAGTGCTGGCGTAGCTGTGGGTGGTCTTTTAGGCGCATTAACCGAGGTGGGCATACCAGAGGAAGAAGCTGGCTACTATGTGGAAGGTGTGCAGCGTGGTGGCACGCTCATTTCTGTGCAGACGGACGATAACCAAGTCAACGATGTCATCACTATTATGAATCAACATGATCCGATCGATGTGCATGAACGAATTGAGACTTGGCGGCGCGAAGTTGAGCCGGTTAACCCGGATTTGACTGGTTCCTACAATGATGTGCATGTGGATGATGCCCCAATTGATGATGGGGATGCGGCGCTGAGTCCAGAACAGATCCGGGCCAATATCCAGCGCATTGCTGAGCAACCGGAGGCAGTTAGCCGCACCGATTATGATCAGGATGACAAGGACAGTTATTACACCGATGGCAGCCAGGACGAACGTGAGCGTAAAAGCTTGGAAGAGCGCAGTCCACTCAACACACGCACGAATGTTGGCGAGCAACCAGGTGAATATAACGAGGAACTTCGCCCGGTCAGCCGCGATAGTACTGAGGATAGCTAATAGAGGAAACATGTAAACCTCATCCAATGCCGCTAGCGTCGCATTAGAGCATGCGACCTCTTCGATTATATGACTTCTAGTAACGATTCAGGCCTAGCACTGCACAGGTAGATCGGTAAACAGGAATATAGGGCATATTACCTGCTTCCGTCCCATCTACACAAGGGCTGAACCGTTATGACTTCGATTTGTTTTCTCTATAAGCCGAAGCGCAAAAGCCGGCCAGACGGTGACTAGTCGGCATAAATGCCAATGAAAAAAGCGAGGCTTTTAGATTAAAAGCCTCGCTTTGGTTTACGTCAGGTTTTGCAAAACTGTCTTGCCTTTACCTAGATCAGGTAGTAACAATTCTCTCCTGTCGAACAGGACGAGCGCCCATCAAACCACCTAGTAGCGAAGCCACCAGCCCCACGAGCAGTGCAGCTAATGTGCCCCACGCTGTTTTACCCGCCGCGCTAGCAACCTTTTCTGCATTTTGGGGATTCACTTGATTACCCAGTGCTGATGCCGTGGCCTGAACCGCGTTCACGACATCTCTGCCCGCTGTCTGTACGGTCGCCTGCGCGCCAGGGGTTTGGGCTGCCGCTGTGCCTGCAGCCGGGGCTGCGGCCGCCGCCGCAGGCGCTATGGCTGACACGCCAGTTGCCGCCACACTGCCAGCGGTATTGACTAGTGATCCTAAACCGCTACCCAACATGTAGACAATCAATGGAATCGCTACGACCCAAACCATGGAACCGTTCAAGATGCCATTGCCGCGGCCACGCGCACCGGCCGTGCTTGCGGCTACCCACCCACCGATCAGGAAAGCAAGTAGGGCAGTAATGATCCCCCAAATGCCGGCCCCAATGCCGAAGTTGCCCAGCGGGTCGCCTGCGTTATAGCTACTGAGACCAATTCCCAGCCCCAGTACACTGAGGACGATTAAAGTTGTCAGTGCCGCAAAAAGGCCAGCTAGAATCGACCCCCAACGCACCCGATCACCGGAAATCGGCCCAGACGCACTGGCTGACGCTGAAGCCGGTGCTTCGTACGTCTCCACCGTGCGGGCCGATGTTGTAACGCCGTCGTTAATTTCGTTATCACGTCTTTTCTCTCTCACTTGATCTGCCATTATTTTCTCCTTTTCAAAAAATTTCACTCAATTAGGGTCAAGAACAGGTAATAAGCATTTGCATTTATTTCGTACGTAGTTGCTTAATCCGTGTAACCTCATTCGATTTATCAGCAAAAATTATTTCCTTTGCCAATGCCTTCATATTAGTAAACTATTCTACAAAAGTATATAGATACTGATACAAGGGTTGGGTATAAATGTGTATAGATAGAGCCTAATAGCGTACCTATAGCTGTCTTATTGGCTAGTGTGGTTCCCCAACGGGAGTACAGTTGTTTCACCATAATGAATAATTTTGGAAACTATCAAGTAATTAAGTGAAATTGAAGCATGATGAGCAAAGGTATATCTTATTTTATACACCTGGTCTATGACTAGACCTATTGAAAAGAGCAAATAAGTGGCTTAAGCTAAGTCTAAGGAGCAAAGAACTCAATTGACATGACGAGTACTTCTGGCTAACCTACTAGAGGGAATATCAAGGAGGATATGATGACTGAAAGTAAACGAACAACGTCCGATCAGGAAAAAGCAAGAAACGTAGATATGGATCCAATGGTAGAGCATAGTGATATGCAGCGGTCTACCAGTTCATCGCCCGTCGGCGTCTATGATCAATCCACTACCGCTACTAAGAGCGCTAGCACTTCTACAGGTAACATGACGTGGATTATTTTGCTGATTGTGTTGATTATCGTCGCCTTTTTCATCTTGCGACGTTGGATGTAGGTGGCGTACGTAAGTAAAGTGGTTATAAACCAAAAAAAGGTGCCTATGGAAAGCCAAAAACCTGTCATGGTGATTGATAGCACGGGTCGCCAGGGTGTACTGGAGTCAGATTCTATTCAACTAAAGCAGCGCGGTTCCCAGGTGCTGATCCGCTTTGAAAGTATGCAGCCTGTTGCCGTGCCCGTGGACATGCTCGTGTTACGCAAGGATGGCAACTACGAGTTGCCACTGAATGTTACTGAGCTTGCGGCTAAGCAAATCCAAGCTGGGACGGATCAGACAACGGTGATTCCCATCCTGGAAGAAGAAGTAGTGATTGGGAAACGCCAAGTAGAAACCGGCAGGGTTCGCATTAAGAAAGTTGTTCAAGAAAGACAAGAGCTGGTTGATCTACCGCTCCTGAGTGAAGAAATTGAGATTAAGCGCGTGCCGATCAATCGTCCGGTGGACAGCCCAGTCGCTGTACGTAAAGAAGGCGATACGATCATTGTCTCTGTGTTAGAAGAAGTGCTCGTGGTCCAGAAACAACTTTTGTTAAAAGAAGAAGTGCACATCATCACAAAGCATAGCGAGCGCCATCAACCAAAACAGATAACATTGCGCCGCGAAGAAGTGATTGTGGAGCCAATCGATCCTAAAATCGACATGGTTCAGCCACGGTGATAGGTACACACTTGATTTTTGATTGATTTTTTGATGTTGCATACCAATGTATTGCTTGCAACGCTAAACTTTTGTAAAGTCGAAATATAGAGTAAACAGTTAGAACAATGAAAGGGAAATTGTAAAATGAAAACTATCGTAGGTTTGTACAAGGATAAAGCAACGGCCAATCAAGTGGTTCAAGAGTTGGTCAGCTATGGTATCAGCCAGGATATCGTCAACTTGGCGACGGGCAGTGCCAGCAACGATTTGCGCAGCACATTGACTTCAGAAGGTGTTGCTGCAACGGAAGCTGAAGCCTATGCCGAGGGTGTGCGCCAGGGTGGTTCGTTAGTTTCGGTGCAAGTGGATGATGACTCGACAAACGATGTCGTTGCTATCATGAATCGGTACAATCCGATTGATGTCCACAACAAAAACGCTTCGTTTACAAAGTCTACAACCCAACAAACGACGGCTAAAGCACCCACTATGCCGCAAACAACCCAACATTCCACGACCAACATTGATCGTAAGGCGACCCAGCCTGTCAACCAACAGGGCGATATGAGTATCCCGATTGTTGAAGAAGAGATCAGTGTGGGCAAACGCCAGGTAGAGCAAGGTGGGGTTCGTGTCCACACGCGCATGACAGAACAGCCGGTTGAGCAACAAGTAACCCTGCATAAAGAAGAAGTGCATGTCGAACACCGCCCCGTGAATCGCGCGGCCGATGCCAGTGACCTAAACGCTTTTAAAGAGGGATCGTTTGAGCTAAAAGAGATGTCTGAAGAAGCCGTAGTGGAAAAGCGGGCGCGTGTGGTCGAAGAAGTCGTGATTAAGAAGGATTCGACTGACCGTACCGAAACCGTGCGCGATACAGTGCGCAAGACCCAAGTGGATGTTGAGCAGACTGGCGGCACGGCTAAAAGTGGCAAGACGAGCTTCGATGCTTCTCCCTTCCGCACGGACTATCAAACCAAGTATGCCAACAGTGGCAAAACTTTCGAACAGTATCAACCAGCCTATCAGTATGGCTATACCTTGGCTAACGATGCGCGTTACACTGGCCGCAACTGGAACGACATTGAGGCCGACGCACGTACCTCCTGGACGCAAAACAATAAAGGTAGCGCCTGGGAAGATTTCAAGGATGCTGTGCACCATAGCTGGGAAAGTGCTAAGAATGCAGTGAAGAGCTAACCTTCTTCATTCTAATGCAGGTGTGGACCAGACTTAGATTCATAAGCTTTGGATAGGTGTTGATGCCGTCTGTTGTCGTCAATTTGCGATGACAGGCGGCATTGTCGTTTGCCCAGCCCTTGACACGCTGTGGTACAATATTGATATGAAGATGCGCAATCGTTGGACCAACCACAAGACTATCTTCTGTTTTGTCACCACTGCTCGCACAGTCGGTGGCATCCTCGCGCTTAGATAGCCCGCGCCAATAGCTTGGTTGCGGGCGACTTTCCAAACGTGAAAAGAACACGTACGCCAATCATGCGTTGCGTAACCTACGTAACCCATATTGTGCGACGTGCTCATTTCGCGTTTTTACGTTTTGTACAGCATGTATGGCGAATTATTTCATCATCCACCGACAGGAGCGACGATTGTGTCTGAGAAATATAATCACCAATTCATTGAAACTAAGTGGCACACCGCCTGGGAAGAACAAGCATTGTATAAGACGGTTGAAGATTCAACCCGACCCAAGTGGTATGCCTTGACGATGCTGCCCTATCCGTCTGGCGATCTGCACACCGGCCACTGGTACGCGTTTACGCCGAGTGATGCCGCGGCGCGTTTTAAACGCATGAACGGCTATAACGTCTTCTTCCCGATTGGCTTTGATGCCTTTGGTCTGCCCGCCGAAAACGCCGCAATCAAGCGCAACATTCACCCGAAGATTTGGACGTATGCCAACATCGACCGCATGCGCGTGCAATTGCGCCGCATGGGCGCGATGTGGTCATGGGATCATGAGGCGATTTCCTGTGACCCCGACTATTACAAATGGACGCAGTGGTTCTTTCTGCGTTTCTACGAGCGAGGCCTGGCCTATCGTGAATTTTCGCCGGTGGATTTTTGTCCGACTTGTAACACCACGTTGGCCCGCGAGCAAGTGTGGGGTGATGATCGCCACTGCGAGCGCTGCGGCACGCCGGTGATCAAGAAAAGTTTGAACCAGTGGAAGTTCCGCATCACCCAATATGCTGACGAGTTGATCGACGGGTTGGAGACAATTGACTGGCCAGAACGCGTCAAGACGATGCAGAAAAACTGGATCGGGCGCAGCGAAGGCGCGGAAGTCACCTTCCACACCGAACAGGGCGATCCGTTGACAATTTTCACCACGCGGCCCGACACGCTGTGGGGTGCGACCTTTATGGTCATAGCGCCAGAGCATCCATTGGTCGAACAGATCACGACCGCGGCGCAACGGGCGCAGGTGGAAGCGTACAAAGATGAGACATCACGCTTGGATGAAATTCAGCGCGGCGCGGTAGACAAGGAAAAGACCGGCGTCTTCACTGGCGGCTATGCGGTGAATCCGGTCAACGATGCGCGCATTCCAATCTGGATTGCCGACTATGTGATGATGAATTATGGCACGGGCGCAATCATGGCGGTGCCGGGCCACGACGAGCGAGACTTTTCCTTTGCGCAGAAGTTTGGCCTGGAAATTCGCCGCGTGATCGGTGGGCCGAATGGTGAAACTGAGCCGCTAGAAGAAGCGTACGCCTCCAAGACCGAAGGTGTGTTGATCAACAGTGGTCCCTTTGATGGCACGCCGGTCAGCCTGGGCGTGAAGACCGTGACCAAGTGGCTGGAAGAGACTGGCAAAGGCAAGCGCGCGGTGAACTATCGCCTGCGCGACTGGCTGATCAGTCGCCAGCGCATGTGGGGCGCACCGATCCCGATCATCTTTTGTGAAAAGTGTGGTACGGTGCCAGTGCCGTACGAAGAATTGCCCGTATTGCTGCCCGACGACGCCGAGTTCAAGCCGAACGGCGAAAGCCCGCTGAAATATCATGCTGGCTTCCGCTTTGTCACCTGCCCCACCTGTGGCGGCCCCGCCGAGCGCGAGACCGACACGATGGATACCTTCATGTGTTCCAGTTGGTATCAGTATGCGTATATTTCGCCCAACTGGAAAGCCGGTCAGACGATCCATCGCGATGACATGCCGTGGGACGACAAGACTGGCGAATACTGGTTGCCGGTTGATCAATATACTGGCGGGATTGAACACGCCACGATGCATCTGTTGTACACGCGTTTCTTTACCAAGGCCTTGCGTGACTTGGAAATCATTGATTTCGATGAACCGATGAAACGCTTGTTCAACCAGGGCATGGTGTTGGGCCCAGACGGCGAAAAGATGTCCAAGAGCCGCGGCAATGTAGTCAATCCTGATGAGTATGTGGACAAATACGGCGCCGACACGGTGCGTGGCTACTTGATGTTCCTGGGCCCGTGGGACATGGGTGGGCCGTGGAATCCGAGCGCGATTGAAGGCATTGCGCGCTTCTTGCAGCGCGTGTGGAATGTTTTGGTCGATGAACCAGATTCACACCAGATGATGGCAATTCCAACCTCGGAAGAATTGCGCACGTTGGAGCGCCGGTTGCACCAGACGATCATCAAGGTGACCGATGATTTGACCAACTTCCGCTTCAACACGGCGATCGCGGCGTTGATGGAATTGAACAACAACTTATATAAATTCAAGGATTCAGCCGTGGTAGGCACGGACGCCTGGCGCGAAACGTTGGAGACGGTGCTGAAATTGATGGCCCCGATCTTCCCGCATATCAGCGAAGAATTATGGCATCATTTGGGCCACACGGATAGCGTGCATGTGCAAAATTGGCCGCAGGGCGATGCCGAAAAGGCCCGCGAAGACGAAGTCGAGGTGGTCGTGCAGATCAACGGCAAAATTCGTGACCGTTTGCTGGTTACGCCCGGCACTGCGGCCAATACCCTGGAGCAACAGGCGCTGGCGCTGGAAATTATCCAGAAATGGCTGGAAGGCAAAAATATCCGCAAGGTCATCGTTGTGCCGGATAAGCTGGTGAACGTAGTGATTGGATAGCGCGTGCTTGCGCGAGTGATGATACAAAAAAGGCATGGGATGTAGAATCCCATGCCTTTTTTGCGCCAAGGGGAGCTAATAGACAAAACAGATAAAGGTCGCACAATCGTAGGTGCGGTTTCTAACCGCATCTACGAAAAAAATGATGGATGCGAGGTCTATCTGCTTTCTCTATTAAAGATTAAAGATAGAGCTCATGTTACGCAGAGCTAAAATTTTGACGCAGAGGCGCAGAGACGCCAAGAAAAACCAAGCAACGTCCGCCGACAAACGTAGCTTGCCTGTGATGGAGAGCCTTGATCGTGCTTGTTTTGTTCTTCTTGGCGTTACTCTGCGCCGCTGCGGCAGGTTTTTTGCTTCCTATTGCGTAACATGCGTTAGAGATTAAAGTTGTAGTGAGATTTAGAGGAGACGACTTCCACTACTGTTTCCGCCGTATAAATCACGTAGATGATTCTATGTTCGTGTGAAACGCGCCGTGACCAGGTTTCTTGCTCGAAATGTTTGAGCCGCTCTGGTTTGCCTGTTCCCTGGCGTGGGTTTAACGCCAGTTCACGTACGAGATCAAAGCATTTCACATAAATTGTGCGGTCATGCTGGCGAAACCAGCCTAGATCAGCTTCAGCTTTGGATAGAATCAATACGCACCATTTCATAGCAAATCGGCAAAGACCGCTTCGGGTGGCTTGCCTTGCGTTTGCCCTGGTTTATGAGTCTGAAAAGATTGGATTAATGCACTTAGCGCAGCTTTATCATGCAACAAATGAACAGTCTCCTGATAAGCCTCCCATTCTTCTAGTGAGATCAGGACAGCACTGCCATGTTTGTGCGTTACGATTACCTGGTCATGGTCTGTTACAACCTGTTTACACAACTCAAATAAGCGTTTGCGCGCCTCGGAAATATTCATGGCTCACATAGTTTTTCCTTTTTTGTAAGTAGTCTACATAGTTTGTGAACTTGTACCAAAT
>JBBREZ010000088.1:0-17761 GCA_038225095.1 Caldilineales bacterium
GTCTTTCATCATTTCTACTTGCTGGTGAAAGGCTGTATCTGGGTGCAAAACATTCTTTTTTGTTTTGTTAGGAAGAATATACTGCCACTGAGCAGTTCCTGCCTTTGAGCATGAACGCAAAATCGCAGTGATCGCCAACCATACCAATTCTGCCTCTGGAGACTGCACATTATATGCCAGCCAAGTCGACTTAAGTGCGTCAAGATAAGCGAGCAATTCCATATCGAAACTGCGTTGAATCAATTCTGGATAGGCAGAAGTAGTACCTATGAGACCTTTGGCTTCCCTTCTGATCTGTTCAGCGAGTACGGAGAATCGTTCAATTGAGGTTGCCCACAATAGTTTTGTTTTGCCTATGCGAGCGACAACGGGATGAGCGTCAATGCCAATGCTGCTTAGACCTCGCCTATCGCAGGCGACTGAAACAGTACCGGAGCCTGCAAAAGGATCAAGAATTACCGAATGCGCATCAATTTTCCATTCGTCGAGTAGTTGTTCGACCCATGACGCAGAAAATCCAGCAGAATATCTGAACCACCGATGCACAGGTAGAACCATATTATCAACAAAGGTTCCTGAGCGCGATCCCTTGAGATCCGTTGGTATCACCGGTAGTTCTTCAAATAATGACAATTGTGACTGCATGCTTTACCTTTTTAAACTAATAGACAACGCAAATAAACAAGGAACAATACTTTTGCAGGTGCTGCTGTCAAAACTTCTACAATAGTTCATCTTTTATTTGCGTTGTCTATAATCTTATATATAAGCAGAACTAAGAGAAGTCCTAGCAAAGGGCCTCTTTCGTTACGCTTGCTTTGTGCATTCTCGCATACTCGTCAACAATGGTCAATATATATGATTGGCTCTACCTTACCGATTCAACCGCGGATCCAACGCATCGCGCAGCCCGTCGCCCAGTAGATTGAAGCCGAGTACAGTCAAGATCAGCGCCATGCCAGGGAAGAAAATTAGATGCGGCGCGGTGAAGACTTGATTGCGCTCCTGGCCGATCATCGACCCCCATTCCGGCGTGGGTGGCTGTGCGCCGAGGCCCAGGAACGAGAGCGCAGCCGCATCCAGAATCGCGCTGGCGATGCCCAATGTGGCCTGCACCACCAGGGGCGTCAAGGCATTGGGCAGAATATGGTGGAAGAGAATACGCATGGACGGCACACCCAGCGCCCGATCCGCCGTCACATAATCTAGTGCTTTGATCGAAAGTACACTGGCACGCGTAATCCGCGCATAGCCGGGAATGCTGACAATCCCGATCGCGATCAACGTGTTGATTAAGCCTGGCCCCAGCACCGTGACAATCGCAATCGCCAAGATCAAACTGGGAAAAGCCAGCAAAACATCCATCACCCGCATGATCAAATTGTCGGTCCAGCCACCCAAATAGCCGGCCATCGCGCCCAGGAAGGCGCCGATCACAATCGCAAAACTGACCGAGAAAATGCCCACGATCAGCGACAGGCGCGCTCCATATAACACGCGGCTGTAGAGGTCGCGTACATTGCCATCGGTGCCGAAGAAATGTTGGGGCTTGTCCGTCGGGCAGCCGAGCGCATGAATACAAGGTGTCTCGCGCTTTTTGACTTGCTCAATGCCGATCAACGTCTGGATTGGATTGTGCGTTGCCAACACGGGGGCAAGGATCGCAATCAGCACCAGGATGCCAAGAATCGTCATGCCCACAATGGCTGAACGTTGGCGGAAAAGATAGCGTAGAGCATTTTGCCACAAACTGCGTGGCTTTGGAGACGAAAGTTGAAGACTATAGATTGGGGTGGTGGCAACAGACATATGATTTATGGGAGTAGAGAGTAGGGATTAGGGATACGGGATTAGGCAGATCTGCTTACTGCCTAATCCCGTATCCCTAATCCCGGTTTAATCATACCGAATTCGTGGGTCGAGATAAGCATACGATATATCAACCACTAAATTAATCACCACAAAGACCACCGCAATCACGAGCGTGAAAGCCTGCACCACAGTGTAATCGCGCGAACTGATGGCGTCGAACAAGGTCTTACCAACGCCGGAAAAGCCGAAAATTGTTTCGGTGAGCACGGCGCCGCTAAGCAACCCACCCAACGACAGGCCGATCACGGTGACAACGGGCAGCATGGCGTTGCGCAATGCATGCCGAAAGATGATCAAGCGTTCGTTCAAGCCTTTGGCGCGTGCCGTACGCATGTAATCCAGCCCCAGCACTTCTAATAAACTAGAACGCGTCATGCGGGCCGTAATCGCGAGCGGAATGGTGCCAAGCGCCACGGTGGGCAGGATCAGATGCTTGAGCGCATCCCCCACCAGCACCCAGTTCAGCGTGAGCAGGCCATTGACAATGTACAATTGTGAGATAAAGTCGAGGATGATGCGCGGGGTGCCACTTAAGTTCGTTACCCCCCAGGCTTCAGCCAGTGACGGCACACTAATGCCCGCAGTCAAGCGTCCGGATGGCGGCAGAGCGAAGGGCGTTCCCTTTAAGGTGACGGCAAAGGTGTACGCCAGCAATAAGCCCAGCACAAAGATCGGCACCGAGACGCCCAGGTTGGCGATGATCATGGTGAGCACATCAATCGGTGAATTGCGCCAATAGGCTGAGATCATGCCGAGCACCATACCAGCCAGGGTCGAAAAGATCAACGCGGTAAAAGCCAACTCAATCGTCACCGGCAGGCGTTGCGCGATCAATTTGGTCACTGGCTGCCCAAAGCGGAGCGAATCGCCTAGATTGCCATGCAACACATCGCGCAGATAAATGCCAAATTGTACGGGAATGGGTCGATCCAACCCGTAGCGGATAATAAAAGCATCGCACGCCTGCGCAGTGGCTTTTTCACCCAGCATGGCGTGACAAGGATCACCTGGAATCAGGCGCGCCAGAGCAAAGGTGGCAAAGAGAATACCCAACAAAACCGGTATAGCTAGGACAATACGACGTAAGATGTAAAGGAACATAGTAGGGAGTAGCAGGTAGCAAGTAGGGAGTAACAGGTAACAGGTAGCAAGCGAGAATAATCCTGCTACCTATTACCTGTTACTTCTTCGCTGGCGGTGCGTTCAAGAACGCGGTAAATAGACTAGTGAAGTAGGTGAAATCACCCGCGCGACCCTTGTGCAATGGACTTTTCGCATCCCATTGCGCAACGTACGAGGCGACCACATCGTTGGCGTCCAAGGTGGCGCCATTCTGGAATTTGACGCCGTCACGCAACTTGAAGGTCCATTCCGTCAAATCGGCGTTGGCGCTCCATTCTTTGGCCAGTGAAGGCGCGACTTCACCCGAACCCGGTGTGAACATCAGCAACGATTGCATGATCTGTTCGCAAGCGCGCAATGTTTCGCCATCGGTTTCATCGGCGCAATAGAGGCTGATCGGTTCAGCATTCTGCATGAAGATCAAGGTGTCGCGGCCACCGGGGTTCATCAGCGCGAACTGTTCTGCACCCACCGCCGATGCATAGGCACCTTTCACATCGGCTTTGTAGGCGATGGCATTGCCGCCATGCGCAATCGGCACCATTGGCGCATGTTGCTTGATCAACTCATTCGCCTTCACATAGAAGGGATAACGTTCTGCTGCTGTGGCATGCGTCGCGCCACCTTTGAGTTGTGCCCAAATGTCTTCAAAACCGGGACCGAAACTCTTAGAAGCGCCGGGGCCAAAGTGAACATCAAGAAAGTTGGTGGCGTCTGGATAATCCGCGCCCCAACCCAGTAGGAATAACCCTTTTAACTGACCAGCGGCGGCGGCATCCAAGAATGCGCCCGATTCCATCACTTCGATCTTGGCGTCGACGCCAATCGTCGCCAGTTGGGCTTGGATGTCTTGCGCAATCGTCCCAGGATTGGGGAAATAGCCGCGCACGACATCGCGATAGGCCAACGTGGTCTTGAAGCCGGGCAATACGCCAGCTTCGGTCAACAGCTTCTTGGCCTGTGCGGGATCGTATTTGTACGGATCTACTTCTTTCGTGAAGCCGAAGAGCGAAGCTGGCATGAATTGCGTGGCTACGGACGAGCCGGGTGGATAGAAATTCTTCACCAGCCGATCTTTGTCAATCGCCATCGCAAAGGCCTGGCGTACTTTTTCGTTATCAAAGGGTGGATAGCTGCGGTTCATGCCCATATATAAAACATTTTGGCTTGAGCGCGTCTTGAGTTGCAAATTGGCATCCGCTTCAATCGTGCCAAAATCATCCGGGCCCGGATTGTCGATTGAATCGACCGTGCCAGCCTGCAATTCAACCAGCCGTTGGGCGCTTTCGGCGCTCCAGCGGAAGATCAAATTCTCCGTCTTGGCTTTCTCGCCCCAGTAACCGTCAAAGCGCTTCATGATCAACTGATCGCCGCGCTTCCATTCGGAAAGCATATAGGGACCAGTGCCGTTTGGGTGCTCGATCAGATCGCCACCGCCACCGGTCTTTTCCAGATAATCCGCATCGTTAATGCCATTCGATGAGAAGGCCACCTTGGAAGGGAAGGCTGGGTCGGGGAAGCAGAGGGTCATCTTCACGGTCAGCGCATCAACCGCTTCGATGGATTTGAATTCGCCACCATAGTCGCAGTTAGCAGCGGCAACCTTCATTGGCTTAAATTCGCCTGCGGGTGCGGCGGCCACGGTGGTTGTCGTTGTTTGGGTGGTGGTGACTGCGGCGGTTGTGCCGGATGTGGCCGTCGCCGCCGGTGCTGGTGAACCAGTCGTTGCGGCCGGTGGTGCACAAGCGGCCAGCGTGAGGCCGACAACGGCCAAGCCGGTCAACCAGCCTCGCCTGATAGATGGGAACATAGCTTATCTCCTGTTTATACGTGGCTTATAGAAATGGTGTGGTAAACATGGTGTGGTAAACATGGTGTGGTAAATAATGTGAATTGGGATAGGCGATTTTTGCCCAGCCAATGCTCGTACGTGGGCGAAAATAGGCTGGCTCACAGAACGCTAGTAGGCAGTATAACACGGTGAATAACACACGGCCAATCAATTTTTGGCTGGATTAACAAAATTAGTAGACTGTTACGTAAGTCTTGCTCGGCATTCGTAGGTCATCGCTTGCAGCGTGACAAGCCTGGTGAGACCCACAGGGTAGGGTCATCGTCGTTCGTCACGCTGCAAGCGATGACCTACTTTAATAAGCTTGCCGGTAGAGTTGTTCCAGCGTCGCTTGGCTGACAGAACGGGGATTCGTCGTGTGGTTTAGATCAAGGATCGCCTGTGCAGCCAGTGGATGAATCATGGCTTCCTGGACACCCACGTCACTCAAGCGCGTGGGTAGACCGACATCCACGAGCAATTCTCGCACCGCGTCCACCGCACGGGCGGCTTGTTGGCGGGTTGACCTTGCGTGGTCAGACGTACCATCCAAGCTGTTCGCAATTTTCGCATAGCGCTCCAATGCGCCAGGTAACGTATAGGCCATCTGATGCGGCAGCATAATGGCATTGGCCAGGCCGTGGGCCACGTTGGCAATGCTCGAGAGTGGATGCGCCAGGGCATGGCACGCGCCTAGCCAGTTGGAACTGATTGCAATACCACCGAGCATCGCGCCGTGCATGACATCGGCCCGAGCCTGGGCGTTGCTGCCCTGCACGACGGCCACGCGCAAACTGCGGCCAAGCAACTCAATCCCATAGAGAATCATCGGATCGAGCGCAGGTTGATAATTGTTGGTCGAGACATAGGCTTCAATCAAGTGGGTCAAGGCGTCCATGCCGGTGGCTGCCGTCAGAAAGGGCGGCAGGGTAAGCGTTAAGGCTGGGTCGCACAAGGCGACATCGGGCAATAGTGCTGGGCCACCAATCCCAAACTTGCGGTGCGCGGTTGTGTCGGTGATCACGGCCCAGGGCGTCACTTCGGCGCCGGTGCCAGCGGTGGTAGGCATGGCAATCATCGGCGGCATTTGCTGGCGCGTTGGCACGTGGCGCACCTTGTCCCCTTGCAGAAGATAGGAATATTCGGTGATGCTGACATTGGCTGGACCACCCGCCAACTCGCGCACGGCTTTGGCGGTATCCATCCCGCTGCCACCGCCGATCCCGACGATCAGATCCGCACCGCTGGCGCGAAACACCGTCGCTGCTGCATCGACAGACTCGACGCTGGGATTGGGCACGACTTGATCGTGGACCGTATACGCAAGCCCGGCTGCATCAAGCGCTGGCGTAATCTGGTTGAGCAGGCCCACCGCAACGACGCCTGGGTCGGCAATAATAAAGACGCGTGTGGCGCCGAGCGCCTTGGCTTCTTGGCCAAGTAAAGCGGATGCTCCAAAGCCAAAGTGGGTTTGGCCCGGCCAGACGTAAGTTGAAATTTGTGATAGCACGAAAACACTCCTCTCGATTAGCGTTGTTGCACGATAAAGTTTTACTGGCGTACGTAAAAAACAATTAAATAACTACTTTGACAATGTCAGATTGGACAAAAGCGAGCCACTGTGAGAAAAATGCACGAAGGAAACGACGACCAAAAGACAAAACGAAAGCGAGCGGTGGGGCCTAAACCTAAACGAGAGCGAAGGCTTAGGGGAGCGATTAGAGAATTTTTGGTGCCCATATGGATTCCATAGCCAGCCGTGCGCCACTGCGCGGCTGGCTATCATGCCTTGAGTCGCAGGCAGCGGCTCAGGCGAGGGCGAACGAGCGCCGAAATCAGTCGAACGGCTGGTGGGCCAGGGCCGAATCGGCATCATTATAGCGGGTCGGGAGCCCAAGGCATCAAGGCGGCAGGCCTGGAAATTGCGACCCAGCCGCCTTTCGCCCGCGGCCGTCTGTTACTCGGTGAGGCAAGCGCTGATGCGCGCCGGGGCGAAGGGCTGGGGGGTCGACAATAGAACGGACGGCTAGGCCAAGTAGACGTGAGTCAGGTGGGCGTCTTGCTCGCCATGACCAAAGGTGCTGGCGGCGCCCACAGAGCGAGCAAGCCACCATCGCAGTCTAGGCCGACGGGCCGACCAACACCAAAGGCTACGGGCGGGCGCCGGTCATCGGCCTCGCGCCGCATCAACGCAGGCTCACAGCCAAACCACCGAGCGTGCTCGCGCCGATGGTCTACTGGGTTGAGCCCTTGCCGACTCATCCGCCTTTGGACGCCGCTTCGCTCGTCGTTGCACCGCTTGTTAAGCGCACCCGTTTTCGCAAATCGCAACTCCTCAACCGCGCTGAGCCTTACTTTGCACCGCTTCCATGACGCGGTTTTCTGAGACAATGGCGCTCAGCGTTTCCATCTGCCATTGTCAAACTAATAGTGAATAATTACAAGACTTGGTGCGAAATAAAGATTGGAATAAAATACAATGGATAGAAATAAGCGTGGTGATTTCTCTATGAGCAAGGAGAAACTGCCTTGGCTGGTCTATTGGAACAACTGAAGACCACCAGCAATCACCATGAAATCTTGGCATTCAATGCGCGCGAATTCAAAGCCTTGAGCGGGGTTTCCCTCGCCGCCTATAGCAACTCTTTATTTCGCACCAAGTCTGATGTTTATTTGTTTTATCCATTGCTTACCCTGATGATAAATTCAAGAGCTAGCTTTCAAGGTTAGACAGAATTCGTAAACTTACTTCTCATTATAGCAAACACGTTATTCATATTTCAGACAACTAGCTTACGTAATTCATACAAAAAATAACCTTATAAAGAAAACAAATCGAAGTCATATAATCGAGGAGGTTGCATTGTATCAGGTTTAAATGTTTCCTCTATTAGAGGACAATTGCAGATAATTACTAGAGAACTAATGATGGCTACAATAAGCCTTAGGTTTCTATAAGTCTCGATCCTTAAACCAATTTTTCGTAATTTTTGGATAAAAATATCTATTATGATAACTAAATTAGAAACCATACCGCTTTACAATTTATATATTAATGGGCAGTGGCGCGCGCCTAAGGCCGAACAATACCGGCCAACCCACGATCCATCTACGGGTGAAATTCTAGCCGAGGTGGCGCAGGCCGATGCGGAGGACACAGAACTGGCGATTCAGGCGGCGCGTACAGCCTTTGATGATGGCTTTTGGTCGGCAATGCCGCCTGCTGAGCGCGCACGCCGGTTGCACGCGCTCGTGGATGCGATTGAAGCACGCCAGGCGGAAATTGCCGACATCGAAATGCGCAATGGCGGTTGTACCTGGCGCAAAGCCAACTTGATGGACATTCCGGTCGGCTTAATTCACTTCCGCCATTTTGCCAAACTGGCCGATTTCGAAGCGTTGGAGCCGGTGCCGCAGATAACCTTCCCGGCGCTTTCGTATAATCTCGTCCGCCGCGAACCGATTGGCGTGTGTGGACAGATCATTCCGTGGAACTTCCCCTTCCTGATGGCGATCTGGAAAATTGCCCCAGCATTGGCGGCGGGCAACACCGTGATCCTCAAGCCAGCCAGCTATACACCCCTTAGTGCATTGAAATTGGTGGAGATTATCCACGAAACAAATCTACTGCCACCTGGTGTCCTCAACCTGATCACCGGATCCGGCCTGGTGGTGGGCCCCGTGTTATGCACCAGTCCGTTGGTCGACAAGATTGCCTTTACTGGCAGCACCGAGGTCGGTCGGACGATCATGCAACAGGCCGCCAGCACGATCAAAAAGGTGACGCTAGAACTGGGGGGTAAAAGCCCCAATCTTATTTTAGATGACGCCGATTTGGACATCGCCGTAGACGGCAGCCTGTGGGCAACTTTTATGCACAATGGACAAGCCTGCGAAAGCGGCACCCGGCTTTTTGTACCCGCTAGCCTTTATGACGAATTTATAGAGCGTTTAGTGACGCGCGCCAGCCAGCTACATATTGGTCTTTCTGCCGATGGCGCCACCGATTTGGGGCCGGTGATCAGCGCCAGCCAGTTAAAAACGGTCGAAGAGTATATTCAACTGGGCATTCAAGAAGGCGCGACGCCGGTGCTGCTGGGTCAACGGCCCACTGATCCTGCGCTGGCGAACGGCCATTTTATCACGCCGACAATTTTTACGAATGTTGACAACAAAATGCGGATTGCCCAGGAGGAAATCTTTGGCCCGGTGCTCTGCGTGATCAAATATACCAGTCTGGATGAAGCGATTCGCCAGGCGAACGATACGATTTATGGGCTGGCGGCTGGCGTGTGGAGTACAGATATCGAGCGGGCACTAAATGTGGCCAATCAATTGCGGGCGGGCACCGTTTGGATCAATGACTTTCATTTGATCAGCGCCGAAGCGCCTTTTGGTGGCTACAAACAGAGTGGCATTGGTCGCGAATTAGGCACTTGGGGTTTAAAAGAATACACGGAAGTTAAACATATTCATGTAGACTTGGCCCGGACCCGCGCGGCGAAATTCTGGTTTGATATTGTCGCACCCCAAACGTAGAAATAGTCAATTGAGTGTTAACTGGCGAACACGGCAAGATCAGGAGACAATATGAAAACCCCAAAAAACTTTTTGATGGACATGGATGGCGTACTTGTGCGCGGGCGCACCGTCATTCCTGGTGCAAACACCTTTATCGACTGGCTTAACGGGCAGCATGTGCCGTATCTCGTGCTCACGAACAATCCGCTCTATACGGCACGCGATCTGGCGCACCGCCTGCAAACGATTGGGTTGGCCATCCCCGTTGAACGGATTTTCACTTCGGCAATGGCAACCGCCGATTTTCTGCGCGTGCAAAAACCAGGCGGCACCGCCTATGTGATCGGGGAAAGCGGGTTAACCGAGGCCATTCACAGCATCGGCTACATCATGACCGACCATGATCCAGATTACGTCGTCCTCGGTGAAACCCATGGCTATAATATCAGCCAGATCACGTTGGCTATTCGTCTGATCAGTAACGGCGCCCGCTTCATTGCCACCAATCCAGATCCGTCTGGGCCGGGCGAGGGCGGCATCGTGCCCGCCTGTGGCGCAATGGCGGCGCTGATTGAAAAGGCCACTGGGGTGGCGCCACTCTTTGTGGGCAAGCCCAATCCACTGATGATGCGGCTGGCGTTAAATCATCTCGGCGTGCATTCGGAAGAAAGCGTTATGATCGGCGACCGGATGGACACCGATATTGTGGCCGGCGTCAGCAGTGGCTTGGATACGATTCTCGTGCTCACCGGCGTCACGGCGGCTGCCGACGTAGACCGTTACCCCTATCAACCTACGGCTATTTTCGCATCGATTGCCGAAGTTGCCGCCGAATTTGCCCAGCGATGATCGGCAAACCGGCGGCAACTTCGGCATCGTATTGCTACGACTGAACAGCCAGATTTTCTGACAAGCCAACAGGAGGAAGCCAATATGATCAGCACAGTTGATCGCTCTCCACTTCAGCTTATGCAGCTTCACATCAACACCTTGTTTTGCTGTGACGCAGAGGGAAGATTGCGGTGCGTCAATGAGTTGGGCGAGCCGCCGGCGCCACGCTTTTACCTGGGGCGGACGCACCACGGGAATTTCTGGCGCTTTCGCGATGACTTACCGGCGGCTACGATTGAAAAACTTGACCAGCTGTGCCAAACAGAGCCGCTTACCACCGACCTGGCAAGCCCGCCCCAGCACTATGCCGCGCTTAAGGCCGTGCTTCAAGCACATGCACCACTACAGGACGAATACCGGGGGCCGGCCTACTGGATGCCTAAAGACATCCATATGCCGGCGAATGTCGTACTGATTTCTGAAACAAACGCCGAACTTTTGCCAGCGCCATTCTCGTGGTTACGCGCGCAGTTGGGCGATAGCGATCTAGGGCCAGTTGCGGCAGCGATAGAACAAGGCAGCGCCGTTTCCGTCTGTTTCTGTGCGCGGCGGCCAGGCAAGGCGACGGAGGCTGGCCTCGAAACACTGGCTGGCTTTCGCAGCAAGGGCTATGCCACAGCGACAGTCGCAGGCTGGGCGGCAGCGGTGCGTCGATTGGGTTGCCTCCCGATGTACAGCACATCCTGGGATAATCTGGCGTCGCAGGCTGTGGCCCGCAAACTAAGCATGGTGCTATATGGAGAGGATTGGTCGCTTCAATGAACTGGATGGCGTGCAGTGGGTAAAGCAGATATTAGACATGATCGGGAATAAGCATCACCGCTGGTCGACAGGTTTCGACGCTTCGAGGTGAGCCTCAGCCGAACCGTGAGACCTCGGCGTGAGACCTCGGCGTGAGCTCGGTCGAACGCTCGGTCGAACGCTCAACCGAACGGTCAATCGGTAAACAGGTAGGTGGCACCTGTATCCTTGTCGCCGCTTCAGTAGAAGCGTTCCTGTCTACCAAATCCTGTTAATCCCGATCATGTCTATTTTATAGCTTTTCCTATTGATCTTGATGGACTAGAGGATCAGCGGCTGGTGATGGGTCTGCTTGTTCTGCTGGCGAGAAACAAGGCAGTGAGTCGCTTAAATCTTGGATGGCTTGTAGATACGTTTTGTGCCATGAGTCTTCAAAGCGAGCTTTGAGTTCTGGTGATAATGTATCGAAATCATCGATAACCAGTTCAAGCGATGTTAATATACCGGCAAGGGCATGGTGCACTTGCTTTGCTGTCTCATGCACAGCCCGAACTTGTTCTCGGTCCATAGTAAATTTTTCCTGCTATCGTTTTGTCACATATATTATCCTATCATATTACAATAATTCATATAGGAATAAGCTGATGATAACATATAGTATTATTTCATAGAAGCATCTTACACTACGCTTACAATTTTTATCTAAGCGTTAGTGTAGCGCATCTAGAGACAAACAAGGACAGGGCCATCGCGAACTTTGCTTGCGACTCGACCAAGACCTGACCGGTGCGCTGCTCTGCCTGCCGTGGATGCAACCAAACACGGGCGCAGCGCACCGGTCAGGTCTGAAGTTGGCGATGGCCCTACAAACAAGGATGTGAGGGGTGTTATTCGCGGCGCCAATGTGCTACAATCATCATCAGCCATTTACATGCAAACAGGAAAATCTAACGATGAGCACCAATTTACTAAACTATATCACTCAGGGCACAACCCGTGACGATTTCTTAAAGTCATTCAAGGGTAACACCCAAGCCGCGGCTAAACATTTACGGAAGTTCTATGTCAAGGCATTAGAGGCGCAAGGCACAGACGTGCCCGATGACGAAGCACTTGACAAATTAGAAGAGGATGCAGAAAACCGCTTGCGTCGCTTAAAGAAGTAGCCTGACGAAACACGAATGTACAAACGTAATTTATAGGCTATACGTTGCCCGCTTTGTCAATTGCTTGTAGATGCTGATAGAGCAACCAAACAAACTCTGTACATTCGAGGAGTTCGCATTCTTTACTGCGAACGGCTCAGCGTTCTCTAACGCTGACTCCTCATTGGTGTGACTTTTAAATGATTTGTCTATGAGCATGGACTATTATACTCAAGTCAGAATGAAAACCGGAGATTTACCCCACCCGCGCCCTAAAGGCGGTTGCCTGCCAGGCGCGCTCAGGGACAGGCGCAGTCACCGTTCCTCCCCGCCCTGGGGAAGGAACGGAGGGGGTAAAAAACTCCGCTTTTCAAATTGATACCAGTTTAGCATGGAGTAGTCTCTACTTATTCAGAACCTGCCCGATTTCCAGTATCAGGTCAAGCACACGCCAACGTCATTCACGGCGTTGGCGCTAGCCTAGCGCCAGTTCTATGCCTTTCCTCACTGCGTAACCCACACCCCAACATAACAGCGTTTGAGGTTGCCAACACGTCCTATAGTCTGAGCATCATAAACGAACCATTTTTTATGAGATTAGAGAGTGGAGATTGACGAGGTAATCTCCACTCTCTGGTCAGAAGTGTTACTTTTTTATGCTCTTCATTATAGGATGACAGCGCAAGGTTGCGCGCAAGGGCGGAGCAAGCACACCGCGTGCGCATGGTCCGGCGCGTAGGCGTGCCGGCTCCGCTGTGGTCTACCGATTAACAACCTTGCGCTGTCATAATAGCAATGCACTGGGAATAGCAGGGCGCAACATTTTGCCGGCATTTGTACATAGCGCTTTCCATAAATCCAAACTAACCAAATTTTCGTCAGAAGTAATGGTATCCTGTCCGAAGAAAAGCGCTTACTTGCCCTAGCTAATCAAGCAGCCTAAGCAAGCTGGCAAAACCAAGGAAAGGAAAGCAAGACAATGGCTCAGTTTACGCCACCCAGTTCATCCATACCACCAGTTCCTGCTTTAGTGCACCCGCCAGACGAAGAAGCTAACGCAGTGATCCAAGGTGCGCTCCACGATTTAAACAACTTACTGCTCATTATAGCGACCTACTCCTCACTGGCATTCAATAAAATGGCGATCGATAGCCCTATCCGTACCCACATAAAGCAGGCTGGGGAGGCGGCCAGCCAAGCCGCGCTACTCTCGCAGCAGATTCAGAATGCACTTAAGCAGGGTAAAGACTTGTGAGGGAGGTGTCTATGAATGACAAGCAGGCGCAGAACCGGAAAAATACCAAGCGAGTACACTACGACTTGGCTAATGCTTTCGTAGCAATCACCTTGATTATGGAGAATTTGATGAGTGATCACCCGAAAAAAGACCCTCATCGGCCCAATTAAGACGAATCTAGTTAAGCGGCCTGCTCTAGCAGATGATTATAGGTTATGGCCAATCCACGAAACCGACGCAACGTAACACGATTTTTGTAAAGCGTCAGTCACGTGTTAAACCCCGTATCACATCATTTAATAAAGGAACGATAGCTCATGCATCAAACTTCAGTGACCAAAGTTTTGCGCCACGTTGTCTTATTCGGGTTTAAAGCAACCGCCACCGCCAAACAAATTCAGGCAGTCGAACGTGCTTTCGCAGCTTTGCCGGCCCAGATCGACATCATTCAAGCGTTTGAATGGGGCGCCGATGTCAGTGTCGAAAATCTAAGCGCGGGTTACACCCACTGTTTTCTAGTCAGCTTTGCGAGCACAGCCGACCGTGACGCCTATTTACCGCACCCAGCCCATCAGGCGTTTGGCGCTCTAGTTCAGCCCTATGTCGGGCAGGTTTTGGTCTTCGACTACTGGTCACAAGGCTAGGCAAAGTGATTAGTAGTGGTCATTGAAAGCGGTATGGAGCGAGGAAAGCATAGCGCTGCCATTAGCCTTCATGCTCCTTTTGATCGCTATGTTGCTTAAAGCTTGGATCAGTCACCACCACAAAATTGTCACTCCCATGGATGTTATACACATAAGCATCGGCATGAGGATCATTAAGCCAGTGGTCAGCCTCGCAGCAGTAGCGAAATTGGTAGGCATGGCCAATTTCCAGGTGGATAGTAATAGTCCACCCACCGGCCCCATCGCGTTCGAAAGGGTGGGAAGTCTTGTGCCAATCATTGAAATCGCCGACCAAATAGAGCGCACTAGCCCACAGACCGTCGGGCACGCTAAACGTCACCTGCGCCATCGGTTTGTGATCAATTTCGATAAACGTCTTGTCGATCAAGAGCCACCTCCTTGTGTCTCACCTCTTGTATCTCTGCCCTTGTGTCTCTCTTATATGGAGCAGATTCAAGCTAGTGGATAGGCTATCAATAGTTCGTTGACCTGTACTGGGTTAGGAGAAATTTAGCACATATCGATTAGTAAGATATTACCTAATGATTACACTAGGATTAATGTTTCGTCATCAACAAACATGGTTGCGCCCACAAGCAAGCGGCTCAGAATAAGACATGCGGTAATTTACAGGCTAACCTTACCTATTCGATCCAAGGAAAACCTTCGGGGTTGCCTGCCGCTCGCTTGCGAATCACCGCTGGATCATGCGGATAAATTTGGGCCAAGAAGGGAAAATCGGCGGGCTGTACAGCCAATTTCGCGAGGGGTCGCACCGGTACAGGGCTCGCCCATTGCGTCATTTCAATCGCAACCCCGCGATAACGTTCGTGCACTTGCTGGACAAAGCTAGCCTTGGGCAATAAGTAGATCATACCATTGCGCCAAGGCTTGTGGGGCAACGCATCGTCGTTGATGGAAAAGAAATAATACGACTCACTTTTCTGCCCGGCTTCGACCATGCGAAAGCAGCTATTGACAAGCGACGTGACGTAGTTGTCACGGTCCATCACCGCAAAGTAGATCGGCCAAATCCCGTCAGACGCAGCATACACAGCCTGACGATTGCCGAATTCATTGACGTCGTTAGATTGACGTGGCTCGAACTCATCAATGTCGGCCTTGCCCGAACCATGCAGCAGGATGGGCTTATGATCACACAAGTAACAGAGGAATTGCCATTTGGGCGCGGCCAGCGTATATTCAATTTCTGCGCCCGTTCCTGGTTCTACAGTCTTGGCAAATAGTTGCTCAAAGCTGACAAGCGTGTCCGCATCCCAGTTGGCGGTTGGTTGTGGCAAAAAATAATCTGGTAGCTGCATATGGGTCATCCTTTTTAACAGGCGCGCGTCTGTAAAAGGCCATCAAACATGGCGTAGGCTTCCAAAGCTATAGAGCACGGCAACTACATTTGTGGAAGCATCTATCAATCAATAATTCTACACGCATTGCCTGTTTTTCCCGAATAGACGGGTAAGCCATAGCTCGTTGCTCCATCATCAGGCAATCCTCGCCGCTTATAAGTCCCATCCTCGTCAACCCAATCTATACAATTTCTTTACACCACCACGCTAATTTCTGATCCCACCCTGACCTATTTCAGGTTTATATTGATGACCAGGTTAGCATCGATATGCCTGAAGCCATGGCTCTAGCGGGCCTAAAGGATTGTTTGCTCAGAGAGGGTGCATGATGGAAGCTTTATTATTCTTAGGCCAATGGTTGGTCTTTCTAATCCTGGCCTTGATCATTTTCTATGTGCTAGTCAGTTTTGGCGCATCAAATTTCCGACGCTAAGCCAGCGAAGGTACAAAACGAATCGGCGAAATTCCTAACAACCACTGGTTATTGGGTGCGATAGCTCGCGCATTTTACGGGTAAGTGGTAGCAAGTTGGGTTGAAACGTGGTGCTGCAAGCCACAAAAAATAGCAGACGGGAGAGATGTTGTTATGCAAGACTTATTGTACGTGGGATTAACTGTGCTCTTTTTTGTTTTATCGTGGGGATTCCTCAAACTCTGCCAGAACTTGATGGAGGTGTAAGATGAATTTATTTTATCTGTTGGGGTCGATCTTATCGCTGGGATTGTTCATCTATTTATTTGCAGCGCTTTTGAAACCGGAGTGGTTTTAATGACGATCAATGGTTATCTACAACTTGCATTTTATGTGGTGGTGCTGATTGGGTTGGCGAAGCCACTGGGTTTGTACATGGCGCGCGTCTACGAAGGCCAGAGCACAGGGTTAGACCGTGTGCTTGGCCCTGTGGAACGCCTGATCTATTGGTTGAGCGGTGTGAAGGCCGATCAAGAGATGGATTGGAAGGTTTACACCGTCGCCATGTTGCTCTTCAACTTCGCCGGCTTGCTGGTGGTTTATCTGCTACAACGTCTGCAAGGTGCGTTGCCGCTCAACCCACAAGCGCTGCCGGCCGTTACGGCGGACTCATCGTTCAATACTGCGGTCAGTTTTGCCACCAATACCAACTGGCAAGGCTATGGCGGTGAGACGACCATGAGTTACCTGACGCAGATGGCGGGATTAACGGTACAGAACTTCGTCTCAGCCGCCGCTGGCATGGCGACGTTGATAGCGTTGATCCGCGGGTTGGCGCGCCGGTCTGCGCAGACGATTGGCAATTTTTGGGTGGATATGGTGCGCAGCACGCTGTACATTTTGTTGCCGCTAGCGGTGATCGTAGCGCTGATTCTTGTGTCGCAAGGGGTGGTGCAAACGTTTAGCCCTTATCAGGAAGTGCCGTTGTTGACAGCCACCAAGGACGCCAATGGCAACGCGGTGACCACACAAGTGCTTGCGCTTGGGCCAGCCGCTTCGCAGGTGGCGATCAAACAGCTGGGCACAAACGGCGGTGGCTTCTTCAATGTCAACTCGGCACATCCGTTTGAAAATCCGACGCCGCTGGCAAATTTTGTGGAGTTGTTGTCGATCCTGCTCATTTCAGCGGCGCTTTGTTACACCTTTGGCAAGATGGTGGGTGATACACGCCAGGGCTGGGCCGTTTTAGCGGCCATGACGGTGATTTTCGTCGTCCTGCTGGCGGTGGCAGCCTGGGCGGAACAGAATGGCAACCCCGCCTTGACCAAACTCGGCGTTGACCAAACGGCCAGCGCGTTCCAGGCGGGCGGCAACATGGAAGGCAAGGAGACGCGCTTTGGCATTGCCAATTCGGTGCTCTGGGCGACGGCAACCACGGGCGCCTCAAACGGCTCGGTCAATGCGATGCACGACTCATTCACGCCGCTGGGCGGCTTTGTGCCCATGTGGATGATCCAACTGGGTGAGGTGATCTTTGGCGGTGTCGGTTCTGGTCTCTATGGCATGTTGGTCTTTGCGATCATTGCCGTCTTTGTGGCGGGGTTGATGGTCGGGCGTACGCCCGAATATCTGGGCAAAAAGATCGAAGCCTATGAAATGAAGATGGCATCGCTCGTCATTCTAATTCCGCCAGCCGTAGTCTTGCTCGGCACGGCGTTAGCGGTCAGCGTCGATGCGGGTCGTGCGACGATCTACAATCCAGGCACGCACGGTTTCAGCGAGGTGCTCTACGCCTTCTCGTCGGCTGGCAATAACAACGGCAGCGCGTTCGCTGGGTTGGGGGCCAACACGCCCTTTTACAATCTCAGCTTGGGATTTGCCATGTTGGTCGCCCGCTATTGGTTGGCGATTCCTACGCTAGCGTTGGCTGGTTCGCTGGCGCGCAAGAAGCTGGTGCCTG
>JBBREZ010000089.1:0-17623 GCA_038225095.1 Caldilineales bacterium
TGTTTTCTCTTGTGTGCTTCCCCCTCAACCAGGGTTGGGCGCCCACAAATCCTGCGGCCCCCTCCCGCGCCCCTACAAGTTGATTCCTCGCTCATACTGCCGCCAATAAATGCTCGATCTCGGTCACGGAGTGTAACGTCAGACATTTTTCGGCTAAATCCTGTGCCTGCACCAGATCCAGTTGACGAATGCGTGCTTTCACCGCAGGAATCGCCGCCGCATTCATACTCAATTCATCTAGCCCCAGGCCCACCAGCAGCGGTGTTGCCAACGGGTTGCCCGCCAGTTCACCGCACAGACTCACCCAAATTCCAGCCGTGTGCGCCACTTGCACTACTTGTTGAATCGCCCGGATCACCGTTGGTTGTAAGGCGTTCGCCAGCGTTGCCACCTGGGCATTTCCCCGCTCGGCCGCCATCAAATATTGGGTCAGATCATTGGTGCCAATGCTGAAAAAATCTACTGTCTGGGCCAGTGGCTCAGCCAACAGCACCGCAGACGGCGTCTCGATCATGATGCCGATTTCCAGCGCTTCATTAAACGCAAGCTTGGCTGCGCGCAACTCATCCTGCACAATTTGCAGCAGCACTTTTGTACGCTGCACCTCATCCAGCGTGCTCACCATCGGTAGCATCAGCTTGATCGGATGCTCGGCGCTCGCGCGCAGAATGGCGCGCAGTTGTGGCTTAAAAAGCGCGGGGTTATCGAGACAATAACGCAGACCGCGCCAGCCCAAGAAAGGGTTTGCCTCTGGTCGAATCCCCAAATAGGGAATCGGCTTGTCACCGCCCACATCCAATGTGCGAATAATCAACGGGCGTGGCCCCAGTTTGCGCGCAGCCAAACTGTACGCCGCCCATTGTTCTGCTTCATCGGGCGCCTGATTGCGCCCCATAAACAAGAACTCGGTGCGAAACAGGCCCACCCCTTCTGCGCCGTTGGCGCAGGCAAGGTCAACGTCATTCGGGTGGCTGATGTTGGCGGCGACTCTAATTGGTTTGCCATCGCGCGTGATCGCCGGCTGTCGGCTGGTCTGACGATCAACTTGCTGGGCTGCCTGCCATTGGCTGTGCTTTTGTCGCAATTCAACTAGTTGATCCGGTGTGGGCGCGAGCCAGATCCGCCCCGTGCCACCGTCAAGCGCAATCGTTTGCCCCGCCGTCACGCGGCTGAGCAGATCCGTAACGCCGACAATCGCGGGAATGCCTAACGCACGCGCAAGGATGGCACTATGGCTGGTTGCCCCACCGCCAGCCGTCACCACACCGAGAATTTTCTTGGGATCAAGCTGCGCCGTAGCCGATGGCAGCAAATCTTCGGCGACCAAGATCACTGGTTGTGTAAAATGGAGTGGGGGTAATACTGCTTGCATCAATTGACGCAAGACGCGCTGGCCGCTGTCAAGCACATCGGCAAACCGTGCCCGCCAATCGGCATCATCCAACGCTTGGTAACGCGCCGCTACTTGTTGAATCGCCTGCTGCCAGGCCGCCTCTGCATTGCGGCGCTCGTCAAAAATTTGACGCCGAACCTGCGCTTGAAGTTCGGGGGCTTGCAAGATCAGGCGCTGGGCAGCAAAGATTTCAGCTTCGGTTGCACCGACAGTTTGCTGTGCCTGGGCTTGCACCGTTTGCAGTTCCACTACGGCGGCTTGGAGGGCAGTTTGGAAACGCAGCCACTCCGCCTCGCCATCGTCCACGGTGCGTTCTAGGACTGGCGGCAGGACAGACACATAGAACGCGACGGGTCCGATCGCGATGCCGGCCGCAGCAGGGATACCTTGCAGTTCATGCGACGTAACCGTTGCCAGCGTTGCGGAGGCGTCGGTTGCACCCAACTGGTCATCGTCAGTTCGATCACCAAAGTTATTAAAGGCCAATGTTTGGATGGCGGCCAGGGTCGCGGCCGCATCTGGCCCAACCGCCTGAAAGAGTAATTCATCGCTCTGGCGAGCAGTGAGCGTGGCGACCTGGTTGATACTTCTAGCATTGACCAGCATGTCGTTTTTGGTGATATAGACGTCGGCGGAAAACTGGCTGATCAATTCAATTAACTTTGCCACCGGGCGGGCGTGGAGGCCCAACCGATTGGACACGATGATTTTCAAGGTCAACGCCTCAGTCAAATTGATAGGAGATTCGGCGTCCGGTTGCACGGCGGGCTGGGGCAGGAGTGGGACCAGTTGTTGCAACTTGGCTGCGAGTGAATTGCGCGCGGCGGCTATCACCTGCGTGATCGAACTACCGATCATCGCTTCCACGGCGGCGGCGATGGCACCCTCGACTAAGGGTGCTTCACATAGAAAAACGTGCTTTTGTTGTTCAGGGTCAAGAAATTCGAGCGCGGTTTCTGCACTCATCAGTGCACTACCCAGGTCCATTAACACCAAGACGCCATCGGTGCTGTAGACCGCTTCGATCGCAGCCACCACGCGCATCGGATCGGTGCCGATCGGGTCATTAGAGTCTTCAATCCCGCCTGCCACCGCGATCGGTACGCGTTCTCTGGCCATTTGCATAGCCAGTTCACGAACACCTTCGGCTAGTTTGGCGCTATGCGATACGATTACAATGCCGATCATGGACTACCCTTGCCCGAAATTTGTACGCTGGCTTAACGCGCACCTAGCCCGCGCAGTAAGCCAATAAATGAATGGCTTATCAAGAATCATTCCGCATTGCGTCTTTGACAGAACACTAGCTTATTCAAGCGTATCCAGCAGCGCCTTTAACAACAGATAAGTAGAGGTTGCGCCGGGATCTTGATGGCCGATGCTCCGTCCGCCCAGATAACTGGCACGCCCTTTTTTGGCCTGAAGCGGAATGGTGGAACGCATACCTTGCTCGGCCGCATCCACACAAAGTTGCATAGCCGCGCTGATATCTTTCCCGTCGGCTAACGCTGTTTTGAATGCAGCAACCGCCGGAAGCCAGGCGTCAACCATCGTCTTATCGCCCACTTCCGCACGACCGCGCTGGACAATGCCACTGCTGCCATCGGCCAGCAATTGACCAAGGTCATCGGCATTTAGCTCGGCTTTGCCAGCAACGGCGCTGGCGCCACGCATAAAGAAAGCGCCATATAAAGGCCCACTGGTCCCGCCCACACTGGACATCAGCGTCATGCCAGTCGTTTTAAGCAGCGTGCCAATGTCTTTATCCGCGACAGCAGGCAGCTTGTCCAAAACGGCGTTAAAACCGCGCGCCATATTGGCACCATGATCGGCATCACCAATTGCCGAATCAAGTTCGGTCAGATAGGCTTTATTTTCGTTCAGGATAGCGGCAGATTTTGCGAGCCACTGGATAATCTGTTCTTTTGTAATTAGCATATTGTTTTCGGCCATCAATAGGTTGGACAAACGTGATGAGTGAAAAGTGAAAATATTGTGGCTCGTTCCGCACGCCGGGAGCCCCCTGGGCGCGTGGGAACGCAGCCCCGACGCGCCGCGTCGACATGCTCAGGACGGGACGCAGTCGGATGTACTCATCCGCGGCGTCCAAACTGCATTCCCACGCGGAGCGTGCGGAACGAGTGGCAATCACTTATCACTGCTTAAATCCCCCAACGGAGGGCTGGCGTCTTCACAGGCGCATCCCAAAAGTGGAGAATTTCGTCATCAGCTTTGACCAGCGTAAGCGAACAACCTTGCATTTCCAAGGCCGTAATGTAAGGGCCAATCAGGTCGCGCACAAGCTTGATGTCACGCGCAGCGCAGATTTTTGCCAGCTGACGATAGACGATATAGAGTTCGGAAAGCGGCGTACCGCCCATACTGTTGACCAAAGCGATCACTTGGTCGCCGGCCTTAAACGGCTCATCGATCAGCACTTTCTCGATCCACTCACCGGCAACCCGATCCCATTCGCGCACGGTGCGACGATAGGGGCCATCATCTAGAATTTCATTGGTCAGGATGGTGGTAATTTCGTCAGCGGTGGTCATTGGCATCCGTTTTTGGCCCGGCTCCCCATGAATGCCGATGCCAATTTCCAGCTCATTTCCACCGAGCGAAAAAGTCGGTTTGCCAGCGGACGGCACGGTGCAGGAGGTCAGTGCGATGCCCATTGAGCGGCCAGCCTGGCTTACCTTGCGCGCCAGATCCGTGCATTGGTCGAGATTGTAACCGGCTTCCGCCGCTGCACCGACAATCTTTTCGACGATCACCGTTGTGCCCACACCGCGCCGTCCCGCTGTAAAGGTGCTGTCTTTCACCGCAACATCATCATCGATCAGGATGGTTTGGACGGCAATGCCAGCGGCATGGACAAGTTCGACCGCAGTCTCAAAGTTTAACACATCGCCGGTGTAATTCTTAACCAGGAAGAGTATGCCTGCGCCCCCATCCACCGCTTTGGCGCATTCGATCATCTGGTCGGGCGTTGGTGATGTAAAGACTTCGCCAGGACAGGCGCCGGTTAACATGCCCGGGCCGACAAACCCGCCATGCAGAGGTTCGTGGCCGCTGCCGCCGCCAGAAATAATCGCCACCTTACCGGCAATGGGCGCATCGGCGCGCACAATGTAATGGGGATTGAGGTGGACGCGCAGTTCAGGATAAGCTGCCGCCAGGCCTTCAAGCTGTTCTTTGACGACATCTTCGACCGCGTTAATGAGCTTTTTCATGATTGGTCTCCTTAAGGCAATTCCCTACTGCATTGATTAAGGATGAGCCACGATTGTTGCTTCTGGCGCGACAGCGGCCACTGACACAATCATTGGTGAACGGCGTAGCAATACAAGCGCCGGCAAGATGGCAACCAGCGAGAGCAGAAGTCCTAACCAATAAGGTAGCCGTGGATTATAGGCAAAGATCAAACCAGCCATCCGTGTGCTTAAAATAATCGCCAGCGATGTAACAGATTGAAAAACGCCCAACACAGCACCGCGCAAATTGTCAGGTACAGCGCGCGTCGTGAGGGCTTGTAAGGGCGGCATCGACAACCCCATTCCCATCGCAAAGAAGACGGCGCCAATCGGTCCTAGCCAGGCGTTGGCAATCAGTGCAAAGACCAACATCCCCAAACCACGCGACAAATTGCCAACGACCACCAGCCAGGCTTCGCCGTAGCGCGCCAGGGCTCGCCGCAATAAGAAGGTCTGCGTAAAGACCTGGCCCAGCCCCACTGTCCCTAAAAGCAGGCCCACGCCCAAACTAGTTTGCTGTTCAGTTTTGCCCTGGAACAATATACTAGCACTGTAAAGCGCAAAAGTAGATTGAAACAAAGCAAACGCAAACTGGCCCACAAAGGCAATCAGGAGCACCAACAGTAAGGACGTATTCTTCATCAACGCGCGATAATCGAGGCCTACGCGGCTGGCGCTCCGGTTGCTGACGCGTTGCTCCAGCGTGACTGATTCTTTCAACATATACCAGGTTAATAAGAACGTAAGTGTAGCCACGGCAGCGGCAATCAGGTAAGGGATGCGTGCCCCCCAAGCGGCAGCCAGCAGCCCTCCCAGGGCAGGACCAATGATAAAACCTAACCCGAATACGGCGAAGATCGAGCCAAGCGCTTGCGTGCGCTTTTCGGGAGGCGTAATATCAATGACATAAGCTTGGGCGACGATAATATTGCCTCCGGTAATGCCATCTAAGATACGGGCAGCAAAAAGCAGCGGTGCACCATGCGCGAACGCGATCATTAAAAAGCTGATCGCGGTGCCAACTTGGCTGATAATCAAAATTGGCACGCGGCCATACCGATCCGACAGCCGGCCAAGATAGGGCCCGGCGAGAAATTGCGCCGCAAAGAAAGAGGCGTTTAACAGGGTAATCACCTCTGGCGAAAGGTGAAATTCGCGCTGCGCGAACAGGGGCAAAATGGGCAGGATCAAAGCCGCGCCGACAATGTTGACAAAGACGATTAGCAAGATCGTAAACAAACGCCGATCCATCGTTCTAAGGTTCATGACATACCTGACTTTTGCTTGCGTTGATAGAAGGGATAATGAATAGCCTTTGTCACGAATTGCCCAAATGATAACAAGGAAGCTTCAATTTAATTCGCGACCAAGCTTGCTCCTGACAGCAGAGGTGTTTATGTTTGTATTGTAACAGAAAAACGCCGATCATTGCCAATGGGTCAAAGTTTTGACGCAGCGGCAATGATCGGCCACATAGACTATGTTGATGACAAAGGAACCAGCTTGGAGACAAGATCCCTTTGTTATCAACCAGGCTACGTTTATTTTGTGAGTAATGGCGAAGTCTCACCCCAGCGTTCCGTAAACACAAACTCGGTCAACGGGCGGCGGATTCGCGCGCCCAATTCTCTGGCCCGCGCGGTTTCCGGCAAGCTAGCTGCATCACCCAGGTAGCCAAGCGTAAACATGGTCACTGCTTCGTGATCTTCGGGGATAGCAAAAACCTCGCGGGCTTTCACGTGCGAAAAACCGCCCATTTGATGCACGTAAAGATCTAACACCGTCGCCTGCAAGGTTAAGTTCTGCAAGGCCAGGTCAACATCGTGAAACGCATGGCGATTGGGCTTTTCTGGGTCACGCAGCAGTTTCGCTACGGCAATGCCCAGGACAGGTGCTTGCGAAGCCCACGCCACGTTGCCTTCCATCAAACAGCTAACCATACGCGCAAAGGCCTCTGGTTGATCTTGTTTGGTCGCGATGATAAACGACCAGGGTTGCAAATTGCCACCTGAGGCCGACCAGCGTGCCGCCTCTAACACGCTGCGTAACTTCTCTGGTTCCACCGGTTGCGCGGCGTAGGCGCGTGGGCTCCAACGCTTCTGCAACAACTCGTGAATTGGGTAATCTGCCTGAGCGATTTTAGCATCGCTGAAGTCCAAAAGATTAGCTAACAAAATCGTGACTCCTTGTTATTTAAAGATAGAAATTGTAAGTGCAACTAACTTTGTTGATTCAATCGTTAGTACAACAGGCGCAGCAAGCAGCGCCCCTACAGAATCAATAAAGTTTCCACTATTCTGACGAATTATTCGTCGCCAGATTCTCATACATATGCATGAGCATGCGGCGCAGCAGCAAACGCTCTTCTAGCGTAAAACCGGCCAAAGTTTTCGCCTCTAACGTCTGCCAGGCTTGCTCGATTGTTCCCTTGAGGGCGCGACCTTTTTCGGTTATATGCACACGCGAGACACGCCCATCTTCCGTATCCACACAGCGCTCGATCAGTTCGGCCCGCTCCATCCGTTGTAACATCTTGGTCACGGTGGGCGCTTCCACACACAACTGCTTCGCCAGATCGGATTGGGTAAGCCCGCATTCGTTCCAAAGGCTATAAAGCATCATCTCTTGACCAACATATAGACCGGCTTCGCTCAATCCTACGTTGGCGGCAGCACGATGCGCTTTACAGACTTGGGCTAATAAATAGCTGATCGTTTCTTGCATTGGTTTGGTCGACATTTGATTATTTAGCAAAGATTATCCAGTGTAACATCCACTCTCAATTAGTTACTTAGCTGGCTAAATTACTTATATAAATGAGTTACTTAGCCAGCTAAATTTATTATAGATCTACCGATGTTTGCTTGTCAAATTGCTTAGCCGACTAAGTAAGAAAACAACAAAGCGTCAGAAAGTAGACAAATGAGCTAGTAAGATAGCCTTGTTTGTCTACTTTCTGACGCTTTGTATAGCCTACTAGCCAACCAATTTGGCGGTCAACTGAATATCGCCAACAGCAGCGAGCGCCTTAGAAACGGGGCAACCAGCCTTGGCCGCAGCAACCTTCTCTTGGAACACTGCCTCATCGATCCCTGGCACTTCGGCTTCTGTATTCAATTCGATTTTGTCAATAGCTGGGCCTGCACCCAGGTGTACTTTAGCGGTCGTGTGGATGCGGGTTGGGGTAAAACCAGCGGTGGTTAACAAGGCAGACAGGAACATCGAAAAACAACCGGCATGCGCGGCGCCGATCAATTCCTCGGGGTTCGTTCCCTTACCATCCGCAAAGCGCGACGCCCAAGTAAACGCCCCTTCATACGACCCACTGCCCAATTTCATCGTACCGGCGCCTTCCTTCAACGTCCCTTTCCATTCGGCTTCTGCATTGGCCATGATTTCGCTCCTTTGTTTTGTTAATGATCGTTTATTTAATAGAACATCACTGCTATTGTAGCATAATCCCTAAGCGGCTCAGTTCCCCAGCCCCCAATTGTAGGCCTAATCTCATACGAGTTGGCAGCTAGAGACGATCCTGCCGCTTCAATAATTTGAAAGCGATATTGGGACCCAGTCCCTGTACATAGGCCAGACGCACCCAAAGCAGCGCTAAGGGTTCTAGCGTGCGCGCCATAAACAACATGCCAACATCAATCACATCAAAGCCAAGTTCACTGCCTAATTCTGTGACGATGCGCTTTGCCTCATCGGCGTCGCCGCAAATAAAAAGCGTAACCGCTTGACCCTCATAGTTTGGGTCAAGCATATTGCCGGCGCCAGTGGCGTTAAATGCTTTTACCACACGCGCGCCGGCAGCCCACTCGGCCACCTGTTCGGCCCCGGATGTCGTATAACCAAGGGCGAGCCCTTGAAAACCTTCCTGGATCGGATTGGTGGCGTCCACCACAATTTTACCAGAGAGATCACCGGCCGCCTGGATCGCTGCGAAGGTGGCATCACCCCACGGCGTCGCCAGCACAATCACATCGGCCGTGTGCGCGGCTAGCTCGATCGGGCCCGCATGCGCGTTGCCACCGATACTGTGTACCAGCGCTTGCACTTTGGCGCTTTTTGGGTCGCGGCTGCCAAAAATGACTTGATGACCGCCCGTCGCCCAGCGCGTGCCTAATGCGCTGCCAACCCGACCAGAACCGATAATGGCTATTTTCATATCAGCATTCTCCTAACCTACATGTCAATTGCTTTATAAATGCCCAACCATTCAAACAGTTTTTATGGCAAAAAACAAGAAGCCCGGCTTACAAAGGCCAGGCTTCTTTCACTCTTCAACTGTTTGTGGAATCCTCTGCACTAGACGGTCTGCAACAGCGGGATCAGTCGCCGCCCAATCATGGTTTCTCGGTAGCGGCGACAAAGCGCGACGACGGTAGGAATATCGATCAGTTCACTCACGTTTTCGGCATATTGATCGATCTGCTCGTTGACTTCGCTGAGATAGAGGCGCGCCGATCGTTCGTGGCAGCGCAACGCCTTGGCAATCTGTCCGACGGTAAATGTCTTCGCCATCAATAAACTCCTTTGTGGAATGAACATTCAAATGACAGACCAGTTTGCAGCCATGGGAGATTATGTTGCCCCTTATAAACGTTGCAGTATAAGCGCCGGTTCCGTACGCTAAGCCGACGATTTCCACACGCGATCAGTAGGGGCGAGGCATAACCGGTCGAGGGCTAATCAAGCTCAGGTCAGCATGCCTTGCCCCTATCCCTTGCTCCGCCGGTCGCCTTGCCCTATACTACATGAATAAATTCTTCGCATGTTTTCAAGATTGAGTCTAATTTTAGGCAGCATAGGAATCGCCGATACGGAGTTAAGTCCCCAAATCATGAAATGATACTCATATTATGTTACAAGCATTTTTCTAGACACAAACCTGGTCCCAGCAACGACATAAATTGATTTTCAGCCACCAGTTTGGCGACGCGCCAGTGGAGCGAATAGGAGACAAGTACACTATGACTCGACAAGCGAATATTTCACCAAAAAACGACCCCAAAAAGGAACTGGATCGGCAAACTCAGCTACAGCGTCAGATGCGCAATGGGATTGGCTATGTGTTGGCCGGTTTGGTCGTATTATGGTTATTTCAAACGCTGATTTTGACGCCACTAGCCTTGCGGGCCACCGAAATCTCGTACAGCGACTTCAGGCAAAAACTCGCCGCTCATCAGATTATCCAAGTCGTGATTGGCGATGCCTATATTACCGGCGAGATGAAAAATTCGACGGCGAACGCCACGCCAGCCAACATTCCCTTCCGCACCGCCGTTATTCCGGCTAGCGATTCGAATCTGGTGCCCGATTTACAACAGGCAGGGGTAGAGTATAGTTTCGCGGCGCCTGCGAATCCAGTTGGTGGCATTTTGCTGGCGTATGTCCTGCCGCTCGTCCTGCTGGGGGGCTTCTGGTATTTCGCCATGAGCCGAATGCGGAACGCAGCCGGTGGTGGATTGGGCGGCATTTTCAGCGTAGGCCGCAGCAAGGCCACCGAGGTGAAGGCGGAAGATGCCGGCGCCACGTTTAAAGATGTGGGCGGCGCAGACGAAGCGATTGGTGAATTACAAGAAATCATCCAGTTTCTCAAGACGCCCGAAAAATTCGCCAAGCTAGGCGGCCATATTCCGAAGGGTGTCCTGCTGGTTGGCCCTCCAGGCACGGGTAAAACACTGCTGGCCAGGGCAACCGCGGGTGAGGCTGGCGTGCCTTTCTTTGAGACCAGTGGTGCTGAATTTGTCGAGATGTTTGTCGGCGTAGGGGCAGCGCGCGTGCGTGATCTCTTCGAAAAAGCACGCCAGGCAGCGCCGGCGGTCATCTTCATCGATGAAATTGATGCGATTGGCCAAAGCCGCGGCGGCGCCATGCGCTTTGGCACCAACGACGAACGTGAACAAACCTTGAACCAGTTATTGGCCGAAATTGATGGCTTCAACACAAACATTGGCCGGCCCGTCATCATTATGGCCGCCAGTAACCGGCCAGAAGTGCTTGATCAAGCGTTGATGCGGCCGGGGCGCTTTGACCGCCAGGTAACGGTGGGCAATCCCGATCTGAGAGGCCGGACCCAAATTCTACGCATTCATAGCCGCAATATCAAACTAGCGCCAGAGTTTGATTTGGAACAAGCTGCGCGCATCACGCCCGGCTTTAGTGGCGCCGATTTGGAAAATGTGATGAATGAGGCCGCGCTGTTAGCCGCCAGACGTGATGCCGAAGCGGTCACTTTTAACGATTTTCAAGCGGCGCTCGAACGCGTAGTGGCTGGCTTGGAGCAGCGAAACCGCGTGCTGAACGAGGCAGAGCGCACCACCGTGGCCTATCACGAGGCAGGGCATGCGTTGGTGGCCGAGTTGATGCCCTATGGCGATCCGGTCAGTAAGATCAGCATTGTGCCACACAGTCGCGGTGCGCTTGGTTATACCATGCAAATGCCAACCGAAGACCGTTATCTGCTCACGTTCGAGGAACTGCAAGATCGGATTAGCATTATGTTGGGTGGCCGCGCCGCAGAAAAAGTGGTTTTTAATCGCATCAGCACCGGCGCTAGTGATGACATTATGCGCGCCACCGAGTTGGCTCGGCGCATGGTGACGGAATATGGCATGAGCGAGAAGCTTGGTTCGGTGCGTTACGCTGGCCAACAGCTGCGCTATCTGGACGGTCCGGTGAGCGAAAATAGCGAACTAAGCCCGGAAACCCGTGAACTGATCGACAGCGAGGTGCAACGCATGATTACCGAGCAATATGAACGAGCGCAAGCGTTATTGCAAAGCCATCGTGCGCCGCTAGAGACGCTATCGCGGCAACTGTTAAAAGAGGAAACCGTGGATGGCAACGCAGTCAAGCAGGCATTGGACGGCACACTGGCCGTGGCTTGATCAGTCAGTCGAAAGGCAGCGAATGATGAAGATTAAAAGTAACTGTTCGGCCCTTGTGTAGACAGGGAAACAGGAATGCAGGGCGTATTACCTGTTTCCCTGTCTACCTATCTACCTGTGTAGTGAGGCATCCTCAGAGGCGCTCGTTTTGGCCGGAGCGCCTCTGAGGATGCTCACTACACAGTATATTACCGATTTATTGGCTTAACTTTCACCATGCAGTGACCTTTTATATACTCTCTTAACAAATTCATAACGCGGTGCAAATCAATTCTAAATCTGTTGGCCTTATACTAGCTTGGAGAGCGGCAAGTAAGTTGCTTGCATGCACGCTCTTGGCAGATGCTGTTTATCCTGCATGTGAAGATTGCCGGTAGACAGTGGCAGTTGCCATCATAATAGTAGCGTAGAAACGCGGGTCACATGGCATGGGAAGATTGCCGTTGTGGCCCAGTTTCTTTTACACAGGTCAGCCTGTGCCGTGCATTGCACGCGGTAGAAACCTGTTACCTGAATGACATTGACTGATTACTTATTAACTGCCACCGGATTTGGAACCGTGTTCGCAGAAAAGAGGTCATCTTTGCGAAATTTTTCCTCCAAAAAGCGACCATGCACGAGTAGTTTCTGTGTATCATTGCGGTGTAAATCGTCTACCACTTCCTTCATCTTCTCGTCCAACAGGTCCAACTGACTAGCCAGCAATTCGTGCGCGGTTTTGCCGTTCCGAATTGGGTGCAAATTGGCGTAGGCAGGTGGCAAGTTCAGGTAATTTTGTAGCGCTTCCGGCAGATATTCCAGGGCCGTCTGGCGGATCACATAGATGTTATAGTCACCGCTGGTCACATCAACAATCGAGGGCAGAATTGACACAATCGATTCTTTGATACTGAGCACTTTATCCAGAATATCTTTAGGCACTTTGCTCTGAATCGACCGCACCAAGTTCTCCAGTTCAGCCTTCACTTCTTCGACGCTCATCTGGTTGCGCAAGCGCAGGTCATAAATGGGATTTCTGGGCGTAACAACAACGCCAATCAGGTAAAGGCCGACGACGATCACAAACCAGTAAGCGTTGATAATGCCCGTAAAGTAGAGCAGCAGACCCAGAAGACCCAGGGCTGATCCGACAATATTGGGCGTACTGTAGAGATAGAGCAGAATTTGTTGTTGGCGATTCATATGTTTCTGGGAATTTGCAAGATTTGGCGGACGGCAGAGGTTTGTTATCCGTTGGTATAGCGGTAGACAGGGAAACAGGTAGATAGGTAACACGTGCTTGTCTACCTATTTCCCTATCTACCTGTTTCCCTGAACAGTTACCCTGGCATTTTACTGATACCCGCGGATTTGTTTAAAAACAAAACCGAGCGAATCGGACTTGGCGTCGAACATGCGGCCCCCGGTCAAGGTGGCGATGGCTTCCATCGCATCTTGGTTGCCTTCCCCAAAAAGCACGGTAAAGGTGTGAATGCTACGTACATCGGTTGGGAGTGCGTTGTAAAAGGTCTGGAATTCGCTGTCTGAAATGCCAGCATTATTCTCCCCATCCGTCATTAAGACAATCGAATAGTAGCGATCCGGCTCCTTTTGTTTGGCCTGCGCCACTTCTTGATAGGCTTGTTGCAACGCTGAATAGATGCCCGTGCCACCGTTGGCGGCTAGCCCGTCTACATAAGTGCGCACCTGCGCCATGCTTTGCCCCTGCGCATTCGTGTCGTCAATCGTGAAATCGCTACTGCCCTCAACGCCACTGCTAAACGGGATCATCGTGACTTCTTCACGGTTGCGAAAGCGGGAAAATTGACCAGTCAAGCTTTGGTCGGCGCCGGTTAGGTTTTTAAGCGCAGTTTTCAGTTGGTTGAGCCGGTCGCCTTCCATCGACCCACTGACATCCAAGACGAAAAAAGCGTGTGCAGGGACGCGTTGTTCATCTTGGTAGGCAAAGAGCAATTTGTTGATCACTTCGACGCTGTTAGGGAAGGGCAACTCGACCAACAGTTGCTTCGGAAACTTGTCACTCAGTGGCACCTGCGGCGTCACCGGGCGGCGCAGCGTGGTGTCCATGATCTGCTTTTGCATCTCTGGTGAACGCAAATAGGTTACCAGTTTATCATATTGTTCTTTTTTGTCGCTATTGACCAGCATCAACGGATAATCGGCGGTGATGATGCCTTCTTTGGGATAGACTAAAGTAAGCTTTTCGTGGAGGGTGTTGCCCGCGTTAAGCCCCAGCAACACCGACTCATAGTTAATGATGCCATCCAAATGATCTTGCTCGCGCACATAGCTTTCGGCCAGCCAACCTGAGCTACCGGCAGTCAACGTCTGGCCTTTGAAAAAGGTGCGCAGGGCAGCGTTGTTAATGTCCTTAACTTCCAGCGCGTCACCACTGCCCGAAAGCGCGGCGGCTACACCAACCAGGGCTGTAAAACCGGAGTTGGACGAGGCCGGATTGGTCATCGCAAAGTGCAATTCGCCTGCGCCAGACTTCGCAGCAATTTCGCGCCAGGTGAGGTTCGGATTGTTGAGCCAGCCCCACGCACGCGCCTTGCTTTCTTTCACACCTAGCACGACAGGGGAGAGCATGATCTTTTCTTGCGGAAAACTCTTGCCGTGTTGGCTTTGCAACAGTGAAAGATATTTGCCATGCGAAAACCAGGCCAAATCGACCTTATCACCGACCAGCAATTTCTCCGCGCCATCCAATGTGCCGATATATTGCATTTTCAACTCGACGCCAGTATTGCTGCGAATCTGGTCGAACAAAGGCTCCAAATCTTTCAGTTCTGAACCAGCGAGCACGGTCAAGGTCTCTTTGCCACCACCAAACCAGCCGCAGCCAGCCAGCGTTGGCATGATAGTTAACAGACACAAGAACGTGGCGATGAATGTCTTACGCATGAATTTGTTCCTTTTAATGGGAGACCAGAGACCGGTAATTAAAAATCTCTAATCTCTAGTCCCCGCTTGTCAATGAGGCGAGTGACAAATATTTTCTAAAGATGAATTTCGTTATCATCCAGCACCTTAATGTCACTCACGGCGGACGAAGCTTGCTCGGTGCGCACGCGATCCAGGTAAGTCTGGGCTTTTTGCACCTGGCCGGAAAGCGCATCAACCGTCTGTTGCATCGAACCTAACGCCTGCACTTTGTAGGTGGAGATCATATCCATCGTGTCATAAATGTTGCTAAATGCCTTCTGCAATTGCTCCATATTGACGGTGGAGCTGGCAGCTTGCTGGTAGACCTGGCCGGACTGCTTCTTCAACATGGCCGAGGTCGATTCGATCAAGTTGCTCGTAGTGGTGTTGAGCGCGCTGATCTGGTCGAGCACCAATTTTTGGTTCGCCAGCGCCTGGGCGACGATGACGGCTGTGCGCAGGGCGGAAACGGTCGTCGTGGTCGCGCGATCGACGCCCTTGATCAATTCCAGATTATTTTTGCGCACCATATCCAATGCCAGATAGCCCTGGATGCTAACCGCCAACTGGGTGAGCAAATCTTGCACCTTCTGACGCACATAAAAAAGCATTTCTTCATTGACGACACGCGCTTTTTCCGGGTCGGTGTTTTGCAGTTCAGCCACTCGCGCCGCCAACGCGCCGTCGATCTTGCGCCCAACATAGACGTACTGTTGCAACTTTTGCATCGCATTCCACAAATTTACCTTTTCTTCTTCGACCGCCGCGTTGTCCTTTTGTAGTTCATCCTGACTGCGATAGAGCGTGTTGATGATGGCGTTGATATGTTGTTGCGAAGATTGATATTTCAAGAAATAATCGCGCAGGCGATCCCCAGCCGGGATCAAGCCGAAGAGCCGCTTGGGTGTAAACAGGTCACCCTGGCGTGACGGGTCCAAATCTTCGACGGTTTTGCGCAAATCGGTCAAAGAGCGAGCTACTTCGGATTTGGAGTCAAGCAAGCCAGCCTCCATTGCCTTCATCGGGCGCTCCAACATGCGATTGGACATGGCCGCCGAAGCGCGCATTTCCGCATTGCCCAGGGTATGGATCGAGTTGATCTTTTGCGTGAAGGTTTCGCTGTGGACATCGTTCTTGAGCACGGTGTTGACAAATTCATTCACCTTGTCATCCAACCCTTTGGTCGCCGCCAGATCAAGCTTAATTACCTTTTCGGCTTCAGTTTGCGGAACAACCGCCACCGGCGCTGGCACCGCCAATGGGGCAGGATTGGATAACGATTCAGGTGGGGTCAATTCGAGTGACATAGATTGCTCCTTTGTGGGTTATGTTAGGATACAGGATACGGGATTAGGGATACGGCAAATTCTGAATCCCTAATCCCGTATCCCGTACCTATTATTGACTTTTTTCAATCGTCTGGATCATGCCTTCGAGCACATCATAGGTCGGTGGTTCGATGACATTGATCAAGTTGAGTGGAACAGGCAGTTTGTGTTGTTGAACAAATTCTTGGAAATAGGCTACATCATTGCTGCGAAAACCATGTTGAACCGCCAAGCGTTGCAGATCAGCATCTTTGGTCAGCAACTCGCCAAGCCGGTCGCCATCTGGCTTCAAGGGCACCAAAATATGTTTGGTAAAAATGGTCGGTTCGGGATACATTAACACCATGTCAGAGGTGATGCTGCCATTCGCCAGAGCGGCGCGAGCAATATACTGCGATTCATAGATCATGACGAGTGGCGACTTGCCCATGCCCATGGCCAGATAATCTTCAAACGGCACTTCCGATGAATTTTCCATAAAGCCCTGTTTACGGAAGATCTCATCGACCAAAGGCATGACGGTGGTGATCTGGGCGCTGTTCTCCACAATATTATTGTTATTGGCTACGTAGCTGGCGAGCGCCATATACATCGCGGCGGAGTTCGATTTGCGTACATCTGTGGAAGTAATATAGACCCGCTTATTAACATTATAGGCGCTGTTGTCTTTTAGATCGCTCCAACGTTTACCTTGCGTACATAAATCTAACAGGCGCTGCATGTCTACGGTATAGTAACCAGCTTGCTTAGTTGCTATACCGTTCGCCACGAGGATATCAGCAATCGGTTGCCACGAAGCGATTGCCATTGGCGTAAAAAAGACATTATAGGATTTGTTGATTTTCTGTTCGCGCCGAATTTTCTCAGCCCCCGGTACGCCAGCCGGAAAGGCAAAATCGTACGTGGTCAGATCATAGCTGGTGGCAATTTGGCGTGAACCAGCCGTCTCGAACTGCACGGCAAAGCCTCCCTTCTGTAACGCTTGCACGACCTTCTCATCGCGAAAAAACTCTTCTTTTTCCGAACCAATCAAACCATGCACGGTGACCACACGGCGGGCAGCAAGCTGTCCACGGACCGAAAAGAAGATCGCCGCCCCAACGCCGGCAATGAGAAGCACACTGAGGATAGGGCCTAGAAAACGCTTATTCACGCACAACCTCCACACGTAAGGGTTTTAGCAAACACCAGATATAGGATATTGTAGCTAAAGTTTCTAATCACAAAATGACGCTTTGCTGACTTATACCTGGCACAATTGTTGAGTAGCTGACAAAACAGGCCCCTTATTTTTCAGGGGCGTTGGTTTATTAAGTCGCTTTCAGATAAAAAATATTCAAGCGATTGAACCGCGCATGCGCGGGGAATTCATATGAGCTTACTACGCATGGGTCAGGATAGCGAGATATTGTTAACAAACGGCAAACATAGGCTCAACAAGAATTTAACAGACACCAAGATATCGTAGTTTTAGCACGTTGCTTTGAAAATAGCCTAAAAGATCTCACGCTAGGCAAGAGCACGCCAGGCACATTTTCATCTGCTTATAACTTGACAACCACGTTTTTCTACAGCATGATCCTCCTCAATCAAGGCAATCTCACTTGTGTATCAATACGCAGAAACGCCTGTTTAGTCGCACAATATAATTCGTGACAGGCAAAGACAAAAAGCGCGTGTTCAGTAGCGGGAGTTCTTTTATGAAGCTCTTAATCCTTGGCGGGACAGTCTTTTTAGGGCGACATATTGTGGAGGCAGCCTTGGCGCGCGGTCACGAAGTTACTCTGTTCAATCGTGGCCAACACAACGTGGATCTCTTTCCACAATTAG
>JBBREZ010000090.1:0-17620 GCA_038225095.1 Caldilineales bacterium
CTTTTCACCCCACACAAAAACTCCCCCTTATCAACACACCATATTTTAATCTAACCTCCCCCCCCCGCCAGTTTTGGGGGGGGGGGGGGGGCAACCTGTGGGGTGCCCCCCCCACCCCTCACCTAGGAAGCCCTTTTCGCCCAATCCTGGCCGGTCGCCGGCATCAGACCCGCTGGGCCGTCATCGTGACCTTGACCTTGCCGAGCCAACTCATGTTGGGGCGCTTCAGTTCAACGGTCATAGATTTTGTGGACGGGGCCATAGTTGGCGTCAGATCGAACGTAATCGTTCCCGCCCCAACGTCGTCCTGGCCGAGTGTGCCCTTGTCGATCTCACTCACGGTGAGGTTATACAACTTGCTCAACGTGCCGGTGTTCACCGCGTAGGTGCCAACTGTCTTGCCAATATTGTAGACAGCGCCGCCTTGGTCCACAACCCTATAGGCAGGATAGGGGTCAGGCCAGGATACTTTGTTGCTGCCTTCCTGCACCTTAATGTTAAGCTCGAAATTCCCTTCTCCGATTCCTTGTCCTTCCAGTACTTGGACCTTATCCAAGTCAACCCGAATGTTACTCATATAACTCTCCTTGTGCTAGATTTAAGCGAAACGTAGTGCGATTTGTTAGTGCTGCTGACAACTTACCGTTGACTCAATTAATTGTTCTGTGATGCCGCATCTATGTTTTTGCTCATGTTAGGTGCAGCACCCATCCCACTAGCGTATGCGGATTGATTTGATTGATTAGCAACTCACATTGCAAATACCCGAAAGACGGTGCGGCGATCCTTGTACCTAAAGGGTAGGAGGCGCCATTTCGATAGCATTCTAAAGGACGCGCTATCATGCTGCTTCCTGCCGGATAGGGGGTGGCTGCTGCAACGGGGGCCGCGCTGCCGATGATCAGGCCAGCCATGATCATTGCCAGCGCTATTAGTGAACGAAGGCTGTTGCCAACTAATTTGCTCAGCAACGAGGGTGACCAGTGGTGGCGAAGCTGTGCATACCAGGGGCGCCGGCGGACGGTAAAGGGCGGATCGTCTATGGCTGCCCTGGCACCACTTGCTTGGTGGTTGGCCCGCATGACGCAGGCCATATATCTTACTTTGGTGCTCATCATTAATTCTCCTTATCGTGATGCTCTGGATTGACTTGTGTTCACAAACGCTTGTGAACTCTAGACCCATTCTAAACAATTCCAGTAGTCAATTCAACCGCAAAAGTCTCAGATAGCGCGGCTAAAGTCCCACAATCGCTTGAACACAATAGACATTATCGGGAATAAGGCGTCAGCGCTGGTAGACAGGGACGCTCCTAATAAAGCGACGACAAGGATACAGGTGACGCCTCCCTGTTTACCGATTTACCGTTCGGCTGAGACTTCGGCGTGAGCGCTCAGTCGAACGCTCACGGTTCGGCTGAGGCTCACCTCGAAGCGTCGAAGCCTGTCTACCCAATTCTGTTAATCCCAATAATGTCTAATGGCTTCAATGTAGCAAGGTTAGGATGAATGGCGGAATTGGGATAAGATATTTGGCGAGCGGAAGCAACAGCGCGGCTAGCCGTCAAAACATGTAAAAAAGAAATCCTGCCGGATTGTGCATCCGGCAGGATTCAAGAGCAGAATTTACGCTTAGAGCAAAGCTTAAACGGGCAGCATTGGCTCACTGGCTACGACAACACATGCCAGGTGGATCGACAATCATCTCATAGAGCGTCATCGTCTGGCCGGCGGCGCCAATCGTGATGGGTTGGCTTTCATCAAAGGGGAAACCTGCCACATTAAAATGGGGCGTGAGCGCTTGATTATTGATGTAGTGCGTACCCAACGTACGGTCAACTTCGGACTTAAAGGGAACAATTTTTCCGGCCACATTCACCTGGTTCGCAAAATTATTGTAAGTGTTGACGCCATAACGGCTGTCCAGGGTGATATGCCAAGTTGCGTCCACAGCGGCTTTGACAGCAACATCCTGGTGGCTCATGAGCAAATAGGACTGGTTACTGGTGGGAAATCTGGCTCGCCCCCAAACGCCAAAACTCGCGTGTACATAGTTATTTTGCGTGATGCCCGGACACTCAATCCAAAAGTTCCCATCAAATGGGGCGGTGCCGCCGCCGACGCGAATCTGATTGATATTATTCTGGAGTGGGCATTGAATCAACTGATAGCTCACCGGCTGGGGGTTCGCCGCCGTGATCATACCTATACAGCCAGTGGTATAGCTGGCGGATAGCGCATGATTAAAATTGAGAAGCAAGACCCAGGCGTTCGTCCAGCCCGGGTCGAGATAGGCCGGGTTGGGCCGGATAGGCTGGCCGGCATCGTTTAAGCAGGCAGGCGGTACCGCCTGCGCCCAAGCCACAGACGAACCGAACGGCGACAACAGGGCAGCCAGTACAATTGTCCAGATCAAGCAGGGCGAAATCAACTTCCTGAGGTAACATTGGTTTATCATTGCATTTTTTCCTTTCGGTCAAAGCTAACCGTACAAAATCATAGATACTTTCGTTCATAGAATCAAGAAGGATAGAACGAGACAAGGTAATGACAACAACCGAAAGGATGCAACGTAAACGGCCAATGGATAGAGCGGTTGGCATCACTAGAACGAGAAAAAAACTACCTAAAACATCTATTATATTATATATGAAAAGGGGCCGGACCGGACCGGCAAAAAGTCTCAGTTTATGGCCTTTTTGTCCCAAATTTTCCCACAAACCGAGGAATTTGTGCTATGACTCAGCCTATACATCCAAATTCTAGCGCCATTGATTCGGATCGATTTGTGCAGACATTGCGCCAAACCCTTGAACATATCGATGATACAGAGTGGCTGGAAAAGTATTCACCGCTGGCTTCGGTCTTCTTTGCCGCCGCGCCGACGACTACACGACGGCGTCAGATTAGCTTGACAGGCGTGGCAGGTATGGATGAGCGTTTGCGCGCCACCTGGCATCAGTGGGAAGCACACCCCAAATCGCCTTTACAAAGCTTGATCTGGGAAGCAGTCTGCTACCTGCCACCCGATTTAGAAACCTATCATCAGGCAATCTTACTACTGACCTACTTTGAAGAACCACGCCTGAAACAAATCGAGGTCGTTCGCTTGCTAGCGATGGGTCGTTCTACCTATTATCGCTATCTGGAGCGAGCGGTGGCGGCATTGGGTGAAACCCTCGTACAGGTGCTCCGCCCTGCCCTGCGGCTGGAGCAACCGGAAGCCCGCCCCTTAATTGGTCGTACGGCACTTTTGGCGCAGGCCCAGCAGGCGCTACGGGCCGGTCGTGTTGTCCATTTGGTCGGGGGCGGCGGTTTGGGCAAAACCAGTTTAGGCGCACAGGTTGCAGCCGGGTGGCACACTGGGCGTGTCTTCTGGTATACCTTCCGCTTAGGGTTGACGAATCATCTGGACCAATTGCTCTTTGCCCTTGCCTACTTTCTGCACCAGCAGGGCGTCTCTGAATTGTGGCTCTATCTAAACACCGCCCCGCAAGAAATCAGTATCAGCCAAGCGATTGCGACATTACGCCAACATCTAGCCGCTTTGCAGGCTACGCCGCCACTTCTCTGTTTTGATGAAGTTGGGCTACTCCTCGCCGATGAACTACAAGATGCAGCCCAACACCGCCAGTTGCGCGCCTTTCTGGAAGATTTGGTGCGTTCGCCGCGCACTGGCGCACCGCTGCTGTTCATTGGTCAAAAGCTCTTGTCGGAGCCTGACCCGGAATGCCTGCTTACCCTGACGCCACTAACCGCCGCCGATCTAGCCATGTTCTTGCGCCATGCCCAGATCGCGTTGGATATGACCCAGCAACAGCGCTTATTGGCTTTCACGCGCGGCAATCCGCTTTTGTTGCGCCTGTTTTTGGTGTTGCACCAGCGTGGCGCGCCGCTAGCCGAGACCTTACAACAACTGTCTGCGCCAGTGACGCTCGACTGGTTTATCGCCCGCCTCCGTCAGCACTTAGCGCCGGCGGAGCTGACGCTTTTATACGAATTGGCTGTCTTCGAGGCCAGCGCCCCGCGTGATGCCTGGCGAAACAGTCAGAAAGCACTGCGCACGCTGCTTGAACTAGGTCTGGCTGAAGTGCAGGGCGACGACGCCGTTGGCCTGCATCCGGCGGTGCGTGCGGCGCTTTACCAGCAACTGCCACCAGAACGGAAAGCAACATTACACTTAGCGGCGGCCGCACTCTTCACAGAGCGTAGTCGCTTCACGATTGCCGCCTTTCATTATGTGCAAAGTGGACGACCCGACATGGCGCTCTGGTTGTGGTACACCCACCGCCAACAGGAAATAGAGCAGGGACAAGCAAGCGTAGCGCTGGAGCTGTTTGTGCCACTTGCCCAAATACCATTGCCAACCCCAGAAGACCAGCGGGTGCTAGCACTGCTTCTGGCACAGTTATGCGCGCCTGCCGGACGCACCCAAGAAGGATTGGATGCCCTAGCGCAGGTGACGTGGCCTCCTACTGCGCCGAGCACTGCCCGTGCCCAAGAATTGCGTGGCGAACTGCTGACTGATGTTGGCGAAATTGACCACGCATTGGCAGAGTATCGCCATAGCTTGGAGAGCGTCAACGCTCTGCGTGCCACCCAAGCGGTCAATTTACGGATCAACATCGGACGCCGCGCGCTCGCCTATTTGGGTGACAGCCAGCAGGCGCGCCTTGAAGTGTCACACGCCCGTTTTGATTTAGAAGTGCTACAAGGTCAGATTGAAGATGCAGCAGGCTACTATACAGCCGCGCGCACCCATTACACCAACGCCTTGAACCTGGCGAGTCACCTGCCCAATGAGCATCATTGGGCCAAATTACATGAGGCATTAGGCATTTTAGAGGCGCGCTATGCCCACCTGGAGGCCGCGGTTGAACATATTCAAGCAGCCGGTCGCCATTACCAGGCGACTGGCAATTTGCTCTGTGCAATTGGGGTGACGAACACAAATCTCTCCTATGCTTATCTGGTCAAACGGCGCTATGCCGACGCCGTGCCACCGGCGCAAACCGCCCTGGATTTTTTCAATGAACTCAATCACCCTTATTGGCTGGCGCTCAACGAAGCCAACTTGGCCGAAGCTTATGTTTACTTAGGCGAATTGGACAAAGCCGAAGCGTATGCGAAGCGTGGTCTTCAGCGGGAAGAGGTGGTGGTGCGCCCCTACTGTCTCTATGTGCTAGGCCATGTGCGGCGCGCCCAAATGCGCTTTATCGCAGCGGAACAATTTTGCCAGGAAGCAATTGAGGCGGGTGAAACCTTGCAGGATCCCTGGGCGCTAGGACCAGCCTGGCGCGCCTTAGGGGAAACCTATCGCGACGCTAATCGTCCCACAGATGCGCATGGTGCCTTTGAACAAGTGCTCAAGATCTATCAACGGCTTGGGGTTGAACAAGAGATTACTTTTACAGAAACATTACTGGCCGGCTTACTTGCGCCAGCAGTAGCGTAATGGCATCATAAGCGTAACACCACCACCCCAATCCCCACCAGCAACATACCGATCAATTTAGTCGACGTAATGCCTTCGCCCAGAAAGAATAACCCCAAACATAGCGAGGCCGGCACCTCCAAGCCCAACACCACAATGTAAGTAATGGTCATCTCGGCATGGCGCATGGCGATCGTTTGTAAGAGCGCGCCCAGGCAAAACAAGCCAAGCATCAGAGTAGTCGGGCCACCTTTGGTAAGTCCGTCGGCAAGCTTCATATAGTAGCCGCCCACGCTATAAATGGCGGCGGCAGCAATCAAAAGAATAGTGTTCATGGTTTCTCGTCACCTCTCCAATTGTGCCATGTTTGGCTTGCTGCCAGGCGCAAGCGTTTCTTGACTCAAGTTTACACTGGTTGCCCTTCTGGTTCTAGCGCATTGTCTATCAATTTTAATATACTTCCTTTCATTCCTAGCCCAACTTGATAGACAATGTCCTGCCGATCATCCTAGACAACCGTAAAATTCAATGACAAAGGTTGCAAGAAATGTAGGAAGATTTCTCAATCGGTATATGGATAGGACAAAGAGCACATTTGCGGTGAATGCGCGCCCGTTTTATACTTGATGTCATGCCTAAGCTTATGGCGGACAGCGACATTTACCCTCGCTACTCTTACGTGACTGGCGAATGACATTGCGATATAGTTCATCTAAGCGATACTTGCCAGTTCTGCGACCAGACGAGTTAAACGCTGCGGAATTGGACATTGTTGTCCATTGAACCAGAGGGGCAGGTGTATGATTCAAGTGACCGTTCAGCAAGCGAAGACTCATCTATCAAAACTAATTCAACAAGCATTGGCCGGCGAAGAAATTATCATTGCCAAAGGCAAGAAGCCCGTCGTCAAACTAGTAGTTTTGCCAGAGGCGCGTCCGCAACGTAGGCTAGGTGGTGCCGCCGATGTGATCCAATCTATTGCCGATGATTTTGATGCACCGCTCGATATCTTTGCGGACTACATGCCATGAGGTTACTCTTATAGAGCAAACCAGTAGAAGTCGCACAAACGTGGAGCGCGCACGCTCTTGTGCGACCGGACCGGCATGAGAGCATGCCTCCGCCGCGTTTGTGCCAAGTTGATTTGGTTTGTCTATTAGATACATCGGTATTTTTGTGGGACATTAACGCCAACGTCACAACAATGGCTCTGTTCGCCCTACACCAGGGATGATACCCTATGCCTAAAATCGTCGCTGACCTCCATATCCACTCCCACTTTTCGCGCGCCACCAGCCGGAATCTCGATTTTGAGCATCTGAGCCATTGGGCGCAGTTAAAAGGCGTCCACTTGGTTGGCACGGGCGACATTGCGCACCCAGGCTGGTTACAAGAGATGAAGCAAAAATTGGAGCCAGCCGAAGAAGGTCTGTTTCGCTTAAAAGATGAATATGCCGATGCGGTTCAAAGCACCGTGCCGGCGGCCTGTCAGCGTGACGTGCGTTTTATGCTGGCAGGCGAAGTTAGCAACATCTACAAGAAAAATGGCAAGGTGCGCAAAATTCATCATGTGCTCTTTGCACCCTCGTTAGCCGCCGTAGAAGTTCTCCAGGCGCGCTTGGAAAAGATCGGCAACATTCGCTCAGATGGCCGCCCAATTTTAGGACTAGACTCGCATGATCTGCTGGAAATTGTGCTCGAAACTGACCCGCAAGCCTATCTGATCCCTGCTCATATTTGGACGCCCTGGTTTGCCCTGTTGGGCTCGATGTCCGGCTTCGACTCGGTAGACGAATGTTTTGATGAGCTAACGCCGCATATTTTTGCCGTGGAAACCGGTCTCTCGTCCGACCCGCCGATGAACTGGTCGGTTTCATCGTTAGATCGGTATACGCTCGTCTCTAATTCAGACGCCCATTCACCCCAAAAGTTGGCGCGCGAGGCGACCGTTTTTGATACCGAGCTAAATTACCCCGCGATCTTTACCGCCTTGAAAAATGATCGCGCAGCGGTCAGCACGCTAGAGTTCTTTCCCGAAGAAGGTAAATATCACTACGACGGTCATCGCAAATGTGAAATTCGCTGGGATCCGGCGACGACGCTGGCGCATCATGGCCTCTGCTCAATTTGCGGCAAGCCAGTCACCGTCGGCGTGATGAATCGCGTCGCTATGCTGGCTGATCGCCCGATTGGCGAAAAACCAGCGCGTCCACAACTATTTCATAACTTGATCCCGTTGCCAGAAATTCTGGGCGAAGTCTATGGCGTGGGTGCAAGTTCCAAGCAGGTGCAACAAAATTATGCGGTGTTGCTAGCCAAACTTGGCTCAGAATTGACGATTCTCCAAGATCTACCCTTGGAAGAAATTCAACAGGCGGGTGGCCCACTGCTGGCCGAAGGTATTCGCCGCATGCGCACAGGCGAACTGACGATTGACGCCGGTTATGATGGCGAATATGGCGTCGTCAAGCTTTTCGAGGCACAAGAGCGTGAGGTTTCTGCTGCGCAATTGGGCTTGTTCGCTGGTGGAAAGAAGCGTAGCGCCGCGAAAAAGCAGGCCGCATTATCCGCTGAGGATCAGCCAGGGCATGACACAGGCGCGATCTGGACGGAAGTTGATCTGTTTAGTGACCCCACCCCTAGCCCCTCCCCCGGGCGCGGCGCTGGGAGAGGGGAATCATTCCCTCGTGTATTATCTGAGTTTGACAAGTCCGAACTCACGGCTGACGAGCCAACCGTTCCCTCTGCCAATCAAAGGCTAGGAAGGGGTCTCAACGCGCAGCAACAAGCAGCCGTGCTTTGCATCGACACGCCACTACTCATCGTTGCCGGACCAGGCACGGGCAAGACGCGCACGTTAACCCAGCGCATCGCCTATTTGATCGCAGAGCAGGCGGTCGCACCAGAAAATGTGCTGGCGATCACCTTTACGAACAAAGCGGCCGAAGGAATGACGCAGCGCTTGACAGCGCTCGTTGGCGCGGCAGTGGCGGCGCGATTGACGATCAAGACTTTTCACGCCTTTGGCGCGTGGCTGTTGCGTCAAGCAGGCGAACGGATTGGCGTCAGCGCCACGTTTACGATTAGCAGTGACGAGGACCGCCAGACGTTGCTCAAACAGCTTTATCCAGACCTGGATAAGCATGCCATCGACCAAGCGCTAGCCCAGATTTCAACAGCCAAAAACCAGCTTTTGTCACCGGCAGCGTTGCAAACTGCCGAGCCAAATGACCCCACGTTGATTGAAATCTATGATACCTATGAAGTGGCGCTCAGCCAGAACCAACTGGTGGACTTTGATGATCTGATCCTGAAAACTGTACAATTATTGGAGACTCAGCAGGATGTGCTTACACAAGTCCAGGCGCGCTTCCGTTGGATTTCAACTGATGAATATCAGGATATTAATTTTGCGCAGTATCGGCTATTGCGCCTGTTGACCGCTACCGGCGCCAATCTATGCGCGATTGGCGATCCCGATCAAGCAATTTACGGATTCAGGGGGGCGAATCGCACCTACTTTGCCACGTTTTCGCAAGATTTTCCCAGCGCAAAAATCCTGCATCTGGACCAAAATTATCGCTCAACCCAACTGATTCTAGCTGCTTCGGGGCAGGTGATGGTCAAAGGCGCGGACCGCGAAGCCAGCAAAATCTGGTCAGATTTCTTCGACCAGACCAAGCTCGATATTCATGCTGCGCCCACCGACAAAGCCGAAGCAGAGTATGTGATCCATCAAATTGAGCAGATGGTCGGCGGCACCAGCTATTTCTCGCTCGATTCCGGGCGCGTCCCTGGCACCGACACGGTCGTCCGCTCGTTTGCCGATTTTGCCGTGCTTTACCGTCTGGGCGCACAAAGTCGATTATTGAGCGAAGCTTTTGAGCGTTCGGGCATCCCGTATCAAATTGTGGGTCAAACGCCGCTGGTCGAGTATAAAGAAGTGCGCGAGCTGCTGGCCTATTTGGCGTTGATTCACAATTCGCAGGCGCTTTTTTATCAAAAACAACTTTTCAACGCCGATATTCCCAAAAAGCATCAAGCAAAAATAATGCCGTTTTTACACGAATTATAAGGGGCAAGCGCCACATTCACCGTTACTGATTTGATTGAAATGATCCACAAATTTCGTATCAACACGCTTGGTCGCAAGTTCGATGAAAGGCAAAACGAGCGGATTCAGAAGTTAGGCTTACGCGCCGTGCCTTTCACCAATCGCCGCCTAGACTTTTTAGAAGCCGTGCTGCTCCAGAACGAAACGGACGACTATGATCCACGCGCTGATCGCGTGACGTTAATGACACTACACGCCGCCAAGGGATTGGAATTTCCGGTCGTCTTTATGGTTGGCTGCGAAGAAAGTTTGCTGCCCTATCAAAGGGAAGACAAGCCAACTGACGTGCAAGAAGAGCGCCGGCTTTTTTACGTAGGCATGACACGCGCACAGAAAAAATTAGTCCTGACACACGCCAAGACCCGTTTCTTGTTTGGGCAGCGCGTGGAGAATGAAGTTTCCCGTTTCGTAAACGACATTGAGCAGGCTCTGAAAGAATTTAAGGCCATGCCACAACGCCGAGTGCGCAAAGAAAAGCCGGAGATTGAGCAATTGAGTTTGTTTTAAGCAAACAAGATTTTGCAACGAATTACACGAATTGAATATTCCTAATTCGTGTAATTCGTTGCAAAATCTTGTTTGGTAATGGCCTGTCTAGATCCGAGCGCCAACGGAACAAAAGAAAGCCTATGATTTACGCGATTCATGAACACGAACTACGGTCTGGCGTTGACATCGCGCGCTATGAAAGTGATGTGGCCGCCGCGCTGCAACAGATGAAGGTGCCCGGCTTGCTGCAGGTAGTTCATCTCAAAGGCTTCCATGGAAAACGTGTGGACAGCTATGCCGTGGTCTGGATCTTTGAAAACGCCGAGGCGCTCACCCTCAATTTCGGCGCGCCAGAACAACGCAAGTTTCCCGCCGACTGGTTCTATTATGAAACGGTAGTACTTGCCCCCTATCTCGACCGCGATCCCGATACCATTGATTATACCGATTATACGATTGTCAAAGAATTCAACTTTTAACACGGAATGAAAGGCAGACAAAGATGGACAGCCAAACTGGGCTCGCAAACAATCTGGCAAAGCTCAACCGTGATGGCTTTTTGCTGATCCCGCAGGCGCTAGACGCCGCCAGCGTGGCGCAATGGAAAGCAATTCTCTATGGCATGTATGCCCGCGGCGAGTACGAGATTAAGAATGGCGTCGGCAACGTAGCCTTCGAGAAATTGCTGGCGCTCCAGCCAGATTTAGCGAAACAATTACTCGGCCAGGCCAACGTGGCCCCCTATCTAAAAACAATGTTAGGCAAACAATGTCAGTTGCGCAGCTTGCGCGCCCATGTTAACCCTAGTGGCTACACGCAAGAGTGGCATATGGATTTCTACGACTATTATTATCAAGCGGAAAAGTCCGAAGCGCAAAGTCCCGCGATTGCCCTGTGTATGAACACAACTTTTTATCTGACTGATAATTCGCCAGCGCGCGGTCGTTTGACCTTCGTCAAGGGTTATCTGGACAAGCCTGTGCCCGCTGAGTTACGGCCCTATTTGCGTTACACCGAAGATCGCAATGATCCGTTTCAGCGTTGGTGTGATGAGCAAGAATTGGTGCATCTCTACCCAAAAGCCGGGGATGCCGTACTCTTCTACAGCCACATTCCACATCAAGGGGCAAAATACGGTCAAGACCCGGCTGATGACATGCGCGCCAACATTGTGTTGCACTATCAACAAAATCCAATGTACCCAGGCATCAGTTTTGTGAGCGACCCACAGTTCGCATTGAGCACGCTGGGCTATAAAGGGACGTTTCCTTTTGCCTAACCAAGACGACAACGAATTCGGAAACTAGCGAATTTATCCCTTCGTTAATTCGCTAGTGTCCGAATTCGTTGTCGTCTTTTCGTGAATCCGGAGATATCACAATGGTAAAAGTTTGTGTGATCGGCATGGGTGCAATCGGCAATATCCATGCGACAATGTATAAAGAAGACCCGCTTGCCCAATTACTCGGCATTTGCGATTGGGATAAAGCGCGTGCCGACGCAGCCGCCGCGAAATTTGGCGTACCGGCGTTTTACGATGTTCAGCAGATGCTCGAGACGCTGCAACCGGAGGCGTGCAGCGTCGCCACCGGCGGCAAGGAATATGGCAGTGAGCATTATCTGCCGACCATGCAAGCGTTGGAGTTTGGCTGTCATGTGTTGGGCGAAAAACCAATTTCCAATGAAGTCGAAGAAGGCGAAGAGATGGTCGCCAAGGCCAAAGCCAAAGGCCTCTGCTATGGCATTAATCTAAATCATCGCTTTACGCCAGCGGCGCGGCTGGCGAAAAAATGGATTGAAGAAGGGCGGATCGGCCACCAACTTTTCATCAACATGAGCATGTGGATCATGAACCCGCGCGAAAGTTCGCCCTATTTTCACCTGAAAGCGCTGCACCCGCACACGATTGATGTGATGCGATACTTTTGCGGCGACGTAGAAGCGGTGCACTGTTTTGCGACCAAAGCGCCGGGGCGCAAAATCTGGTCCACCGCGGTTTTTAACATGAAGTTTAAAAATGGCGCAGTGGGCACGCTCACCGGCAGCTATGACATCGAACGCGGCCACCCGATGGAGCGTTGCGAAGTGGCCGGCGTCAATGGCCGCTTTGTGATCGATGACATGTACCGCGAAGCGACGCTCTATCCGGCGGGCAATCCAGAGAAAACGGTCTATACAAATCCACTTTTTGGTGGCTATCGTGAATTCAACGACACGTTCCGTGCCCGCCTTCATCGTTTCGTGGAGCAGATCAGCGAAGGCGTAAAACCAGAGGATCTTGATGGTTCCGGCGCCGAGGGTCTGGCTGCGCAAAAGGTGATTGCGGCGGCGATTGAATCGATGGAAAATGAGACCGTCGTTTATGTGAAGTGAAAGCGGAGTGTGCGTTGCACGGCAGCCCCACATGACCATCTTCCCGTCAGGTTATCTGCCGTGCGACGCACACGGAGCAGTTCAACGATGCCCCAATTATTGCGACGACGTTAGATTTTAGCAACTCGTGCGTGCATTGCACTGGTCACACGCGCGGCTGGATTAGTCACCAATGCCTGACCAGTGCGCTGCACACATCTGCACCAATCTAATTGTACGTTGTCGTATTATTTACAAACACTCAATGAGGTTACTATGCAATCTAATCCCATCGGTCCAGGCAGTCCATTTACCATGCTCTTTACCGAAGATCACGACGAAACACCCTCGTTGCCCGCAGCCTTCCGCACCCTGTACGGCGGCGACTGGCATATTCCGGCCATCGCTGGCCGGCCCTATACCTACACCAATTTTGCCACGGCGCGTGATGGCCGGGTCTCGTACAACGAACCTGGCATCTCGTCTGGCGGTGACGTGACCAATTTCAATGCCCACGACCGTTGGTTGATGGGCCTCTTGCGCGCCCGTGCCGACGCGGTCATGACCGGCGACGGCACGTTGAAAATTGAACCCGAGCACCATTGGACGGCAGAATTTATTTACCCAGACGACCAGGCCGCCTTTACTGCGCTGCGCCAGGCAGAAAAGCGGTCGCACCCGCCCAAACTAGTAATCGTCTCCTATGCCGGTGATGTGAATGCAGCATCATTTTGTTTTCAGCAACCTGACCTGCACATCATCCTTGCCACGACCACGCATGGCTATGAACAGGCGAAAGACATCGAGTGTACAGCGCAGATGGATGTGCTACGCTTGGGCGCGGATTGGGTGGATTTGGCGCAGCTTTCGCAATTGCTCTACGCAGACTACAACGTGCGTACGTTGCTCTGCGAAGGCGGCCCACGCTTGATGGGTGGCATGTTGCAGTCTGGCCTAGTGGATGAAGAATTTTTGACCTATTGCCCACGCTTCGTTGGCGAAACCAAAGAGAAATTCCGCCCCAGCTATGTAGAAGGCGTTGCCTTTCAGCCACAGACCGCCCCCTATTCTCGTCCTTTTAGCTTGCGGCGCGCCGGGGATTTCCTTTTCTTACAAACGCGCTGTAGCTATCCGGTAGACGGTAGTAGGTAGACGGCTGTTTCCTATCTACCATCTACTGTCTATCATCTACCGTCTACCAGGATCTAACATGAATACCCTTACCGAAGCGATGCTTGATGAATTAAAAAACATGGTCGGCCCAACGAATGTGCTGACCGATCCGCAACAACTTTACCACCGGTCGAAAGATCATTATTGGTTTTCGCCGGTGCTGACGCCGGAATTGGATGGCAAAGTGGCCGATGTCCAAGTTGCGCCGGGAACGGTCGATGAAATGCTGGCGGTGATTGCGCTGGCCGTGCGCGCGCGGATTCCGCTCACGCCGCGCGGGGCGGGCACGGGCAACTATGGCCAGGGGGTGCCGATGCAGGGTGGCATTCTGCTGAACCATGTGCGGCTCAATCAGATCCTGACCCTCACGCCTGAATTTGCCCAAGTTCAGGCAGGCGTCAAGCTGATCGACATCGAACGCCAGGCCAACACAATTGGCGCAGAATTACGCTTCTATCCGAGCACGCTGATGACGGCGACGGCTGGTGGCTTTCTCGCTGGCGGGTCGGGCGGGATCGGTTCGGTTACTTGGGGCACGCTGTGGGACGAAGGCAACGTGCTCGCGGTCACGGTTGCCACGATTGAAGAGACGCCACGCGTGCTGACCTTCCAAAGCACAGATGCCGAGGGCGCAGCAGCTATGCAAGGGGTGATCCACAACTGTGGCATCACCTGTTTCATCCTCGATCTAACGCTAGCATTGGCACCCGCGCAACCGTGGGCGCAATTTGCGGTGGCGTTCGCTACACTGGAAGCTGCCCTCCACGCCGCGCAAGCCCTGGTCGCAGATGAGACGTTGCCCAAACGCCTGGTGACGGTGCTTGAATGGCCGATCCCCGGTTTCTTTCGCCAGTTGGTCAAACCGGGGATTGCGCCCGATGGCAAGGCGCTGCTCCTGCTGGAAGTGGTGATTGAGCCGTCCACATTAGAAACACGGGTGGCCAAGCACCACGGCGCCGTCACCTGGCACAGCCCCCATGAAAAGTATCACAAAGGCGGCTTGATGCTTTCCGATTTCGCCTGGAACCACACCACCATGTGGGTGATGAAGGCGGACCCGAACTACACTTATCTGCAAGATTCGTTTATACCCGAGCAGCTCTTTGAACAATTGCAACTGCGCAAAGCGCGCTATGGTGACGAGCTGCTGGCCCACATCGAGTTTATGAAATTCCGGGGCGAGATGGTGCCGCAGGGGATGAGCATTGTTCGTTTTCATGACAAAGAACAGTTGTGGGATCTGATCGCCTATTGCGAATCGATTGGTCAATGGATTGCCAACCCGCATACCCACCGGCTCGACGAAGACGTGCGTTGGAACGGCCAGCCGATTCTCGATGCGAAATCGCGTTGGGACCCGCATGGGCTGCTCAATCCGGGTCATTTGAGGGTGCTGGAATAGGGGTTAGGAGAGCAATAGCCAAATCGGTATAAACATGTTCGGTCGCACTATCAGGCTATATTAAGGCTGACTTGTTCGAGAATGAAAGATATATGCATATGGCTAAAATCATATTCCCAAAAACTCTGCCTACGCTCTATGGTATAATCGTGACGACTGGCTCAAAAGTATGTCTATGAAATGTATTGATAAGGAAGGATTATAGGATGACCAACGTAAACGTCGAGAATAGTGAACTTGATCTGGAGCTAGATGAGACCCAGGAGGATGAAAGCCTTATAACTTATGACATTGCCGCTTACCCCTCTGATTTTACCCTGTCTGGGATCTATGATATGTGGCAACGCGATGATATTACCATTCCTAAATTTCAGCGCGAGTTTGTTTGGACTATCCGCCAATCTTCATTATTGATCGAGTCTTTTCTTCTAGGACTACCAATTCCTCCAGTTTTCTTCTACATCGACGATGAGAACAAAAATCTCGTCATTGATGGACAACAGAGAATAATGAGTGTCGTTTTTTTCTTCGAGGGTTTTTTCGGTATTGAAAGCATTCAGGGAAAGAAGCAAATTTTTCGTTTGCAAGGTCTACACGAAAAAAGTCCTTACTACAAAAAACAATTTAAAGAACTTTCAGAGTCAGATCAACGCAAGCTACGTGGCACAGTTTTACGGGCGATTAATATCAGACAGCTTTCCCCGACAGGAGAAAACACGAGCATTTACCATATATTTGAGAGATTAAACACAGGTGGTACACCTTTACGACCACAAGAGATACGAAGCGTGGTGTTTCGTGGAGAACTGAATTCGATATTGCGCGAACTAAACAAAGATACAAATTGGAGGAGATTGCTCGGAAAGAAGAATCTAGATAAACACCAAACGGATGTAGAACTTGTATTGCGGGTTTTTTCGCTCAGCCAGAATATTTCTGAATATGAAAAACCCATGAAGGAATTCATGAATATAGCATTGCGGAAAAATATCAAAGGCGATACTGCCAGGGTTTATCATTTCCAGAAGCAATTCTCAAGAGCAGCAAAACTTATCTGCGATGAGCTGGGGGAAAAACCATTCCATCTTCGTGGTAGATTGAATACGAGTGCGCTCGACTCGGTATTCTGTACAATCCTTGACAATATCGACAATATTCCATCTAATCTGGGAGATAGATATCGAGTACTCATTGAAGCTGCCGCTTTTAAAGAAGTGACCACGCTGGGAACTACGGATACATCTGTAGTAAAGAGGAGATTTGCTCTGGTAAAGAAGCATTTACTAGGAAGCTGATATGCCATATTACGATCATTACATCTTAGCAGACGACGTTATCTCACATTTGGATTCAATTATGTCTACCATATCCGATCCTTTTATACAATCACGCTATATAGGATTTGTCGCAGTAACAGCCACTACGGTATACGAATTAGCCATAAAAGATATTTTTTGCGAGTTTGGCGAGGCGAAGCACAAAGTATTAGGCTCCTTCACTCGTAGCTATTTTGATAGGATTAATGGGAGAATAAAAATCGACATCATACGAAGCGAATATATTAAGAGGTTTGGAGATAAGTATGTCGAGAAGTTTAAGGAGAAACTTGACACATCAGAACAACATTGGTTGAAAACAAAAAGAGTAAGCATCAAGAGCAGCTATAACAACATCATTGAGTGGCGAAATGAGTTTGCTCATGCAGGTAAAATACCCTCTACTGTAACCTATAACGAAATAACACAAGCATATACAATTGGAAAAGAAGTCATTAAGTGCCTTGCAGAATCCATGTACAGATAGACTACTGTTGTCCTTGATAGTAGGGTCGTGCCGCCGAACGCCAATTTGCCCAACCGATTAAGTAAACGGTAAGCCTGGTGTGACTCAGCACCAAACCAGCCGCCGCTGCGCGACCAATAATTGTTCGGGGGCAAGCCTGTCAAGCTGTGCCGCTTTGCAGGCATATGATCGTAGAATTAGGCGGTGGCTCGTTGATCTACTACAACAACCTAGAAGAATTCGCCGACCCGCGCAACTACGACATCGAGGATAACAGCGACACGGGCATCGCATTCTACAGCGCGCTGGCGCAGGAGACCGGCGGCCCAGTGCTCGAGATCGCCTGTGGCACTGGCCGCGTGAGCATCCCAATTGCGCAGCTGGGTTTCGCCGTGACCGGCTTGGACATCGTCTCTGGGATGTTAGCGCGGGCGCGCAGCAAATCTGCCAACCTGTCCACGCGCTGGGTCGAGGGCGATGCACGCACGTTCGACCTCGGTGAGCAATTCCGGCTGATCTTTTTGACCGGCAACGCCTTCCAAGCATTTCTGACGCGCGCCGACCAAGAGGCATTGTTGGCGCGCGTGCGCGCACACCTACACGACGGCCTCTTTGCCTTCGAGACGCGCAACCCGCGCTGGGCTAACCGCGAGACCGGCGCGGTGGAAGAGGAAGGCCTGTTCGCCAACCTCGAAACCCGCACGACGGAAGAGGATTGGCAGACCTACACCGACAGCAGCGGACGCGATGTGCGTGTCTCAAATACTCAGGCCTATGACCATGTCGCCCAGATCCTGCACTGGACGACCTACCGGCGCTGGCGCGCAGACGATCAGGAACAAACCAAGATCACGCACATTGCGGTGCGCTACACC
>JBBREZ010000091.1:0-17469 GCA_038225095.1 Caldilineales bacterium
TCGCGATAAAATCGTAGGCATAGCCTTTGAGCCAGGTATAGCTGGCGGTGAGCATCAGCCCTGTCACACTGACGGCAAAGAGCAGGATCAGTGGCATAAAATCTTCGCTAAAGATCTGGACAGCCGCAGCGCCCGCTTCACGCATGCGCCGCCGCATCGCTAACATTACACCGGCAATCACGAGAAAGGAAGCCCAAACCAGGCCATGAAAGGTAAAAAAGCCCAGGGCAGAATCGATAGGAAAGGTGAAGGTGGGGAAGCCAAAGATGTAGGCTTGATAGATACGAATATCGCTGGGTAGCGACTCAAAGTGTAGCCAGCCAAAGACCAGCGGAAAGGTAATGGCAATCGCAATGATGCAGCCCCACATGATGAGCAAATGGGCCGCACCGCGCAGCCAACTGCGCGCAAGGATAAAGCGGTTGAGCAGAATGTCGTCCACCACATAGCGCACCCCGTTGCCGCTATTACGGGTGAGGTGACCACGTTTGAAGAACGCCTGCCAGCCCCGTTTCCAATAGATGGCCGTAGGCGGTCGCTGCAACCACATCACATAGCGGTAGGTCAAACCGAAAGTGGCAAACAAGACAGCCGCGGTGTACGCGATTAAGGCGGCATCAAAGTGCGCCAGATTGCGCGAACCGAGTGCAATTAATCCGGCTAAGATCAGGGTGATGAGCAAACCCCATCCGCTCGCAATGCTCACTTCATGTTTCATGATTTACCAGCTGTTTGTCCCACGCCTATAAGTGTTGCACTGAACGATAACGACTCCCTGCTCGGCGCTGGCTCTAGTCTATATCAATTTTTGTTAGGGAAAAAATAAACATGCACTTATCTGAGACCTGCTAATCGAGAACGCAAATAAACTGCGCAGCTTCAACTGTACTGCCACGCTATAGCGTGGCCCTACGATTGTGCGACTTCTATTTGCGTTCTCGATTAGGACCCCATTTGTTTCACCGCTTACTTATGAAGGTCCATGACCACCCTTGTCTAATGAGTAAGGTAGCATGCAGAACCGACTGTTTTTGCTGAAGGTAAAGCTGAAAGTCCGTGTTATTCTGGAACATCCGCTTAACTAGCACTGCTCTAGTGTGCTATTCGCCTCTGTGATTATGTTTTATCAACCCCCTGCAAGAACCCGATAAAAACTAATTCCTCGTCGAGGGCCCGGATCTGATGGTTCTCGCCCTGAGCAAAGATCAACAGCGAGTTGGGACCCAGTCGTTGTTCCTTGCCATCACCACCCGCAAACATGCCTTCGCCTTTCAGCACCACCCCATAGAAAGGCGAATGAGGCGCGTTATGTTCGCGAATACTTTGTCCAGGTTTCAGCGTAAAACGCAGGATTCTGCCCTGCTGGTCGACAAAGAGTGGCTGTGCGTTCGCATTTTTGTCGTCGAACGCTAGATCTTCTAGCAACTGCATCGTTTTCATTTTGTCTCTTCTTTCAGCATGGCTTCATTTGGCTGTCGAAGTGAGGCTCGACAGCTTGGTGGGCACACGTAGCGCACGACCTCAGATTGTGGATAACATCGCTGGCGAGCTTGGGTTAGACCGGGTGATTTTTACACTTTGCATAAATTAGGCTTTGTACATTTACTTTGCCCAAGGTACTATACTTCCGATATAATTCGTTGTCAATCTTGTTTAGCGAACTTGAAGCATAAGTAATCTCTGGCATAAATAACCTCATGGCATCCAAAGTAAGCACAAATATTCAAGCAGCCATCGACTTTGGTATTAGCAATACCGATGCGATTGCACTGGTGGAAGGCGAATGGCGACACTGGACACGCCCCTACAGCGGTCAGCCCGACGCCGAACTGGTACGCGCCATTTTGGCGGATGGTGATGTCGATCTAGCCTCTCTGCCACAACTGGCAGTCACGGGCGGGCGGCATCGCTTGTTACCTACACAAATCGGGCAGTGCAAGGTGGTCGGCGTCGGTGAGTTGCCAGCGATTGGGCGCGGTGGGCAAGCCCTGGCCGGATTAGCCGAGCCATTGTCAACACCAATCCTGGTGGTGAGCGCGGGTTCGGGTACCGCCGTGGTAGCGGCGCGTGGGAATGACTATCAGCATGTAACGGGTGCAGGCGTGGGTGGTGGAACGATGTTAGGGCTGGGCCGGTTGCTCTTGAAAACCGTGAATCCGAGCGAAATCGACGCATTGGCCCAACAAGGCGACTCTAATCGTGTAGATTTAAGCTTGGCCGATGCGGTGACAGGTCCGATTGGTTCGCTGCCGGCGGATGCCACCGCCGTCAATTTTGGACGATTAGCCCGAGCAGATCTGCATGTCAATCGAGAAGATTTGGCCGCAGCGTTGGTAACGCTGGTGGGGCAAGTGATCGGGTTGTTGGCGATCAACGCCGCACGCGCACAACAAATTGAGCGGATTGTCATCATCGGCCATATGACCGATATGTCTAGCATCAGGCGCGTCTTGAGCTCGGTCAGTCAATACTATGCCGCGCCGATTGATCTGCCGGAAAATGCTGGCTATGCGACGGCGTTGGGTGCGCTTTTGTACACGAGCACACCGTCATAAGCTGCGCAGTAGGCCATCAAACAGTAATTCGCTACTTAAAAAGAGCCGTTGCCGCCACACTTCCGACAAGTGGTCAAGGGCGATCCGCCACATTTCCGACATTCAACCCGGCCAGAACCGCCACAACTGCCACAGGGTTGTGGCACCTTGACATACGTAGTCCCATAGCTGGATTCGATTTGGGTTTTCATCGTGCCGCGGTAGCCCGTGCCTGCGCACGATCCACAATCCCAATGACCAGAGCCACTGCAAGAATGACACGTCGCGGCCCCGCTACCACTACAGTGTCCACAAATAATTTCTCGGTCGCGCATAAGTTTTCCTCCAAAACTGAATGGTAATTTGAGTTGACTTGGAATTTTCTAGGCTATCCGTTCGACCTTGCCCCAGGGTTAAACTCATTTTGCGCTATAAATCTTTCAATAAAGGGGCGTGGCTGTAAGGGAATAGTCACAATTTCTACCTATTAGTCTAATATAAAATGAACACCATTTAACTTACCATTCGCTTGTTAATAACTTACCGTTTACTTACATAGATCAAAAACAAAGCCCGATGTGCTCAAGCACATCGGGCTTTATAAGGTGACGCTGCCGCGCTTATACTATTTTATTAATTTTAAAACAGGGGATGAACCGCAAATAATTTATAAAAAAAGACGCTTGATCATTAGACCAAACGTCTTTTCATTATTAGGATTAACAACTTCTTATTGGCCTCTATATTTGGGAGGTATTAACTCGGAATTCGAGGCTAAAACTCCAGAGATAAGCCGGCGGAAGGTTTTATGAATTTTCGCAAAATAAATAATATTTCCATGATAATCATTTTTATCCTCTGGTGCTCGCTCATAGAAGACACGCTGACCTGGGGGTATAGTAGGAGGATTAGGTAGGAAATTAGCCTCATCTATTTTACTTTTTTGTAAACGTGCTACACCAAAGGTTGCATTTCTAGAATCTCTTAGTGTGAAATCAAGGGCATAGTCGTCGTCTTCCCAATTGATTGAAGTTTCTATTTTTCCATCTGCCCGTAACGCTTCCGTGTTGACGTCTGGTTCAAATGCCATCCCAGAAATCCCCAGAGTAATACCCAATGCATCTTGGACTACATAATCTTTTGTACGTAAACCCCTTAGGCAAAAAGCGGGAAAGTCAGCCATATTCTAATTGTGGTAATAGTTTATTTGATCAACAATCCAATTTAGATTTAGGTTTTGCAAGCCCCCCCATTGCTGACAGGCACCATCGTTCGACAAAATATACCAGCCAGATTCCGTGTGATCGACTTCAAAGTTAAAGCCAACTCTACCACGCATGACTATCCACTCCAAGAATAAAGAACCATCTTCAAGTTCAAACAGATGAATCGGCGGCAGATTGCTAGTGGGTGTTACCCTTAGAGCTTGCTCCAACTGGTTTATGAGACGTTCGGCGCGTTTAGCAATAAGTCGATTTTTAACAGTAGATAAAGTTTTTCGAATGGGAGTCGTAACTAGAAATTTGTAATAGTAGTCAATACCATTAAATGCATATCTGGCCACAGTCTCAAAGGCTACCCCATCATGCCCCATAGATTTCGGAGGTTGCTCTGGATAAATGGCTAAAGCGCTAGAATTCTGAAATACAGGAGAATTTTGTTTAGTAATAGCTGGCATTAGGATATTAACTCCTTCGTGCGCTCTGTAATGCATGCTAAGAATATTATATTCTTTTTAATTCTTAATTGCTCGAAATATTCCCATATGGCTTCTTCATTGTTTGGGATTTTGGAATCTCTAAAAAGATCAATATCGAGAACCACTGAAATTGCATTGGGTTTTACTGGTGCAATGAGCGCCTCACTTAATATTAGATTTCCCTCTATATCGTCTTGTGGTAATCGCAATTGCATAAAATAACCACTTAATTCCTGGGATAAATCTCCAGAAATCTCAGGAACAGTTTTTAGATAATCCTTTAAATCTTCTACCGGCAGAGGTAAATCTAGTCGATTAATGTAACGAACCGCTAGTCTTATAATAGCTTCCGGTTTAGCGATATTGCGATAGATGTTCCACCACACTCGCGCTTCTGCAGAAAAAGTTTCCCAGCTCTCATACGGGACAAGACGATTAAACGTAAACCCATTAAGTCCCACCTGAACTATCTGGCGCTCGTCAACACTTACGAAGTTATAGCCTATCTGCGACCGACTTGCGATTGATAAAGGCTTATCAGGATCAATAGAGAACTCACTTTGAAAATACATGCGATTCTGGCGCGTTGGGTATTCTGCCTCATGCCCCTTTTGAATATCCTCCAGGGCAATAAGTGTAAGTTCGTCCCTTGGCTTTACTTGTATATCTAATACCGCCTCCGTGAGCGGTGATTTTGAGAAGCGCAGACCTTTGCCCATAATACTCAATGATCTCATGGTTACATTAGAGCAAGATTAGAATTGGGATATCAAAAAGCAGTTTTCTGTTCGGTAGTCTATCACCCTTATAGACATTGCGTCAATTGGTCCAAAAGTAATTTTCTCTCCCCATACCACCTGCAACTAATACAACTCGCTTTCTCTGTCAACTAGTGGCTCATTTTGGAACCCTGACCAAATCTTCCTTGAACCGGACCAGCACCCGATAGCCGCCATTCCACGGGACATTGGACGCCATTTGACTGACCACGCCAATCACGGTAAAGATTTGCCCTTTCTGCACATACGGTCGTTTCCAGCCCAGGCTACTGCGTATGGTGACGCGCACGGGCGGGGCATTGGGGTTGGCCGGGTCTGTGAGATAAATGCTGTCGCCCTGCCAACTGCTCACCATGCCGGTAAAGCTGACAAGCCGCCCTTCTACGCTTTCGCCGATCTTGGGTAAGGTTACAGGTAGAGGTTGCAGCAAAATACTGGTACCTATCCGCCAGATCTGGTCAGGTTTATCCAGTTGCAACTCCATTTCGCCGCGGAAAGAGCGCAAGACACCGCGTACCAGCACTTGATCACCTACTTGCAAGGCTGGAAAATCGCCTTTACGCAAATAGACATTAATTCCAATGCCAGCATAGGGGCCTTCCAGGATATTCGGTGCGGGATCGGCGACGTAGATGCTGGCATTGTAAAGCCCAGGCGGCGCAATGACGATGGCCCGGAATTCTACCGATTGCTCTAACCCAGCCAACTTTGCTTGTGCCACCGAGCCGGGTGGTCCACTGGCCTGGCCGTAGTTCGGCTCTAGCGTTGGAATGTCTGGGATGACGTGTTCGGTGCTTGGTGGTTTGGGCACCGGCGTCTGCACGGGCGATGGGCCACTGTCATTGTGCTGATTCGCATGGGCATTCGGCTTACCAGGGGTAACCTTCGTTCCCGCTTTCCAGGTCTGGCCATCGGGCAGCCGGCTGATCGACAGGCCATGACTTGGGTTCACCGCCCAACTAATCCGATCAACTTCAGCGTCCGCCTGGTTGAGCAACCGCACATAATCATCTAGATGGTTCTGATTGATGTGGCTTTCCACACGCCAGATCACCAGATGTTCGCCGCCATTAATATAGCGGCCGACGCTAAAGGTGAAGTGATGGTTCGGCGCCTTGTCCCCATTGGCATCGCTTAATTGCCAGCCACCCAACGCCACCGGCTCGCTACCAGGATTGTAGAGTTCAATAAATTCGTCGTTACCATCCACCAGATGATCGCCGTTCAAATCGCCGCCCGGCGCGGGCAAAACTTCGTTGATCATGACAACGTTATTGCTGCCTGCGCCGACGCGCAAGGGCGCAGTCACGGCAAAATCGCCATCGGCCTGGGTAGCCACCACATAGAGCATGCTGTCGGGGATTGCGGGTAGAGTAACCGACCACAGGCCGTCCTTGGCTAATTCATCCAGCTGCTGAATCGGCTTATTATTCTGCCAGATCGCCAGTCCAGCCGTTTCGCCGCTGCGGTCGCCATAGCTAATGTGCAAAACCATTTTGTTACTGGGCGGCAGGAGCAAGCCCATCCAGCGTTGTTCGCCATTTTCCAATTCAGCCTTGACCGTCAGCCAGAGGCCAGGTGCACTGGTTAACCAACCGCGATGGGCGGCCACAGCCTGTAATACACCGGTTGGGTCGAGGCTGGTCACGGCCAACCCTGTGTAGCGGGGCGCCGGGTTAATCGCACCGGGCAAGGGTGGATTGGCATTACCCGCCGGCAACAAAGCTGCGTTCGTGGCCAGCCAACGCTTGTATAATGCCGTTAAAGCCCCCGGTGCGGTGCTATCATCGGCCGCCAGTGCAGCGATGCCCGCCGCAGCCGGTGGGTCTGCGCTTTGCCATTGCGCCGCGAGGCCATTGGCGTCCAGAAAGTTCAGTAAGTCATCGGCCTGATCGATAGCTTGGCGTGAATCCCCATAGACTACGGCCTGTGTGCCGTCACTAGCTTGCCAAGGCCAGGCCGGAATGGCCACGATGGCGCTTGAACGAATAATTGGCTCGGCAGGCGTCGTGTCGGCCATCGCGACAAAGTCGAGGCCGTAAGCAGCGGCGGCGGCCAACAAATAGTGGGGCGGGGCCGTATAGCCGGTGCTAAAGTTACTATGCGCGCCCAGCGAACCCCAAACGGCGCTGAAACCGTCGCTCAAAGCTGGATGGGCGGCCAGTGGTGCGACAGGCAATAATTCCACAGCAAAAGGCCGCGGCGGCGCATAGAGAAAACGTTGGCGCACATCGGCAACAGTAGGAAATGTAGCGCCCGGCACCCGTTGCAGAGAATAACCTTTGGCGGGCCGTAGTTCACCCGTCAAGTGCAGCGCAGCATAGTTGCCATTCGTAAAAGCAACGGCATCGGCAAGTTGGCCGGCTGGATTCAGCAACACCACCTCATCCCCGCTGTCGCTGAGCGCCCATGAACCGGTGGCCAGATCGCGGCGGCGCGTGAGCGTTGGGAGCGCAGGATCGTGGTCTTCAAATTCGGCATCGGCCGCTTGGCCCCACGCGTTCCGAAAAATCTCAGCATTGCGCGCAATCACAAAGAGCGCGCCGGAATTCAACTGATAACCAACGGGTAAGGCGTACATGCCTTCACCGCCGCCGGGTATGGCGGCATCGCCAACCAGCCAACCGCTCAAATCGAGTGGTGCATCCCCGGTATTGAGCAGCGCAATGAACTCTCCATCATCGCCTTGGTAGGCAACTTCTTCGATTTGCAAAGGGCTAGCTTCACTCACCGGAACCCAGGCATTCGCGGCGGATGGCGTGGGCGTGACCAGAGGAGCAGGGATGTAAATGCTGCCGGGTGTACCTAGATCACCGGCGGAGCCAGCCCACGGCAAGGCCGCCGTCAGCCATTGCGCTGGTTGATCAAGGTTGGCGCGCTCATTGCTCGCACCCGCCGTAATTTCCAGGCCAGCCGCATTGCCCCAGGCCACGCGATCAATTTCCGTTCCATCCGGGGCCAGCAGCAGTAATGCATCGGCGTTGTTGGCTAATGTGATGCCGGTGTAAACGTAGGCAACCGGCGCGTCACCATTGGTAGCCGTGTCCATGTCGCGGCCTAACACCAGATAAGCGCCAGGTTGGATGATCAGATCCACATTGATCGTATGGTGGTCACTACCCAAGTCCTTGATGACCCAATTGTGTAAATTGACGGGGTCCACAGTTGGATTATACAACTCAATCCATTCACCGTTGGCGTCGCTGACCGCCTTAGGATCAGCCATGAATTCGCTGATGAGCAGGTGTGGTGGTGTGCCAGCCGCAGGTATAACCGTTGCGGCAATGATGGCTGTTGGCGTTGAAACATCTGGCAAGGGAGCGATTGTAGCAAGGGTTGGTGTCAGCACGGTGGTTGTAGTCGGCATCGGTATATCGGTATCAATGGGCGTTGATGTCGGTATATCGGTGGCGATGGGGGTCGGCGTGTCAATTATCGGTGTATCAATTAGTGGGGCTGTCGCTACAGGAATAGGTGTGTCGGTTGCGAGCGGTATATCGGTTGGCACAGCCGTATCGGTTGGCAGGGGTGTAGCCGTGGCCGTTGACGTTACAGTGTCCGAAGGGCTCAATGTAGCGGTGGATGTAGCCGTCAATGTAGCGGTATCAACGGGAATCGATGGTTCAGTTGTTGTGGCTGCATCAGTGAGGATAACTGGAGCGGTCAGCGTATCTGTATCTGCTTGGCTAATGTAGGCAGCGTTGGGGCCAGCTTCGGCTTGAACAATCATGGGCTCCAGCAAGAAACTCACTATGAATGAGGGCAAAATGAAGGTCAAAAGTAATAATACCAGGCACAGCGCAGATCGTGCATAGTGTGAACGCTGACGGCAATTAGGCACGGATGAACCTCACAGATTGAGCATTGAGGGAAACAACAGGGATAGCCAAACCTTACCCCGTCGATTTTTGGTTATTTATCACGTATAAGAAATGGGATTTTAAGCTAAACAAATAATACAGATAAATATAGATATAAATCTATGCAATCTGCACTCATCTGTAACCTATATTATAAGCGAGGAACTGTTTACGTCAATAGGGTATTCTATGTATTTTCGGCGAAACTCACCCACCAAAAGTAGTAGACAGCACAGTAAGCTTAGCCCGCTGATCCATAAGCCACGGCGCCAACTGGTTGGTTGATAACGGAAGGTGATGGTGTGTTCGCCAGGCGGCACGGCGACGCCCCGAAAGAGGTAGTTGGTGGTGTAGATGGGGGTTGGTTGCTGATCAAGGGTAGCCGACCAGCCAGGATATGCGCTGTCGCTGAGCACAAGTAAGGCTCGATTCATCGTGCGAACTTGAATTGTTACTTGTTCTGGCGCATAGCTGACCATTTTGGCCTGATCGGTGGCGGCTGGTTGCGATATAAACGCCGCCAAATTTTCGACAACTGCGCCTTGATTGACCATTAGCTGGCCGTTGCGCAACAGTTCCAGCGCGGCCTGTGGCGTGTCAGCCGCCAACACATGATGGGCCAGGTAGGCGCGCGGCAGCACATCTAGATTTTCGTAAAGCTTGACATCGCCACTGTGCACCATGCGAAAACGTCCCCGATCACTGGGCAAAAGGGGCGCAAACATGTGGGTACGCTCATCGAGCAAAGTCGCGGCCTGGATGACCACATCAAATGGCGTGTCCAATCGCTGCACCGTGATCGAGACCGGCTGCATCGGTTGAGGCAAGGTCAAGCGCGTCAGATATCCCTGATGCGGGGGCGTGCCCTCTACGTCACGATAGGCAATTTTCACCCTGCCGCTGGTGGCTAGTGGACTGTCCAGTGCGCCATCAGCCAAGTTAGCGCCAGATTGCGCGCCTGCCGTCAACGTGAAATGCGTCGCCGCGCCCGAACGTTGATGTACGGTCACTTCTGCGACCGGCGCATTTTGGCGTTGCAGCGTTTGTAACGCTTGTGGGCTGCCTTCAATGTAACCAATCAGCCCAATATCGGTGGCTTCGAGCGGCTGCGGCACTTCAATTTGTACTTTATTTACACCATCAGCGCGCAGATGAGCCCCAATTTGGCGATCGTAATAGACATCTTCAAACCAGAGATCGCGCACTTTGTCTGTGATCACATACTGCACGTTTAGCAGCGCAAGCAAGGCAGCGTTGGGGATTTCCTTGATCTGTTCGCGCAGACGGCCATCGGGAATCACATGCTCAGACGATACGAAAAGCGTGAGCGAATTGATGTAACGTTGCAAAGGTAATACGCCACCATCAAAACCGTCCACAGATGGAATGCGCCAGAGCAAGGGCAAATTCGGCACGAGGAGCTCTTGCACCTTGAGCGCGATTAACAATTGAGTAAAGGCGCGTTCGTCTAGTTGCGCCGGAGCCTGTTCCCGAAAAATGCGGCGAAGATCGGCCGCGTCGCCTGGATCAAAGAGCGTCGCGCTTATGCCGAGGAAGCGGCCCATTGCGGCGGGATCGAGAGCCACGCGCACGGGGTCGGTTAAGAGTTGGGCAGGTGCAGTACGCACATCATAGACGGCTTGAGGCGCGGTCGGTTGGGTATAGGGTAGGGCGCGGGCGGCGAAAATGAGATCAAGGGCGGTCAAGAGCACGCAAGCAAAAGGCAGAAGCCAGGCTCGTTGTGCAAGTGGGCCGGTTGAACGCCAATTTTTTATTTTGGGCAGCAAATAGTCGATGCCTGTACCGGCCAACACAGCCATGCCCATCGTGTACAACATCATCCAGCGGGCGGGCGTACGAAAAAGTGCAAAGCCAGGCACCATTTTATACAAGAGAAAATAGGCAGGATTCCAACGACCGATGGCAAGAAATAAGCCTAGCCCGGCAAAAAGCAGACCAAACGTGCGTGCTCGACCATGTCCTTTCCACGCGCCAATCCCGGCTAACACCAAGCCCACTAAACCGACATAGGCCACAAACTCGGTGTAGCCTTCAACGCCAAAGACGACGCCCAAATCGATCAGGCCATAGGTGGGAAGCAGCGTAAAAGGCAGAGAAAGCGGTTTTAGGCTAAAACTGCTGGCAACAGCATAGGTCAGGCCGCCACTACGAAAGCCTAAGTTGCTCAGTTCCAGCGTGGGCAGCAGTTGCGCCGCGCTGAGCAAAATACCCAAACCGCTGCCCAACCCGAAAATGAGCAAGCGTGGCCAAGTTGCAGCAATAGCAGGGATCAGCGCAGGACGATTCATTTTGCGCACGCTGGCAATTATCGGCCAGACAGTCCATATGCCAATCCCAAACAAATTAATATAAGCGGTCTGCGTGTGGCCAGCCAATACCATCAGCGCAACCGTGATGGCGAAGAGTATGCTGGGGAAAATAATAGATTTTAGCTGTCGAATTGCCGATGCTGAGGAGACATCAGTTCCGTAATCCAAAATGAGCAGCGCCCACGGCAACCAGGCCGCGCCATTCATCTGGTTGAGATGGCCGATCAAGCCGCCATAGAAACCGCTGCCCGCCAGCACTAAGCTACCAATCAGAGCAGCCCACGCGCTCAGGTGCCAGCGGCGCAACAAAAAATAAGCGCCCAATCCCAGGAGCCAGGTGTGCAGAGCAGCGCTCCAATAAACTTGTTTGGTGACGCTTAGCCAGCTTAGCGGCCAATGCAGCGGATAGAGGACGGCGGCTTGCGGATTAGCGAGAAACGGTACGCCCAGAAAACTATACGGATTCCAGAGCGGAAGCTGCCCGGCGCGCAGCATCGCGCTGGCGTAATCGCGATAGGGGTAGAAATAGAGCAGAATATCGCCGCTGGCTAAAACGCGATTCGTAAAGAGCAGGCGATAGTAAAGCGCTAGCACAAAAAGTGCGAGTAAGGCAGCGCAACTTACGTGCACCAGCCAGGCGCTTTGTGTTTTTACGGGTGGAGTTTGGTCAGGTAGCACGCTCATGGTCGCGACATCATACTCTGATCAGAAGCGAACTTCAAAGTCATCCACGGTACGCGTGGCGCACAAACGCACCACGGACAGAATGGCTGCGTGGGCTGTCTGATTTCGTATAATGTAAATTTTCCAAAATGTTGGAGATGAGTCAAGGTTAAGCCACGCACGGCCAAATGCATTTTCAGATCGCGGATCGGCGACCAATCGGGTTGTAGGAAAAACTTGCGGCGTAGCGGGGCTTTGGTTGCGTTGTCGGCCAGGTAGACCGCGCTCGGAAACCACCGCAACTCATAATCGCCAGCAGCAACCTGGTCGTACAAATAAAAACGATATTGCCAACCCAATACACGATGATAGAGAATGACATGATTGCCATATTCATGGGTAAGCCAAGTCAACGCAGCGGTCAGCCCCGTATAATCACCATGATCACCGCCGATTGGCAGTTTGCCGGTGGTGGCCAGCAGCGCAGGTGGCAGCAGACAGAGCGAACCGATTAAAAGTAATAGGATGAATGCGCGTGACGAAAGCAGCTGATTGATTTTATTGACCAGCCATCCAACCGACAGGGCTAGCACAGGTGCCAGTGGCAGCAGATAGCGATCCCAAATCTGCACCGTGCTGACCACATGTAAAGCGCAAAAACCCAGCGACCAAAGCATAATCAGGAGAAAAGGTGACAAAAGAAAATCTGATTTTCCTTTGCGCCTTTGCGTCTCTGCGTCTCTGCGTTGAATTAATCTCCAGGCAATAAGGATGCCCAGCGACGCCCATACCAACCAACTGGCCGTGAGATACCAGGCAAGATCGGCCCACGCTAGCAAACGCTGCGGCCACTGGGTGACGGACACCAACGCCAACGCACCATAGTTGCGGACGCTTAAGTCCCACGGCGACGGCGCAACGGTCCAGCGCAGGCTATCCCAATAAAGAATGGGGAGGATAATCATGCAAAGACCAAGCAGAAATCCAAAAATAGGGCGAAGCATGGGGCGCGGGGAATTTACATTCACCAGGCTACGTTGTAACAACACGCCTAGAACAAGTGGCAAATATAACACACCCTGCTGCTTGGTCATGATCGCCAAGCCCAGCCAAAGGCCAGCCCAAAAGGCGCGCGTGGTCAAGCCCAGATAAAGCGCCAGACTGCCTGCTAAAACGAGCAATGGATCGGTATAGACCGTGGACGCAAGGCTAATCGCAAACGGGTTCAAGCTAAAGGCCAGCGCCACGACGAGCGCAGTCCGCCCATCCCAGATATGGCGCGCGGTGGCCGCTACAATCGGAATGGTGGCCGTGCTGAGCAAAATGTTCAACCACCGGGCACTAGCCTGACTAGTGCCAAACAGACGGAAGGTTGCAGCGAGCAGCCAAAGAAAAACCGGCGGCTTGTCGGGCCACACAGTCAAAAACATTGGGTCAACATGCCAGAAATGCAAGGCCCAAAAACTATAAATGGCTTCATCTTCGCGGAAAGGAAATTGATTGAGCAGGTAGAGGCGTAAGCCAAAGCCGAGCAGGGTGAAAACAGCCAGGACAAGGAAATAAAAACGCGCGAAAACCGCCGATCGCGTGATCGGCGGCGTTGCCATGGGCATGAAAGCTGGATTGGCTTGCATTAAGCAGAAGTCATCAGGGTCCGGAGCGCTTCAGAAAATCGCTCACTGATCGACGTTCTAAAAAATCCCTAGCTCTTCTTTAGCATCTTCGGACATCATTTCTGGGTTCCAGAACGGCGTCCAAGTCAAGTGAATATTCACTTCTTCCAGGGCAGGAAAGGCGCCATGCGCTTCGCGCTGCACATCGCTAATAATTTGCGGGCCAGCGGGACAGCCGGGGCTGGTCAGCGTCATTGTAATCTCAGCCGTGTTATTCTCGGTCAACTCAATACTGTAAATCAAGCCTAGATCGACAATATTCATCATCAATTCTGGGTCGCGCACATTAGCTTGGATGACGGCGCGGATCTCATCGGCAGTTGGTAAGCTCATGATAATTCTCCTTGTGAGAAAATTGCTCTATAAAAGTGGGCAAAATAGTAGGCTACACGCTAGTCATTCAGCCAGCTTGACCAAGCGCGGCTGACGAGCGGTGAACAGGCATTAGACCGGTGATTCGATCCAGACTTCGTTGCCTTTCACCTGCACAGCGTATGTATTGGTCGGTTCAAAAGCTGGAAAGCTAAGCGCTTTACCCGTGCGAATATCAAAGCGCGCGCCGTGGCGTGGACACAAGACTTCGCAATTATTAACGACGCTGCCTTCGACTAATGGCCCGCCATCGTGGGTGCAGGTATCCTCAATCGCGTAAATCTCGCCATTCAAGTTGAAGAGCGCCACGCGTACATAATCAATTTCCACTAACTTGCTGCCTGACAACGGAATTTCGTCAACCGTGGCAACTTTGATAAAGTCACTCATCAAAACCTCAATCTAAAATCACTATTCCGGCCACTCGTTCAAACCCCAGACGCCGGCCTTTAATACTTTTAATGGCAGTAAAGCACACTTAAGGCGCACTGGGCTTAATTCAATGCCAAGCAGTTCTAAAATATACTGTTTATCCAATAGCTTCAACTCGTCCAGCGTTTTGCCGACAATTTCTTCCATCAGCATACTGGCCGTGGCCTGGCTAATGGTGCAGCCACGCCCGTCAAACATCGCATCCACGACAACGCCTTTCTCTACCTTCAGGTCCACCGTGACTTGATCACCACACAGTGGGTTGTGATCTTGATAGTGAACGTCCGGATTTTCTAAATGGCCCTTATGGCGCGGATGTTTGTAATAATCAATAATGGCTTCACGGTTAAGTGCTTCCATAGTCAGTCCCTAGCCCTTGATTAATTCTCGTTCTACTTCAGCAATAAAATCAGCAAAAGTCATAGCATTTAATCGGGCATCATGTCTATCTGGATCAGCAAAAGGATGTATATGCCAACCACCAGTGTTATCTGCGCCAAAGATACGCTGACCTTGCTGAATTAAAGCATAAGCCGTAGTACCTGTATCTTCATTATAAAAAGCATCGATAAACCCAACGGATCTCACTTCAATCCGCAATTTGATCGCCGTAGAAGTTGAGCGCAGTATAACTGGAATATCACAGATGGCTGAAGCGAGAGCCACTAGTACTACTTGCTGTTCAAATTCTTGCAATGTCACCCGAGACGCTCAAGCATTTTCAACAGACGCTGCTCATCTGTGATTGTAGCTTCCCATTCCCAATAATCTTGCTCTACGGTGTAGGAATGTTTGTTGGGAACAGTATCCGTCTCCCAAGCCTGTTTGAACGCAGAAAAAGTCATCGCATACTGATGTTCAAAGGCTATGCGTTGTTCGCCTGTTTCTTTTAGCTTTAGGCGCACCAAATCTTTGATGGCTAGCGGCAAGGCAATTTCTAACCTAGACTCTTGGGTTAGATCGCTGAGAACCTGGTAAACTGGTTTCGAGATCACATCAGTAAGCATCAAATCATTCTCGCTGCGGACAAATAGCAAACTTGCTTATTTCTCGATCGGCACGCGCACCGCATTGCCCCATTCGGTCCATGAGCCGTCATAGTTACGTACGTTATCGTAACCGAGCAGATAAGTCAAGACAAACCAGGTATGGCTGCTGCGCTCGCCAATCCGACAGTAGGCGATCACGTTATTATCAGGCTGTAGGCCTTGTTCCTGCTCATAGATTGCGCGCAATTCTTCTGCACTCTTAAAAGTGCCATCCGCATTCGCCGCGCGCGCCCAGGGGACACTCTTGGCGCTAGGAATATGACCACCGCGCATGGCGCCCTCTTGCGGATAATCGGCCATATGCAGCAATTCGCCACTGTATTCTTTAGCGCTGCGCACATCGACCAGCGGACCGTTGATCGCCAGATGGGCCAACACATCACCAAGATAAGCGCGAATTTTGCTATCATCGCGTGCTTTTGCCACATAATTTGTGGCGGGATAACTGGGCACGTCGCGCGTCACTGGGCGGTTTTCGGCCGTCCATTTGATGCGCCCACCATCCATCACCTTGGCATTTGTATGACCGAAAAGTTGGAAAACCCAGAAGGCGTACGTGGCCCACCAGTTGTTCTTGTCGCCATAGAAAATTACCGTCGTGTCGTTGGTAATGCCGAGCCGCTTCATCAAGGCTTCGAACTGTTCCTGATTGACGTAATCACGGACCACAGGATCGTTCAAGTCGGCGTGCCAATCAATTTTCACGGCACCGGGAATGTGTCCGATATCATACAACAAAATATCTTCATTGCTCTCTACCAGGCGAATTTTTGAATCCTCCAAATGAGCAGCGACCCATTCGGTGCTGACTAATGCCTCTGGATGGGTATAACCTTTAGATTCGTTTGCCATTAGCTTTCTCCTCGCATCGTATACAGCCAAAAGAGCAAAAAATCATGACCAACTAACGCTCTCTGGTTCGTGGATCATAATTGTGCCTACCTTCTTTGGTAACGGTTCAGCCCTTGTGTAAACAGGGAGTACGCCTGTATCCCTGTTTACGTCCCATCTACTGATGGGCGTCTACCTATTTACCTAGGCAGCGCTACGCCTGAATCGTTACCTTATTTATTAATCAACCGCCAATTTTGCGTTCGATGACCCGTTCCAGCTTAGCCACGACACTCTCAACTGGCACGCGGTCGAGCACAGCCTGGAAGAAGCCCTGAACGATCATCCGTTCCGCTTGTGGGCGAGAAAGACCACGCGCCATCAGATAAAAGATATATTCTTCTTCCACCTGGGCCGCGGTCGCCCCATGCGTGCAGCGAACATCGTCGGCTTCAATCTCCAGCCCAGGGATGCTATCGGCGCGCGCGGTGCTGTCCAAAATCAAGTTGCCGTTGCGCTGGTAGGCATCAGTCTTCTGGGCTTTGGGGAAAACCTTGATCACGCCCATATAGACGCTGCGCGCCCGTTCTTTCAACGCACCGTTGAAGAGCAAGTCGCTAAAACAATGCGGCGCGCGGTGCAATTGTAATGTTTGATGATCAATATGTTGCCGGCCAATCGGGAAATAAATGCCCAATAATTCGCCGTGACCACCTTGGCCCATAAAATCCATATCCAGGAAAGCTTTGGTCAAACGGCTGCCCCAACTGACCTGAATCCAGCGCAAGTCGGTATCGCGCGCCATGGCGGCCCGTCCGGTGATAAAGTTCCAGGTAGTGTGGTCGAAGTCTTGCAAATTCATGTAGCGGACCACGCTATTGTCGGCCATCACCAACTCAACAACGCTGCTCTGCACGCTATCTTTGCCGCCCAGCAGATCGTCAACCACGGTCACTTCGGCACCTTTATCGGCCACCAACAGCGTATGATGATAACCACCGACGCCGGCGCCCTGTTTCAAAATTACCTGTAAAGGCAATTCGACCTTGGTGTTTTGGGGCACATAAATAAAAGCGCCCGTGTCCCATAAGGCAGCATGTAAAGCCGTAAATTTATTATAATCAGGCAGGACAGCCTGGGTCATAAAATATTTCTGGACGAGTTCTGGATGCTCGCGCACGGCACTCTGCAAATCGGTAAAAATAACACCTTTACCCACCAAATCCTCGGTGTGCTCGCGATAGCGG
>JBBREZ010000092.1:0-17440 GCA_038225095.1 Caldilineales bacterium
GAAACTCCTTTTACCAAAAGACAAGGAGACAAAGGGAGAGGGAGACAAGGAGAGGAGAAGTGTTCCCTGTCTCCCTGTCTCCTCTTCTCCTATCTCCTTGTCTTTTTTACTTCTCCACTGCCTTCAAATTCCACAGCACCATCTCAAAGGTCAAGTGCCAGGAGGCGCCGTTGACATAAGGATTTTCTGCCGTGGGCCAGTTGGTCCAATAGGTTTCATTGTAACCAATGCGGTGATAAAGATCGGTCAATGGAATGTCGGGCAGCGCGGGCAGCCAGATCGCCATCGCAGCGTGGAAGAGCTTTTCCAGCTTAGGATAGTCGGTCATGGGCGTCACGTAGACCTCATCCACAATTTTATCGTACTCTGGATTGCTCCAGCGCGAGAAGTTGGCTTGGTGATCACCAGGCACAGCCTTGCTGGACGATGTATAGAGGTATAAGGTGAAGTAGGGGTCATTCACGCTACCACCGTGACCATAGAAGGCCGCTTGGTAGTCACCTTTGTTAAAGCGGTTATTAAAGTCGGGTGGATTGCTGGGGTTTACTTCGATCCCTTGCGCCTTCAACTGCTGGACGACCACGAGGCCCATGCCATTGAGGAATTCCGGCACAAGCACATCTAACTTCAGCGGCTCCCCTTTGGCATTCATCCATTTGCCATCGCCATTCTTGGTGAAGCCGGCCTTTTTGAGCAAGGCGTTGGCTTTATCGGGGTTGAATTCCGAGGTGTTGTATTGCTTGAGCAGATCCTCGGAGACATCGAAATAGCGTTTCAACGGCGGATAGGGCGGCATGGGCAAACGTGAAATCGTGTTGGCGCCCGACCAACCCACTTCGATCACCTGTGGCCGGTTAATAAACAGGCTTAAAGCCCAGCGCACATCGGGATTATCAAACGGCGCTACGGTCGTGTTCACATACATGGAGACCGGCCACCAGTCCAGGTAGCCAAAGGGAGCTTTGCGGCCAGCATGGGTCGTGATCTTCGGGTTTTGTTCAAAGATCGTGGCAAAGGTAGCCGGGTCAAGCGTGAAGCCCATGTCAATGTCGTTGGTGATCAGCGCTTGCGCCTGTTGTTGTTCCTGGCCATCGGGCAACTGGACAATGCGCTCCATCTCTGGCATGTGGGCAAGTCCCTGTTCAGAAGCCCACCACGTATCGCGTCGATCGTAAATTTTCTGCTGGGCGGAGGAGGCCACGACCTTGAATGGCCCCGTGGTTACCGGCCAGCCCTTGGCAATGTCAAAGGCTTTGAAGGTCGTCCAATCCTGTCCTTCAAAAATATGCTTGGGCACAATATAGACACCAATATCGAACTTGTAGCTGACCAGATTGAAGAAACGCGGCGCCGGCACCTTGAACTTGACCAGCACCGTCTGCTGATCGATGGCCTTGGCGCTCTCAACAAATTGCTGCACATCCACACCCCAGCGCACCTTGGGGCCAAGCGCTTTCAGCGACTCGAAGGTAAAGGCGACATCTTCCGCCGAAAAGGGTTGTCCATCACTCCATTTGATGCCCTGGCGCGTTTTGATGGTCAATTCGGTGGCATCGGCGTTATACTTGTAGCTCTCTGCCAACCACATGATCTCTTTATCCGCATAGGCGCTGTAGAAGGCCAGCGGTTCGTACATGATGTTGGCGCCGTTTTGGTGGTTGGCGCCAACCGCATAGGGGTTCCACAATTCGTAGTCAACGTGCTGGCCGCTGGTGCCGCCACGCATCAGCCTAAACGTGCGGTTGCGTGGCACTTCTTTTAGTCCGGCTGGGGCTGCGGCGGCTCCTGCGGCAGGGGCGGTCTGTGGTGTGCCCGCGGCCGCTTGCGGCGCAGAGGGCGTACCACAGGCCGCCAGCACCAGTGTCAGCACCAGTGCCAGCACCAATGATAGCGCAGGCACGGAAAAGCGGCCCGTCCTCTTTCTTTGCTGAACGATCATGCTACATTCTCCTTTGGTTGTGGAAATCGAAGACAGTTTACGTGGAATCAGACCTAGTTGTCGTCCGCCATCGTTCTCTAAGTGCAATCTCGCGCCTACGCCAAGGAACCCTAAACGGGGAGAAAGGGTGAGGCCAATGAGTAAACGTGGGTAGATGACTTAAGTCTCCCTGTATTGTATATAATCCTGCTGCACAATGCAAATGCCATTTTTTAACAACCTACTGTGGTGGCCCGCCAGGTCGTCGGTTCAAAAGCAGTAGCAGCTTGGTCTGTAGCGGCAAGGATGACAAGTTTTCGCCAGCGGGGTGACATGAGTTCCGTCGGTAAGGCCGTCAAAGGAAAGCAATCAGTTGCGGTCGATTCGATGCCGTCGGGTGTGGGTTGCCCGCCCACGACGCGACCGGCAAAACGACGCCATAGTTCACAATTTGATCACCATCAGAGATCGTGGCCGACTTTGGCGCGCAACTGTTGGATGTTAGGTTGCCAGAGGCGTCAGCGCGTCCGATCCTGGCTGGTGTGCTCGTAATAGTCAAAGCTGGGGCCCAATTTTTCTTTCAACGGCTGCGTGACTTGGTTCAGGCGCGCCACGATATCGGCGGCCAGCAAAGTATTACCCGCGGCCGCGTTGGCCTCGATTTGGACGACGTTGCGCGCGCCCACCAGCGCGCTCGTGATGCCAGGATTGGCAGAGGCCCAACCAATCGCTAATTTCTCCATCGGCAGGTGCAATTCATCCGCAATGGCATGAATCTGCGTTAGCGCGAGTTGGAGTTCCACTTCGGCGCCCATTTCTCCATGCCGGCTCAGCGGGGTGCTATCGCCGCGGAAGTGGCGTGTCCGGCGGCGCGGCGCGGGAATTTCATCCAGCGTTTTATACTTGCCCGCCAGGATCCCTTGCAAGATTGTCATATAGCCCAAGATGCCAACACCCTGCTGTTGACAATAGGGCAGGATCTCGTCTTCAATGGCGCGCGCGAGCAGGCTATAGTGCAGTTGATTCGCCGCCACCTTGACACCCAGGCCGAGCATTTCCTCAAGCCGGTTCTTGGCAAAATTGCTCACGCCAATGTGGCGAATCTTGCCTTGTTGTTGTAATTTGGTCAAGGCAGCGGCCGCTTCTTCAATGGTCGGCGGATGGTTGATAATTGTTTCGTCATTTGTGACATGGCGCACAGAGTGGGCGTGTAGCGGCCAATGGATCATATACAGATCAATGTAGTCGGTGCCCAGCCGGCGCAGACTGGCCTCGCAGCTTTCAATCAAGGTATCGTGATAACAATGCGCCGGCGTCACCTTGCTGCCGATGATCACCTGGTCGCGCGGCAAACCCTGCAAAGCCAGTCCCAACGAGGTCTCGCTGCGACCATTATTGTAGATTTCCGCGGTATCAAAGTAGTTAATGCCTAGTTCCACGGCGCGCCGGACAAGGGCGTTGACATCGGTCTGATTTTGCGCGCCCCAGTAGTCGCCCTCGTCGCCGCCAAAAGCCCAACAGCCGATGCCAACGACCGAGAGCTGCAAATCGCTATTGCCACATTGACGTAATTCCATGATACGAAAATCTCCTAGGTCTATGGGTATGATTGAAGCAGCAGTGTTAGGGTAGGATGGGTGAACCGCTCCACCTGAACAGGCAGCCGAAGCCGATTCTGTGGCTCACCCATCCTACCCTACGGTGCGTAAGGTGAGTTATTGATTAGTATGAACTGCGCCAAACAAGTTAGCTATAGTATAATTGACCTTCTATTGCAAATAAATAAAGATCCAGGGATCGAGACCTGACAGGTGGGTGCCCTCTGGGCGCGATGGCAATTTTGAAATCAGCCTAGCCCGTATACTTATTTATTTGGAGTGGCCGTAATGGCTCAAAAAACTTCCCTATAGATGCAAGTGGCTATGCCTAAATCTCTGCCTACGAATAAAAATGGTAAATTGCCAGCGATCCCCGTCGCGATTCCAGCCCTGGATGATGTACTTCAATATGCCAGGGCGCTGCATGCCGTGGGCCAAACTTGGGAAGGGACAGCCTTTGGCTGGCCGGCTGACTATACACCAGAAATTCGTGAAGAGAATGCAGTCTTTGACGAGTATGACGAGCGTGGTCAGGCAAAAATCATGACTGGTTCTCGCTGGTCACCAGCTACCTTCTGGATTGGCATCAATGACATCTGGTTTGCTTCGTTAACCTGGGAATTCGGCGTTGCCGCCGAGCCTTGGGTCTATCTAGAGGATGATTACGGGTACAATTTCGATGAGACGGCACAAGTTGAAAGATTGAGAAATCGCTTAAAAGAACAGTCCTTGGTCGAAGAAAATTGATGTCGCTTAGGTCGCCTTGGCAATGCGTTCAACATAGCAATAACTAAGGATACTGATTGGGGTTTTCGGTTGCCAAACCTTCCGCCGGTGCCATCTTGTTCAACGCCTCGTCCGCGTAGACAAAGGTGACGAGCAAATCAAAATGGCGCTACTATCGAGAAAATAATATTGAGCCACCTTAGCGCCGTTCCTCAATCAGGGTTTCCGAGGCAGGTCTACCCGTAAAATGCAGTGGCGCAAAGGGTTCGAAGTTTTGTTCTAACTTAATCTCAGTGATTAGCCCTAGCTCAAGCAGACGGGGTTGTGGCTTGCGCAAAATAACTGCGCACAGCCGGCACACATCCATGCCGCACAGCATCCGACAGCGTCGGCAACGGTACGCCGGTGAGGCGCGCTGCCTCGGCCAGCGACACAAACGGGCCACATTCTTTTAAGAGTTGTTCGACACTGTGAACGATTGACCGTTCTTGTTCTAGTTGTTGAGTATCCATTGTAACGCTCAATTTAACATTGTTGGGTTGAGTTGTCAATTAACGGCTAAATCAGGGGGGGCAGCCCAATTATAGGATGCTGCCGATCTTCCGGGAAGGGGTCAGAAACTGGTTCGTTAACCAGCGGGCGCCTGACCCCTTCCCGGAAGATTTTTCACCTAGAATCTGGGCGCACTCCTAAATCAGCAAGACTCGCCCAGACCGCTGGCAGACGCGCCAGGGCGTCCGCCGCCAATGGGCCTTTTTCGACGCTGGCAAGCGCCTGTTCCAATTGTTCCAGGCTGGAAATCCCAACCAACGCGGTGGACAGTGCTTTTTTGCTGATCGCAAAGCGAATGGCGGCCTCGACCAGATTATCGGCATAGCCCTCGGCCACCAGAAAGTGAAAGGCCTGCGCACGCGCGGCATCTTCCGCCAGATCGTGGCCGGAAGTGATGGGAGCGACCGTCTGGGACGCCACCGGATGGCGATTGGCGGAACCGCTCAGCGCGCCGGCAGCGAGCACACGGATCGCAATCACGCCCATCTGTTGGGCGGCGGCGCGATCGATCAGTTGTCCGTAGTCTTGAAAAGGGAAATTCGCTGGCATGGGCGCGCCGGCGGTTGGATTCAGCAAATTGTAACAACTTTGAATCGTGTCCGCCTGACCGGCGGCAATGGCTTGATGCAACGCGGCGGTTTCACCCAACCCATTGATGCCCCAAAAACGGATTTTGCCCTGAGCCTGGAGTTTTTGAAAGGTATGCAGGATTGGTTCAAAATCGCCAATGCCCACCCATTCACGCGCAGGCTGCCGTTGCAGGCCAATCGGGTTGTGGAGTTGAAAGAGGTCGATCTGTTCGCGCTGCAACCGGCGCAAGCTACCTTCCACCGACGCCACCATCGCAGCTTCAATATTCGCCATCTCCGCATTGGCCAGTTGTACTTTGGTGCCCACGACCACGTTGGCGCGCAATTCTGCCAACACACGGCCAAGGTTTGTTTCGGATTGCCCATTGCCATACATGCGGGCTGTATCAAAATAATTGATCCCCGCTTCGATGGCCCGTGCCACGGTGCGCACCATCTCTGGATAGTCGCCGCGCACGAGCAGCCCACCCACCGCGCCACAGCCAAAGCCTAACTCGGAAACCTGCAAACCGGTTCGGCCTAATAAACGATATTGCATGACTTTCTCCTGTTGATTGCCACTGAATTAGCTCGCATCACACCTGGCATAGGTCATCGCTTCCAGCGTGACGATCAACGATATCCCTGGCAGGTGAGATATAACCAGGCTTGTCAGGCTGGAAGCGATGACCTACGCGGAATCTCACTGATCGTTTACACCGGACAATCGGGCACGTCCACCCAGCGGCGTTCGGCAGCCGCCTGCAAGATCGCATCAGCCACGGCCTGGGCGCGCATGCCTTCATAGAAGGAAGGTTCACAATCGCGCCCTTCGCGAATCGCGCTGATAAATTCCCAGGCTTGGTCAAACCGGAAAACCTGGAGCGGATCACCTTCGTGTGGGTTGCGTGGCGAGCCGGGGCGCTTGAGAAATTCTTCGGGCACGGGGCGTACTTCATACGCTTCACCCCGCCCAGCTTTGGCAAAAAGAAGCTCGTGGGGCGTGTGTAACCGGTAAATGGCCGACGCTTTGGTGCCATTCAATTCGGCCTGATCGTGGTCGCCTTGGGGACTCGATCCTTTGGTGAGCTTGCCCATCTCAAAGACGCCGGTTGCACCACTTTTAAATTCGGCAATCCAGGAGACCCAATCTTCCACATCTTGCGGTCGCACCGGTTGACCGTCTGGCGTGCGATCACGTTGCACCCATTGTTTGGTCATGCCGCAGAGCGAGGCAATTTGGCCTATCAAGTTTTCCGCATAATCGATGCGATGAATGCCCATATCGCCTAATTCGCCGGAACCAGCCAGGTCTTTGTATTGACGCCAGCCAATCGGGAACTCGCCCCAATCTTGCAGCCGTTGAAAACGCGCATGGCGAATTTCACCCAATTCGCCACTTTTTACCAAGTGACGCAGATAGTTCATCCCCGGCACAAAGCGATAGGTGAACGCCGTCATATGGCGCACGCCAGCCTTTTTCGCGGCCTGGTAAATTTCTACGGTGTCGGCAAAATCCATACCCAATGGTTTCTCGGAGATCACATGGCAACCGGCGGCCAATGCCTGCAAGATCAATGGCTTGTGCTCAATATTGGGCGTGGCGATCACGACCGCATCCGGGTGCACGTCACGCAAAAAGGTGACACTGTCTTGATAGCAGTGATCAATTTCCCATTCTTGTTGACGGCGGGCCAACAGTTCGGGGTTTGGATCACACAAACCAGCAATCTCTACATCCGCAATGCGATCTAACCCAGGATAATGGACATGGCCACAAATCCCGCCTACGCCGATCAAACCGACACGTATTTTTTTCTCTGTCATCGATAACTTCCTTGTTTTGCTTAGAAGCACTTTATATATTGAGCAATTACAGTCTCGCCAGCCTTTACAGAATCACCCTTTTTGACGAGCGCTTGTATTTTGTTGGCTGGCAGATAAACATCCGTCCGTGAGCCAAAGCGGATCAAGCCAAATTTTTCCCCTTGGGCGAGGCAATAGTGCAGTTTATTTCGATTAACAATGCGTCGCGCCAAAAACCCAGTCCGCTGCGCCACAATACAGCGGCCATGCACACCTTCGATCACGGTATATTGCGCCATATTGTGTTCCGCAGCTTGCGCTTTGGCGTAAGCAAACCTGCCCCGCTCCTGGATGATATCGATCACTTTGCCGGCGATCGGCGCGCGATTGATATGCACATCTAGCACGGAGAGAAAAACGATGATGCGCAACCATTCCTGATCACCGAATTGTGCATCTCGCAGTTTTTCCACAGCCAACACTTTGCCATCGCTGGCGGCGTAAACGGCGGCTGAGTTGTTGATGATCCGACGTGCTGGATCACGAAAAAATAAGGTAACCAGCAGCGCTACGCTCACCGGTGCCCACCAGATTTTGTGACCGGGAAATTGCTGATAAAGTAAAGCGGCGGCGACAATCAGCCCAGCTATTAAGCGTAAGGCGTCGGTATCAATGCCGAAATTACCCAGCGCAAGCCGATTGCGATTAGGTAGCAATATAAGATTTTGCATCTTTGGACTCGGAAGGATGTGGGCCAGAGACGAGCGTATGAACATAAGTGGCTTGCTTGCCACATGCTTTACATTGATGTCTGACTTAATTGCAACACCTGGCGCATGCGCTCAATACTTTCGTTGAGGCGTTCCATCTCCCACGTGAGTAAGATTTTTTCATCACCGGTTTCCCAGGGCGTCTGCCATTCTGCTTCCGTTTCGCACGTTCGCCAGCGGCGCAAGACCGGCAGCGCATCTATGATCTGGCGTGGCCCCAACCCGGCCCAATACTGTTCTTCCAGCATGCGAATGTGCCGCTCACCAAGCGCCGCCATTTCAATATGGCGCAACACGTCGGGTTTGGTATCGAAGAGCCGGAACAGCGCCGGAAAATCGACCACACCCGCGCCAATCGGACAGTGGAAGAGCCGATAGCCGGATTCTGTGCCGACCATGCGGTAGTCCTTCAAGTGTACATGCACCAGATAGGGCAAAATGCGCTCGGCAAACACGACGGGGTCTTCGGCGACGGCCAGCGGGTTGCCCGTATCGAGCACCACACCCACGTTCGGGCTACCGACTTCTTCACACAGCCAGATCAAGTCAGCAGATGTCGCATCCTGGTGATTTTCAACGCCAATCCGAATGCCAAGATCCTCGGCTTGCGGCACGATAATTTTCAGCTTTTGCGCGGTCTCAGCCAGGTGCCGTTTCCAGCCTTCCAGCCCGCCCATTGGCCGACGATCGCCACACAAAAGGCCGCTGATCACGCAGCGAACCGTGTGCGCGCCCAGCTTAGCCGCCACGGGCAAGTGCTGGCGAAAGGCGTCTACATCAATCTTGGGGCCAGCGGAGACGAACTTTAGCCCTAGTTCCTGGGCGTGATCGCGGAAAGCCAGCAACGCGGCTTCGTCTTCCTGCGCCGAGATATAGCCCAAATGCGTTTCAACCGAACTCAGACCTAGGCTGGCCGCCAGATCGAGAAATTGGTGTGGTGTGAGTGGCTTAGGATTCGCGCGCGGGGTGCCGTTGCCCATAAAGCCTGCGGTATAAGCGATGCCGTAGACGCAAAGCCCAATCGGAATTCGGTTTGGTAAATGATTAGCCATGTAAATACCTTTGCTAGATTGAACAGATTCATTGGAGAGTCGAGACTAGGAATTTTAGCGCAGGTTGGCGAATTCTTTGCTATGGGTGGAATGTTCGTTGCAATTTTAAAGGATACATCCCAAATTTTTGGCGCAAATAGAATTTGACCTCTGACAGTAGGAACGAGTTTCATCCCTGCGAGAAAACCGCCAAAATCGAGGCTGTGGCTCAATCAAGAAATAGGGATTAACAGCCAACTTTTTGTCGGCTATGATAATTATTATAAACTACACATGTAGTTTTGCTCTCAGCTTGTTCTGAGCCTGGCGGGCGCAATGCGTCTTTTTCAATCTGTGATGGGTTTCATTCTAATCGTAATTACCTAGCGGCTGGCGGCGAAATATACCGGGTATCGAATTTTTTAGAAAATTAAACGATCAAAGGCTTACTGCAACAAGGGATTGCAGTAAGCCCCTTTTTTACGAGATGTCAACGTCCCAGAGTACCCCTTGTAACAGAACGATAACGCTGGCAGCGCTAGGCTTTGGGTGTGCTAGGTACGTTGGTATGGGCTTAGGAGTAATTATAATGTTCTTATTTCGCGGGCGCACTCCAACTGATAGTCAGGGGTTTGCCCCAGCCGATAGTTGCATTCTTGCCAACCACCGCGTATACCACTTCCTTTGGCTGTAACGCGGCGAATAGCGAGTCATTGGTCAATGGAGTTACTTTGACAGAGACAGGTGTTGCCTCACAAATATCGGGCGCAACCGGAAAGTCGATTCGCTGAATTTCGCCAGTGCGTAGGCGCACATGCAGGTAGCTGATGAGCGCGTTGGCGGGTGTACATGGTTTGTCCGCCAGTTTAACCTCAATGGCGACGACCTCTTTGCCGTTCAGACTTGCCGTTGCCCGGTATCCTGTCTTCGTCTCTGTAATGCGTGCATCGCCCAAGTGGATCTGTTCACCGTAATACTCGCGAGCTGTATTCACCACAGCCGGACTCGCCGCCCAAATACCGAATCCTTGCCAAACAAATGATTCGCTATCTGGCGCTAATGAATTTGCCAGATCGACATCAAAATTGGCATAGGTAATTGGCGTGATCACATAGCCGCGTTTTGCATTGCAGATATTGATCGCGCCGGTTGCATCGGGTGAGAGCTTTAGTGGGGATGGCACAAATTTTGCGAGTGCTGTGCTATCCCACTTAACGCCGACAGAAATACACAGTCCTTCGGCGGTCACGTAGGGTGGCGGGGGCAGCAGGGGTTCCATTTTGTCTTCAGCAGCGGCAGTATGGATGGAAGTAACGAGCGCCAGCAAAATAACCGGTAGCATAAAAAAAGAATAGCACAAATTGCTTACTTGGCTGAACAACCTTTGCATGAAAAGTCTCCTTATCAGAATGAAGCATGGATAAAATTGTGTGGTGTGCGCTATGAGTATAGCCGGTTTGCCGGTTGCATGTGGGCGATTTGTTTTCAGTTTGTATTCAACTGGTCGTCAAATTGTTGTCATTTGAAAAAAGGCTAAAAACAGAGTAAGATAATAGAAATAGGTAGGGGCGCCGCCTGCTGCGTCCAGTGGACAACCCGACGACGGGCGCAGAAGCAGCGCCCCTATAATCATTAGGTAGCAATGGCGCATAAACTCCCTGCACGTGAGCCGATACCTCACCTCATAATCGCCAACGAGATCACCCCGAGCTTTGGTCAATTGCTTTGGCAACTGCGTCAACGCGCCGGCATGACGATTGATGATCTCGCTGCCGCGGTTGGCTATCATCGTTCACACATCAGCAACCTAGAGAAAGGAAAGCGGCTGCCGGATTTGGCTACGGTGTTGGAGAAATTTATCCCCGCTTTGGGCTTGCAGGATGAGCCACATACCGCACGCCAGATAGTAGAGCTGGCGGCGGTTGCGCGTGGCGAAAATTTACCGGCAGCTATGCGCAACCAATTGGCAGCCGGTTTGCCCATAGTAGTGGAAACTGAATGGGTCGACCGCCAGTTGCCGGTTCCCATGACGCCGATCTTTGGCCGGGAACGCGACATCATCATGATCAGCAACCGTCTGCTCGGTCACACGGGACGGCTATTCACACTGATGGGGCCACCAGGCATTGGCAAGACAACGTTGGCGCTCACCGTAGCCGTCCGTCTACAAGCCAGTTTTGCCGATGGCATCTATTTTGTTCCGCTTTCCACCACCACTGAGCCGGATCGGATCGGATCGGCCATGATGGCTGTACTCGGACTGACTGAGGGTGGGCAAAACAGCAAACCCCCCAAAGTGCGCTTGATCGAGTACCTACGCAGGAAAAAAGTGTTGTTGGTGCTCGATAATTTTGAGCAAATTACAGCGGCGGCACCTCTGTTGGTGGAATTGCTGAGCGAATGCCTAGGGCTTTGCTTACTGGTCACGAGCCGCGCTGCGCTGTGCCTACGCATCGAACAGCGTTTTAAAGTGCCCGCGCTTGACCTGACCGCCGCAATCGAGTTGTTCGTTCAGCGCGTTCAGGCCATTGAGCCGGACTTTGTGCTCACCGCACAGAATATCGCCATCATCGAGCAGATTTGCACACGACTGGATTGTCTACCACTGGCAATTGAACTGATTGCGGCCCGTGTGGATCTCTTCACCCCCCAAGCGCTGCTCAGCCGTCTGCAAAACCAAAGTCTCGATCTGCTCCACAATGACGCACCTGATCTCGAGGCCCGACATCGAACGCTGCGCTATGCCATTCAGCAGAGTTATGCCTTATTGAATACAGAAGAACAGACATTATTTCGTACGTTAGGCGTCTTTGCGGGTAGCTTTGAACTGGCATCTGTCGAAGCCATCCATGCTTTACAAGGGGCATCCACAAAAACCGAACAGCTTCTCTCTTCTTTGCTAAACAAAAGCCTGATTCAGGCGGAGACGCAGAGCAATGAGCGGCGTTTCAAATTATTGGAGACGTTGCGCACCTATGCACTGGAGCAGCTAATCTTACAGGATGAGTTGGAACGCGCACATCGTCTACACGCTGCATACTTTTGCGCTTTCGCAGAAACAGCCAATCTAGCATTATATGGACCGGATGAAATTTACTGGCTGGATCGTCTGACCCTGGAATATGCTAATCTGCGGGCAGCGTTGACCTGGTCATTTACCTTACCTCAATTTGCCAGACAAGATGATGTAGAAATTGGCTTGCGGTTGGTTGGCGCCTTATGGTGGTTTTGGTACGTCCGTAACTATCATAGCGAGGCAAAAGTCTGGTTACAACGAGCACTTACCTGTGATAGCAGTAAGATGCCAGCTTTACGGGCCAAGATCTTGCAGGGAGCGGCTTTGTTAGCTTGGGCGTACCGTGGACCTGGCGATCGCCAGATATCGAGTGATTTGGTTGATGAGAGTATTGCCCTATATCGGCAAGTGAAGGATCAGCGAAATCTTGCTCGCTCTTTGGCTTATCTCAGCTTGAGTGCAAAAACTTATGCCGACTATGCACCTGCCGCAGAGGAAGCCAAGTGTTTGTTTAGGCAGGTGAATGACCTCTGGGGCATCGCATGGATGACGAATTGGGAATATTATGTGATGCAACCCGAAGGCCAACATTTGCCGGTCAAAGAAGCCGTCGCATTGTTTCGAGAGATTGGTGGCAAATCTAGCCTGGCCTTTGCGTTACTCGTTCAGGCCAGACATACATACGCAAAAGGTGACCTTGTTCTGGCCCGCGCAAGCATTGAAGAAGCGGTTGTGCTCTATCGCCAAGTGGGGCACAAGTGGCAGACTGCGCATTGTCTCTCTTTTTTGGGTGATTTGTTGCGTTGTCAGCATGAATTTTCGGATGTGGCGGCGATTTATGAAGAGGCAAGTCTACTTGCCCAACAAAGTGGGGACAGCTATTGGGGAGCACTTATTCGTTATAATCAGGGCTTGTTGGCGCATCTGCAAGGTGCTGATTCTCATGCAGTGCAGCATTTTAAAGAAGCGCTAGTTTATTATCAGCAACATGGCCCACAATGCGAAGGGAAGTATCTGCGCCAATTTGCGAGGATTAGCCCTGGTGGCGAACGCTAAAGAAGCGTTCGCTCAGGCCGTTTGCCTGTTAGCTGCGGCAAACACACCCCATTCCCTTGTTGACTTACCGGATTGGCCGCATGAAAGTGATTTATTTCCGAACTGTCTGGCTACTGCTCGCGCTCAACTTGATGAAGTTACCTTTGCCACGGCCTGGGAGCAAGGATGCACTCTATCAACAGAGGCAGCTGTAATTTATGCACTCAGTATAGTACAATAAAAATGCAACATTTTTTTATTTATAAAAGAAAATGTATTAATTTATTAAAAATAAAATTACACTAACAATTCTACAATCATTACACAGTAAATAAATCGCATCTATATGCCAAGCCCCCAGAGCTTACAGCGTTACTTTATTTGTGGCATGCGGAAAGAGGAAAACGATGCAAACAGATACAATGCGTGGTGTGTTTCCCATTTTGATCACACCGTTTGAGGAAAACGGCCAGATTGACGAGGAAAGCCTGCGACGATTGGTCGATTTTAATGTGGAAGCCGGCGTGCATGGGTTGGGGGTGGCGCTGGGCAGCGAAATTTTCAAGTTCAACGAGGCCGAACGCAACCGTGTGACACGCATCGTGGTTGATCAGGTGAAAGGGCGCGTGCCGGTGGTGATCAACAGCGGCGCGTCGGGCACCGATCTGGCCGTCTTTTACAGCCAGTCAGCCGAGCAAAATGGCGCCGACGCGCTGATGATCCTGCCGCCTTCGTTTATGCCGGCCAGCGCCCCCGAAGTCTTGGAATATTACAAGGCGATCTCGGACGTTGTGAAAATCCCGATTTTTTTACAGGACACGCCAACGGCGACCATCGCGCCAGGCTTGGCGCGCCAACTGGCCGACGAATGTGAATGGGTGCGTTACATTAAAGTGGAAAGCGTCCCGATCACGGCGAAGGTGGCTGACATGGTTGAGCGTGCCGGCAACCAGTTGATCGTCTTTGGCGGCGCGGGCGGTGGCTATTTTATTGAAGAAATGCGGCGCGGGTCGGTGGGCACGATGCCGTTTTGCAGCCAGCCCGAAGCCTTTGTTGCGGTCTGGGATCTGTGCCAGGCTGGGGAGGAACAGGCGGCGCGCAGCGAATTTGACCGCGTGATCGCACCGATTAACCGGATTGCGGCGCAAGGGGCAGGGCTCTTTTATCATGTCCACAAAGAATTGTTGCGCCACCGCGGGATCATCCGCACGACCAAAGTGCGCAGCCCAGCGCCGTCGGTCGATGCGTTGACGCAGCGCGAATTACAGCAGATGCTCGATGAGATCTATCCGAATGATAAGTGACAAGTGATAAGTGAAAAAGGTCATTTGATCTCACTCATCATGACACCCACGCATCCAATAGGAAGGAACCAAAGATGAAAATCGTTGATTTACAAGTAATCCCCTTTCGCGTGCGCCGCCAGGGTTATCACGCCGGCAGTATGTATACGGAAGTCGAAGTGGTGCAGACGATCACCAAGATCATCACCGATGCGGGCGCGGAGGGCTATTATATTGGCGGCCACGGCCACGGTGACGCCGATGGCTTGCCTGCGGATCAGCGGGCAGCGCTGGAAGGGCGCTTCAAAAATATGCTCATGGGCCAAGATCCCTTCGACCGCGAAAAATTCTGGCACTGGCTCTGGGTCGCCAATGTAGAGGAAAATCTGCTCAGCGTGATCGACATGGCGCTCTGGGATCTGCAAGCGCGTGCCTTTGGGGTGCCGCTCTACAAATTGCTCGGCGGCTGTCGCGAAAAAGTTAAAGCCTATGCCAGCACCTTTCCCAACATGGGTTCGCCCGATGTCTACGCCCAGCACGCGCTGGCCTGCAAGCAACAAGGGTATCAACATTACAAAATTCATCCCTATTATTTTTGGGACCCCGTCACCGAAAAAGCCGACCCTGGCCGTCCTTCGCATATTGCCCATGACATCGAAGCCTGTCAAGCCGTGCGCGCTGCTGTGGGCAACGACATGGTGCTCAGCTTTGACCCGTGGGGCACCTACCGCACCTATGAAGAAGCGTTCAAAGTCGGGCGTGAACTGGAACGGCTCAATTTTTACTGGTTCGAGCATCCGATGCCCGAATATCGAGTCACTATGTACGAAAAACTCTGCCGCGAACTTGAGATCCCGATCCTTTCGCCGGAAATTGCTGCGGGCAGCATTTATACGCGCGCTGATTGGATCCATCGCGGCGCGTCCGACATGACGCGCATTGATGTATTGCGCGGCGGCGTTACGGGTGTCAAGAAGATGGCGGCGATCTCGGAAGCGTTTGGCGTTAAATGCGAAGTCCACATGAGCGGCTTTGCCAACCTGCAAATTCTCGGCTCTACCAGCGAAGATGTCTGCGAATATTATGAGCGCGGCCTGCTCGCCCCCGGCGTGGATTACGAAACGCCGCCCCCCTATTTGAAAGCGCTCGGCGATCCGATGGACAGTGAAGGTTATGTCCATTTGTCCCAGGAACCAGGCATGGGCTATCAGATAAACTGGGATTATATCGAAGAAAATCGGGTGAAGTAGGGCTAAATACTTGCCTCACCCCCTAACCCCCTCTCCTGAACAAAGGACAGTTTCAGGAGAGGGGAATAGAGCCAACTGCTTGTCTCCCCTCTCCTGAACTCTGCTTTTCGATTCAGGAGAGGGGGGCGTCCATAGGACGCGGGGGTGAGGCTCCCCAACTAACAGATTGGAGTATATCGTGTCACAAACTCAACTGGGCCGCGTGGAGAATGCGATCAACACCCACTCGCGGCCGACTGACCTGAAAATTACCGATATTCGCATCGCCGTTGTCGCCGCCAACTATGATTATCCGATCATTCGCATTGATACCAACCAGGGCGTCTATGGGTTGGGCGAAGTGCGCGATGCCGGCCATCGCGAGAATGCGCTTCAGTTTAAGAGCATGTTGATCGGCCAAAACCCCTGCAATGTGGACATGATCTTCCGCGCCATGAAACACTTTGGCAACTGGGGCCGTGAAGGCGGTGGCGTCTCTGGCCTTGAGATCGCGCTATGGGATCTGGTCGGCAAAGTGTATGGCGTGCCCTGCTACCAACTATTGGGCGGCAAATATCGCGACAAAGTCCGCCTCTATGCCGACACACCGGCACCGGACGAGCCCACACCTGAAGGCTATCGTAAAGCGCTGGAAGGGCGCAAGGCGCTCGGGCTAACCTTTATCAAGTTTGACATTCGTCCCAAACTCTTTGAAGACACGCTGCGCGGCCTGGTCGGGCGGCCAACCGAAGGTGAATATGCGCTGGGCCAACGCTGGCGCGCACCGGGTACTGGCCAGGGCGCGAAACTCACCGACAAGGGGATTGCCGCAGCGGTTGAAATCGTCGCCGCCATTCGTGAAGCCGTGGGTGACGAAGTGTCGCTTTGCACTGATCATTTTGGACACGGTTACCTGACCCAGGACGAAATGATTCGCTTGGGTGAGGCGTGGGAACCTTATCATTTGGCCTGGATCGAAGATCCGATGCCCTGGTGGGATATCGAAGGCCATAAACGCGTGGCCGATGCACTGCGCACGCCAATCGCGGCTGGCGAAGAACTCTATCTTTGGGACGGTTTCCGCGAGTGGATTGAAAAGCGTGCGATTGACATTCTGCACCCGGATCTGCTCACGTCGGGCGGCATGATGGAGACCAAGAAGATCGCCGACTATGGCGAGCGCTATGGCATTCCCACCGCGCTGCACTGTGCCGGTTCGCCGATTGGCTTTATGGCGAATGTCCATTGCGCCGCCGCGATTCCCAGTTTTCTCTCCCTGGAACATCATGGCTTGGATCTGCCCTTCTGGACTAGTCTGGTCACTGGGTTGGATGACGATTACATGGCTGATGGCTATGTCAAGGTGCCCGAGAAACCAGGGCTAGGCGTTGACCTCAACTTGGAGGGCATCGAAGCGAATTTGCGCACGCTGGGGACAATGTTTCTGTCAACCGAAGCATGGAATACGCCCAAACTCGGCTTCTGGCGGCCCGATGAGCGGTGGAAAGAGTAAGATGAATGCAGCGCATTACACAATCCGCCTGGCGCGTGGCGATGAACTAACCAAGCTGCAAGCCATCGAATTAGCGGCGGCCCAACTTTTTCGCAGCACAGCCTATACCTGGATTCCTGATGATACGGGCATGGCATTGGCCGACCTGGAATACTGGCTCGCCAATGGCAAAATTTGGGTGGTCGTCGATGCCGCGGATGAGCCGGGCGGCTTTGCGGTGGCGCATGAGGTGGACGGGAAAGCCTATCTACACGAGTTGGATATTGACCCTAAGCATGGCCGGCAAGGTCTCGGTGCACGCCTGATCGATGCGGTGGCGGCTTGGGCGCAAACGTGCGGCTATCCAGCCGTGACGCTATCAACCTTTGCCGACGTTGCCTGGAATGCCCCTATT
>JBBREZ010000093.1:0-17399 GCA_038225095.1 Caldilineales bacterium
ACAGCGACCGAGGCGGTTCTGCCCGCGGCGCGCGCCCAAGCGATGAATGCGGTCAATCCGATCTACATCCCGCGCAACCATAAGGTTGAGGAAGCACTTCAGAGCGCGGTTGCAGGCGATCTGACAAAATTCGAGCAACTGCTGACGGTGTTGGCAAAGCCCTTTGAGGAACGGCCTGAGCTTGAAGCCTATGCAGGCCCGGCCCCGGCTGATTTTGGCCCCTACACCACCTTTTGCGGCACCTAATGGGCGCGCTGGGCAAACTTTCTATAACCGTCCTCGATCCGTGAAATCATCAAATCTCAGCGTAGACCTCCAGGAGGTTGCCTTCGGGGTCGGTGAAATAGACAGTGCGGTGGCCTCTGGGCTGGTCTGTCGGCGGGTCCACGATGGTCACGCCCTGGGCCACCAGTTGGTGATAGCACTGATCCACTTCGGCGGGCGATACCAGAAAAGCCAGCTGCACACCGGGTAGTTGCGTGCGGACGCCATCGCCATCATAAGCGCGCGTCCGCTGGCGCAGGCCCAGCAATACAGAACCCGCCCGCAAGGCCAGGCTTGTCTCTGATTCCGAATCGACCGGAAAGGCCAATAGATCGCGGTAGAACGCCTTCATCCGCGCCAAGTCGTCACAGAGGATGATCACATAGTTTAGTTGTTGAACAGCTGTCAGCATAGATTTCCCTCTCTAGTACGGCTTTGGAGACACACATCCAATGGTTTGTCACCCAAAAATGGCTCGCATTTAGATCGCTCAATAGGGATTCGACGGCATCATCTCCCAGCCAGTCAAACTGTGTATCCTGGTTGCGCCCCCTTCACTAAAGAGCTTAATCTGCCCACTTTCCGCGTGCGAAGGGTAGATGCGGCGCAGCGCGGCCTGGCGGTCATTGGCAAAGACTTCGACGACGGATTTATCGATCAGGACGCGCAGGTGAAGTAGTTCTGTAGCGCCAAGTTGGAAGGGGCCAGCCTCGACCGTTTTCAGCCCCATCCCCTGGCTCGATGAGCGGCGGGTGTCGATGAAAAGCTTTTGTTCGACGCGGTCATAACCCACCACCGTCTCTTCGCTGCCATCGGGCGCGCAGCAGATTTTGACGCCGCAACGGGTCGCGCCAAATGGCTCCAGCACCAATTCCAGATCAAGCACATTGCCGTGTAGATTCTCCACGAGCTGTTCACTGTCGGGCTGTAGCAGGATTTGGCTGTGGCGGCGTTCGTTGTAGCGCAACTGTTTTAGCTCTTCCACGGGGCGCATGCCCAGCCGGTGATCAGCGCGCAACCAGAGTTCGCGCGGCAGACCAAAGACGCCCGACCAACCGCTGGCCTTGCGCGTCTCATCATCCCACTGGTCAAAAACCCACGCCCACATGATGCGGCGTCCGTTGGGGTCGAGCATGCTTTCGGGGGCGAAGAAAGTGTTGTCCACCCAACTCATCTGCTCGTGCAGTTCGGGGTAAAATTGTTCGTTGCGCCACTCGCCCACATAATAGCGACAACCCAGTTCGTGGCTGATGCCCATCAACACCCATTTGTCGCCGATCTGGAAAAAGTCGGGGCAAGAGACATCTTCTCGCAGACTGACGCCTTCCAGCCCATGTGCAAAGAGGTCGCCGACATACTGCCACTGGTCCAATTCTTTCGCTTTGAAGATTGCGGGACGGACGCCGCCAAAGATCGCATAATAAGTGTCGTCTTCCAGCCAGCCGTGTGGGTCCCAGGAAGCATAGGGAAGGTTGGCTGATTCACGCCATTTGTCTTTGCTCTCCACGGGGATAATCGGGTTGCTGGGCAATTTTTGCCAAGTGTCGAGTTGGGCGTCAGCACTGGTGGCGATACAGTTGCCCACCTTGACACCATGATAGAGCATCGTCGCCTGCCCCTGCTTGTTGATAAAACAGTTACCGCTAAAGATGCCTTCTTCCGGGCTGTCCGGCGTGGGAAAAAGGCAAGGCGGATGATGACGCCAGTGTAGCAGATCCAAGCTGGAGACATGCCCCCAATAATGTACACCTTGATCTTGATAAATATAGCCCAGGTGATAGCGCCCATTCCAAAAGACTGCGCCGTTGGGGTCCGCCGGCCGCGCATAATCTTCCGGCACCACAAAATGATAGGTGGGGCGATAGGGGTCTTTGAGCAAGTGCAGGCGCAGATTGCGCGCGGCGAGAATCATCTCTTCGGTGATCATTCATTCCTCTTTTTCGTGGCGGTTCAGATAACGAATTGTCCTACACAATGAGTGGGTATTGAAGTTGTTCCGGTCGTTCCCTACACCATGCCTTTTAAGGTGAGCCTATCGGCATGATGGCAAGCAACGAAGTGCTCTGGCGAAATCTCGCGCCATGGCGGGGATTCTTGCTCACACTGACCAGTGGCGTAGGGGCAGCGCGGGTGGAAGTAACATCCGCTCGGTGGGTGCGCAGGATTTGCCACCTCGCCTTGCAGGATGATCCGTGAGCGAGTGCGATTCGGTTCCGGAATTGGTACGGCCGACAGCAGCGCTTCGGTGTACGGATGGCGCGGGTGGCTGAATAATTCACTCGTTTCCGCCAGTTCGACCATCTTTCCAACATACATCACAGAGACTCTGTGCGCGATAAACTCTACCACGGCAATGTCGTGGGCGATGACGAGGTAAGAAAGACCAAGCTGTTCTTGCAGGTCTTTCAGTAGATTCAGAATCTGCGCCTGAACGGATACATCGAGTGCAGACACCGCCTCATCACAGACGATCAGTTTCGGCCGGCAAACCAATGAGCGGGCGATCCCAATCCGCTGCCGCTGACCGCCGCTAAACGCGTGCGGATAGTGGCCCATCTGGTGATCACTCAATCCGACCAATTTGAGGGTTTCGATCACCTGCTCGCGCGCTTCCTTGCCATGGGCGATCTTGTTGTAGATCAGTGGCTCTTTGACGATATCAAGCACCGTCATGCGCGGATCCAACGAAGAGTATGGGTCCTGAAAGATCATATGAAAGTGCCGCCTGGCCACCCGCAGCTCTTCGCCGTGCAATTGAACGAGATCCGTCCATTCGGGCCCCTTCATCCGCAGCAGAACCTGACCGCTGATTGGCTCAATCGCGCGTACAATCATCCGGCCAAGCGTTGTTTTGCCAGAGCCGGATTCACCGACGATGGCCAGGGTCTCGCCCGCATTCAGATATAAGTTCACATCGTCTACGGCACGAACGTGGCCGACCACGCGTTTCAGGAAGCCCTTCGTAATGTCGAAATACTTTGTGAGGCCGTGAACGGCAAGAATGCGGCGGTCTTCGGTCAGTTCAGATTCGCGTCCACTCATCTTCTGGCTCCGTTTTTTCGCTGTAGAGGAAGCAGCGTACGAAATGCCCTTCCTCAATCTCGGTAAGCTCTGGCACGGCTCGGTCACATTTGCCCACCATGGCAGCCGGACAGCGGGAAAAGAATCCACATTGCACAGGTGGATCAATCGCGTTGGGAACCGATCCTTCGATGATCTCAAGCCGATCAACCCGATGCCCGGGCCGTGGAATCGAACGCAGTAATTTCTGCGTGTAGGGATGCAAGGGATTCGAGAAAAGGCGTTGGGTCGTGGTGCTTTCCACGACTCGGCCAAGATACATTACATAGACGCGGTCAACATTTTCGGCGATCACCGCCATGTTGTGGGTGATGTAGACTGCCGACATATCCGCTTCTTGCTGCAACTCCTTCATCAATTCGAGGATCTGCGCCTGGATGGTTACATCGAGCGCCGTGGTGGGCTCGTCTGCGATCACGATCTGTGGCTTGCAACTCAAGGCCATCGCTATCATCGCGCGCTGCCGCATGCCGCCAGAGAGTTGGTGTGGGTATTCATCGAAGCGCTGCTTGGGGTTGGAAATGCCAACTCGCCTGAGCAGTTCCACTACATTTTCGCGGATTTCAGCCGCGTTGAGCGCCGTATGCAATTTAAACATTTCGCTGATCTGGAAGCCGATGGTATGCACCGGTGAGAAACTAGTCATTGGCTCCTGGAAAACAATCGAGATCTCGTTCCCACGAATCGAGCGCATTTCGCGAGAATTGGGCGCTAGCGCCAAGATATCGACGATGCTGCCATCTTTGCAGCGCAGCAGTGCGCTGCCTTTGATGATCTCACCCGGCCGAGTGACGAGGCGCAGCAACGACTGGGCCGTAATACTCTTCCCGCAGCCTGATTCGCCAATCACGCCGATGGTCTCCTGGTCGCCAACGGTAAAACTTACGCCATCGACAGCCTTTAAGATGCCCTTATCAAGGAAGAAATAGGTTTTCAGACCTTGAACATCAAGTCTATTCATCTAGGTTTAGCTCCTCGCCTAGGCTCAACGTGAGTATGGATCCGCAGCGTCGCGTAGTCCGTCACCGATGAAGTTGAAGAGGATGACGGCAGCCACAACGAAAACAGCCGGTAAAAGTAGCCACGGGTAGTTGGTAATCACAACCACATCTTGCGCCTGCTGCAGGAGCGAACCCCAACTCACATCCGGCGCTCTGATGCCCAGCCCCAGAAAGCTCAACGTGGTTTCACCCAGAATCATATAGGGAATTGAGATCGTGACATGCACGACCAGATAGCTGGTGAAGCCAGGCAACAGATGACGGAAAATAATGGCTAGATTGTTGGCTGATGAGATCCTTGCCGCAGTCACATAGTCTTCCTCGCGCAGCGAAAGGATCTTGCCGCGCACGACTCTGGCAAGACCGGTCCACCCCACCAGCGATAAAACCAGCGTGATGGCGAAATAGGTCTGGATGCCTGTCCATTCGGTGGGGATGGCCGCCGAGAGCGCCATCCAGAGCGGAATCTGCGGGATGCTCATCAACAACTCGATCATCCGCTGAATGATGACATCCACCGCACCGCCAGAAAAACCGGAGATGCCACCCAAAAGGATGCCGAGAAAGAAACTGATAATGACGCCGCCAAAGCCAACAAAGAGCGAGATCCGCGAGGCGTAGATAATGCGTGAGAGAAGGTCGCGGCCAAGATGATCGGCGCCCAGGAAGAAGACGGGTTGATTACCTTCAACGGAATATAGGTGTCTGTTCAACGGGATGATGCCAGCTACTTTATAAGGTTCGGTCTTAGCAAAAAATTTGATCCGGTTCATCTTGGTTTTATCGAGTATGACCGGCTCATAGCGAAAGGTCAACGGGTCGATCTTGCTCTTTGTGCTATAGAAAAATGGGGTAGTGAGCTTCCCTGCCGCGTCGAAGATGTGGATTTTGGTTGGGCTGGCATAGATCGCATTTTCAAAGCGCTGTGCCGTCGTATAGGGCACCATAAATTCAGCAAAGATCGCCACAAAATAGAAAACACCGAGCAGATAGAGGCTCGCCATAGCGACATGGTGTTTCTTAAATTTGACGCGCATCAATTGATACTGAGAAGCCCCGTACAGTTGTTCGGCCAGAATCTGACGCCGTGCCTTGTTGCGGCGATAGCGCTGATTCAACTGCGCAGCCCGGTCATTCATGGCGGAACGCGAGCGGTCGACGGCGGTGTAGGGCTGTACGTTCCCGTTGCTTTGAATGTCTAGCTGATCAACTTTTTCCATTTTTACCTCGCGGGTTCGCTTTACGCGTCAATTGATCCGGATGCGCGGATCGTTGACGGCCAGTAAAATATCGGAAATAAAAGTGCCAATCACAGTGAGCACGCTCAGGATCATCACGATCCCACCGGCCAGATACATATCTTGCGCCGTGGTGGCTTCAAGCAGGATCGGCCCAATCGTCGGCAGGTTTAGCACCTTCGAGACGACAATCTCACCGCCGACAACCGCTGGCAACATCCAGCCGAGGGTGCTGAGCAGGGGATTGATCGCAATCCGCAAGGGATAGCGGAGAATGAGCTGCCATTCCGAGAGACCTTTTGACCGCGCGGTGGTAACATACTGTTTATTAAGCTCATCCAAAAGCGACGCGCGCAGCACCCGGATGATCCCGGCAATGCCGGTGATCGACAAAACCAGCAGCGGTAGCCAGATATTTTTCAACATGTCCGTAAACTTGGCCGCAGACCACGGCGCCGACCGGAACTCGGGCGAGAAGAGCCCGCTAATCATCCACCCGGTCTTGGCGTAAACCGCGTACATCAGGATTAAGGCGAGTAAAAAGCCAGGCACGGCCAATCCAAGCAAACTGATAAAGGTGAACAGGTGATCCCAGAATGAATATTGTTTCACCGCCGAGAGAATGCCCAGCGGAATCGCGAAAATCCAAGTCAAGAAAATCGCGACGAGCGATATGCTGATGGTGCGCGGCACACGCTCTTTCAGGATGTCCGCCACTGGCCGGTTGTAGCGAAAGGAATTGCCGAAATTGCCACGGAGGGCAATGTTCGTGATCCAAATGGCATATTGAACCGGCAGCGGCTTGTCCAGCCCATACATCGCCTCAATACTTGCCTTTTGTTCCTCGCTCACCGTCCCCCCTTGCATCTTAAGGTTGTTGACATAGGTGTCAACATAGGTGCCGGGGGGCAACTGAATGACGATAAATGAGATGATGGAGATGAGGAAAAGAAAGGGAATCAGGATTAATGAGCGACGCAGAATAAAGTTCAGCATAGTTTGATCCTTGAAAAGGATTGCAATCGCCAAGGCCACCGTTTACCGAGATGGCCTCGTGCTTTTTACCGAGTTCGTGGGCAACGAATTCGGTAAAAAGCACGAGACGACTGTCACTAGTCCAGCCCGCAGGCTATAGGCAGCTTTGCCGGCCAGTGACAGTCACTTATACCCTATTTTCGGGGCACAGGTTTAACTTCCCTCAAACCATAAGCCCTCGCTGCTGAGATATGAGTCTAATTCGAAAGGCGCGTCTTGCTTCTGCGTGTTCTGTAGCCGCTTGTTCAAGATATTCGGCACGACTTTCAGGCCAGTGCATGGAAATAAGACGTAGTTTTCTTCAAACCACTTCATCATCTGCGCAAACATATCCTTCCCTTCCGGCGAGTCGGGGGGGAACGCCTTCCGGCCGGAATGCAGATCGTAGAACTTCTGGAGGTATTCGGGTGGCTTGCGACCTTCCTTGCCGTTCGTGGTGAAGTAGCGCCAGGTCATTGGCGACCACGCCCCTTTATGAGCCGGCAGGTAGTCCTCAGAGATGCCCAAGCCCCAGGCGGGGCCGTCATTCCACAGAATCGACGCCATAATCTCGTTGGCATCCTTGCGTTGGTTGTATAACCCCCAATCAATGCCCAGTGGATCGATCTCGACGCGGATGCCCACCGCGTCGAGTTGCTCTTTGAGCAACTCGGCAATCGGATTGAATTCAACCGAAGCTTCTGGATAGGAGATGCGGAAGACAAACGGCTTGCCGTCAGGCCCCAGGCGGAACTTGTCGTCGCCGATCTTGTCCATCCCAATCTCATCTAGGAGTTGCTTGGCCAGCGCCGGATCGTGCTTCTTGGTGTTTAAGAACGGTTCACCAAACATCCCAAAGAAGACCGCGTTGTTGTTGTCTTCCGCATTGATGGCTGCCCCGATCGCCCGCCCAAAGCCATGTTTGGGGTCAGCAACGAGCTTCTGCCAACTGCTATTTGGATCTTCATACTGATAATCGTGGTTCAGGAACAACTGCAGCGGCCAGTTAAATGAACCCGTGGTAATAATGCGGTAACCGGCTTTCTCGGCATTCTGTTGGTAGACGGCCATCTTATTGAGGGGCGCATCTGTTTCCACGGCCAGATCCACCTGGCCGGCTAGGGTAGCATTGACCTGGGCATCACGGTCGACCGATTTGTTGTTCAAGATTTTATCAATATAGGGAAGCTGTTGGCCTTGCGCATCGACATGCCAGTAATAAGGATTGCGTTCAAATACTGTGCGCTCCTCCGTATACTCGGTCAACACCCAGGGCAGCAGGACCGGGAGGCCAAGGGCGCGGGCCTCGCCGAAGCTCCAGTGCTGGGGTTCTTTTGTATTCAGCAGTTGAACCCAACTTTCGGCATTGTTCTTTTTCAGCTCCGCCGCAAGCGCATCCGGTTTGGCATATTTCTTGTGAAACTGCTTCAAGTAATGGGCAGGTTTAAAGAGGAGTTCATAGTTTGGAATCCACGAGTTCAGATCGGCGATGAAGAAACCATACGGTTTACTGAACGTCAATTCAAAGGAGAAGTCGTCAATCACCTTCAACGTCGCCGGACCAAGCTCAGATTTTCCCTGCGCATAGAGTTGCGCCGGCCAGGGACGCTGCACCTCCGCATCCCCATAAATATCCTCAAAGTGGAAGCGAACATCCTCTGTAGTCACGGGAACGCCATCAGACCACTTCAGACCTTTGCGAATCGTGAATTTGAAGGTGGTGTAATCGTCTGAATGCGAGAAGGCGCTCACGACGTTGGGGATGGATTTACCCGTCGTTTGCCCCGGTGAGCGTAAGATCGTGCCGCCGCCCCCAAGGAAAGTAAAGCCGGTCGGGAAAATGCCTGCCACATTGATCGTTCCACCATGTTTTCCATCTTGCCAATCCTGGTACTCTTCCTGGAGTAGAACGCCAGGGCCAACGACAAAGACTTCCGCCGGTAATCGTTCATCGAGTGGTGGAAGCTTGCCAGCCGCAACCCGTTCGGCCAGCATGGGCGATTCGATGAAGCCACGCGCAGAGGCTGCTGGGGCAGCGCCCGCCGCCGCGGCTGGTTTAGTTTCCGGTTTGGTTTCTGCGGCTGGTGGGTTGCTAGCAGCGGGTTGGCAACCCACCACAACTAAACCGGCGCCGGACAAGCCGAGAGCTTTCAAGAAATCACGGCGAGTAAGGTTATACATCGTTACTTCCTCCTTGGTGATCAAGCAGTGAATTAAACAAACAGCCTTAATAATTTGTCAGATGATTAGCTAGCCATAATTGAGTGCGCCTCATGCCATGTAAATCTCCTTTACTAGGCCCGAAATATCCGTTCATGCTGGCTTAATGGACGCTCATGCCAACGCGCCCGCCGTCAACATGGAGGGTCGTGCCGGTAATGTAAGAGGCATCCTGGCTGACCAGGAAAGCGATGGCGCTAGCCACTTCCTCGGGTCTGGCCCGCCGTTTCATGATACATGAAGTGATCGACGTCGATTCCAGTTCCTGCTTACGCGCCTCTGGATCGGGCGCGTGGCCAAAGTGCATCTCCGTTACAATCCACCCCGGTGCGACCGCGTTGACCCGAATGCCATAGTCAACAAACTCGTAGGCCATGGTCTTGGTCACCGAAACCAGGCCAGCTTTGATGGCGTCATAGACTACCTGACGTGGCCGGCCGAGAAACCCACCCTCGGATGAAAGATTGACAATAGCCCCACCCTCTTGCTTTAATAGGGGCAGCAACTGCTGCGTGATCAACACCCAGCCGCGCAAACCAATCCTTGTTTCGATTTCCCAATTGGCTAACCAGGTGCCATCTTCAATCGCACCCACTCTCAATACGGCAGCGTTGTTCACCAAAATGTGCAACGCAGCAAAGCGCTCGGCTACCACATCCCCGGCTGCTTTAACCGCCGCATCGTCCGCCAAGTCAACTTCCATAAAACTCCCGGCCCCGCCCGCTTGTTCAATTTGCTCGATGGTCTGCTGGCCCATCTGCCGATTGTTGTCAACAACGATGACGTGCGCGCCTTCAGCCGCCAAACGCAAGGCGGTTGCCCGGCCAATCCCAGAAGCGCCACCGGTGATCAAGGCCACCTTGTTGGCAAAGCGGGTCATCCCATAAGGGTTTGTGGTCATCACTGAAACTCCCTCTACTTTTCTGGACAAGCATTCGCCCGAAAGAACCTTGTAAACTGTTGGCGCCGTGGCGCCCACCATTACGCACAAAAGCCTCGGTCAGGCTGACTTGCGTTCCACCAACGGACAGCCGATCACCTGTTGGACAGGCGTCAACGGATAGTCTTCCGTGACATGCGCCAATAAATATTCAACCGCCCATTTGCCAATCTCGTAATGGGGAAGCTCCAGCGTGGTCAGGCCTGGGTGCAAATGGGCAGCAATGATCTCTTGGTTATCAAAACCGACAACGGCCACGTCCTCGGGAATGGATAATTTCAATTTGCGCAGCGCGTCGTAGGCGCCCATCGCCATGCGGTCGTTATAACAAAAGAGCGCTGTCGGCCGATCGGGTTGTTGGAATAGGTGCATAGTGCAACGATAACCGCCATCGGCTTCGCCAATCGAAAAGCAGACGAGATCTTCGTCAAACGGTAGGCCATAAGCCGCCAATGCCTCCTTATACCCCTGCAAACGTCCAACGGCACCGGGATCGACTGAGGTATGGTTGGCAAAGGCAATCCGCCGATGCCCTTTGCGTAACAGGACTTCGGTTGCTAACCGCCCGCCGCCCACTTCATCCGAAACCACCGATGGCAACGAGCGCTCCGCACACAAACAGTTCATTAAAACAGCCGGTGCTTCATACAAGGCTTTGGGTGGGTCAACTTGGCGATGATACATGGCAGCATAGAGAATCCCTGCCACCTGATGCTCTAGCATAGCCTCCACCGCCGCTTGCTCAAGCTCGGCATTCCGGCTCGTATTGATTAATAAGATCAATTTGCCGCTTGCCCATGCCGCATCTTGTGCGCCTTTGACAATTTTTCCAGCATGCGGCGTGGTGGCGATCTCATCGGTGATAACGCCAATCAGTTGCGAACGATTGGTCCGCATTTTGCGCGCTGCCGCGTTCGGGTGATACCCCAATTCCCTGATCGAGTCCCGCACCCGCTGGCGAGTTTCCTCGGGAATATTGGCGCTGATGACGCCATTGATCACATAAGAGACCGTCGTCTGCGAGACGCCTGCATGTTTGGCCACGGCATTCATCGTCACGCGGCGGTTCGTATTTTGCGGCATACGCACAAGCAACTCCGAAAAATCAAAAAGCTGAATAGACCACAAATTGTAGAATCTTGGCCGCAAGGTATATGGGTGGAGTTGACATAGTAGCAAGCGCGGATCGGCACAAAACTTGCCAGTCATACGTATCAGTGATACGTATGACTAGTATAACACAAGGGAAAATTAACTGTCAAGCAAGGTTTTTGGGGTTCGATTTGTTCTCATGCGTTGCAGCGACTCCGCCACTCTTCGACTAGCCCTTAGCGCTGGTGAGACGTCGGCATGCTGATGGTGACCTCTGTCAGCGCTGTGGCCGCGATCGGCAATACAACAGCGTGTTCTTCCTCGGCTGCTACAAAAAACGCTGCGCCAGGTTGCTGATCAACTTGAACGTGATAGGCGCCGGGCATCAGACCGGTGATGCATAAGGTAGTGGCATGCGCATCGCCACTCCGGTTTTCGATGGTAAAGCGCAGCCCATCCAGCCCCTCGCTCACGACAATCGGTTGTTCGGCGGCGAAGCCATCGCGCGTCAAGAGCAGATGCAACTTACGGGCCGCCTTCACGACATGGACGCGCTGGCGCAAGCCGTCGCGCGGGATCACGGCGATGCCTTCCTGGCTGGATTGTAATTGGCCGCCCAACGCCACCCGCCCAAAGAGCGGATCATCGGCCACAATCGTCGCCGCCGCGCGCAAGGCGCCGCTATACCCCAGTTCGATTTCCCCATCATAATACCAAGCCCCGCGCCCTTGCTCGCGCGGTTGCTTGGTGACACCGTCGCGCAGCCAGATGGGGCCATACTTCTCGGGGTGAAAGGCCCAACCAGAGGCACCATCATTCTCGGCGCCTGGATACCAGTAGCCGTAATTGCTCGCTGGCGTGCCGCTGTTCATGTTGGCCCAAGCGCTGAGATAGGAATTGTAACCGAGCCGCAGATAGGGAAAGGGGTCGGCGGCGTAGTAGAGCGCGTAGTCAAGCAGCGCCCAACCACCCATCTGTGACATGTAACTGAGCAGGTACATCGACGAACCGCTGCCCCGGATATCGCTGCCCAACAGATAATACGAGGTCTCCAACCAACCGCGACAGGCGATGTTGGCGGCGATCTGTTTGTGCATAAAGTCTACAAAGTCGGCGGGGCTGGTGTGGGGGTGCGAGTACCAACAGCCTTTGGTCTTATCATACCAGAGATTTTCATCCGGCTGCATGGGATGAGCCAGCCCATATTGGGCAATGGCATGGGTCGATTCAAAAGCAGTCGAGTCAAACGAATATTCGGACTGGAAGGGGTAGGGATGGTCGTAGGCAAAGTATTTGACCTTCTTCTCCCATTCGGTTTTGAGTTGCTCGGCCTGCGCGCTGCGCCCTTCCGCCTGAAGGGCGTCGATCAGTTCAGGGATGAGCAATTCGTTGTAACAGCCTTCCTTGAACGAGCGGTCGGGGTGCCAGATGCTGCCATCTTTTTCGATATAATCGATGCTATAGGGGACATCAAAGTAAGCTTTGGCCGTGCCATAGGCCCGCTCCAGATAGCCGGCGGCATCCAGATAATGGGTGCTGCCAGGATGCATTTTAGCAATTTGATAGAGATGGAAATACATCATCATGATATGAGGATAATCATAACTGCGCCAGAGCTTCTGTTGTCCCTGGCCGCCCGAATCCATCCCTTGCTCGCTGATGCGGTTCTCGTACCAGTTGGGCACGCCGTAGATGCCATAGGGGTAGGGTTCTTCTTGATCGGTGCGTTGGAGCTTGCCCCAGACAAAGTGTTCGGCATAGTACTCCACCGCGGCGATCTCTTTGGCGACGGGATACGCGAGGTTCTTGGCGGCAATAAAGCCAGCTTTGGGGAGCGCGGTGTCATCACAAGCCAACACATAACCCCACCAGCCGATAAAATTGTCGTGGTTGTCGGGGCCGCGTAATTCTGCCGAGCGCATATCCCACTGCGAGATCAGACCGTTGTACCATTGGCTGGGGTCGCGGTGCTGCTGTTTGTTGACCAGGAAGGTCGTGCGCTTTTTAATCAGCGTCTCCACTGGCTCGGTGACAAAGAATTCCAGCGGCACCGTGTAATTCTCGCCATAGTAGATTGTCAAGCGATTCTCGCCCAACTGGGCAAATTTCACGCGGTAGAGATGAACATCCGGCGGTTGTGCGCCCAGATATTCGACTTGGGTCTGCGCTGCATTTTCGGGCATAATCGACGTAATTGTCTGTCTGGTGCGGATGGCAAGCTGCACATCCAGATCGGTCGGCACAGTCATGCCGGGGATGACCTGGATATCGAACTGGCCTTCTTCATACAACACATCGCGCACGCCTTGGTAGTCGTCTGCCCAACGAAACTTGAAGCCATAGGTGACTGCTTCGCCCGGCGCCAGGATTTTGCTGGTGTGCGGCTGCCGCCAGGTGCCACGCGTCTCATTCGCCCCCTGGATAGCCGAGTGGATGTAGGCTAGGTAGGGTCCTTCCCAACCGTGTTGACACATTTCGGGCACTTCGTAATATTCCAGCTTCGTGCCCGCCAGCGGCGTCATCACTAGGTAGGGCGGTGCGCCGTTGACGCGCATCCAGTAGATAAAGGCACCGTGGCCGGCAATAAAGCTGTGTTTGATCAGGCGTTGAGTAAAGGTGGTGACGGCATCCCAAATATAGTGGGTATTGAAAAGCAAAGGGAGAGCGATGTCGCCCAGTTCAAGCGATTGGTCGCTGCTGTTTTTGAAGGTAAGCGTCCAGTGCAGCGCGTCATCGCCCAGCGAAAATTCTTGACGCATGATGCCATCATCCACCGTCCAACGGCGCTGGGCCGGGTCGGTGAGAACAGCGCGCTGGGCCGGGTCAACGCAGCGCGTCTCCAGTGCTTGCCATGCCCCCTCGCCCAGGCGGTAGCGCACGATCACCTCGCCCAACGTGGCGTCGGCCAGGATATAGTCGGTGTCGTATTGATCGTCGACGCGCTTCAGGCTCGTGATCCCACCTTTGGCGGCATCGAAGGTGAGGTTAAAGTGATTGAATGGCATGGCGTAAGGCTCCTCGCGCTACCCCTTGATTCCTGTGGTGACAATTCCCTGAATAAAGAAGCGTTGGGCAAAGAAAAAGAGCAGGACGATCGGCAATACCATCGCCGTCGAGGCGGCCATCAGCAGATCCCAACGCGTACGAAATTCGGTCTGGAAGGTGGCGAGGCCCAGGGCCACGGTAAACTTTTCTTGCGATTTGGAGAGATAGAGCAAGGGGCCAGTGAAGTCATTCCAGACGCCGATAAAGACAAAGACGGCGATGGTGGTCAATGCCGCTTTGGACAAAGGCAACATAATCCGCGTATAGATGCCGAATTCATTACAGCCGTCGATCCGCGCGGCGTCGGCCAAATCAGTGGGGATGCTGCGGAAGAACTGGCGCAACAAAAAGATATTAAACGCGCCGCCACCAAAAAAGGCCGGCACGGTCAGCGGCAGAAAGGTGTCTACCCAGTGCAGGCGGGTGAAGATCACAAAGGTTGGCACCAGCAGCACGATATTCGGCAACATCATGGTCGCCATCACCACGCCAAACCAGAAGTTGCGCCCAGGGAAGTCGATGCGAGCAAAGCCATAGGCAACCAGGGAAGCGGAACCGAGCACCGCAAGCTCGTTGATCAACACGAGCATGACGGAGTTGCCCACATAGGTCAGAAACGGGCGCGCCGTCCACATCTCTACATAATTCGACAGCTTGACTGGGTCGGGAATCCACTGGGGCGGATAACGAAAGATCGCCAACTCTTCCTTTACCGAGCTGCTCACCAGCCACAAAAAGGGCAGCAACATCACGCACGCCCCGCTGATCAACACACCCCAGATGAGCAGCCGCCACCAGCGCTCTCCTCCTCCGGCGTGAATAACGACCGGGTGCTCGGTTGCACCCGACTGAAGAGAAATTGTCTCACGTTGCAGGGTCATGGTTGGTCTCCTCGTTATCCGACTTCTTCGTAATGCACCATCCGCCCCACATAGCGGAAGACCAGCAATGTGAGCCCCAGCATAATGAGAAAGAGCACCCAGGCCAGCACCGAGGCGTACCCCATGTCCATGTAGCGGATCGCCGTGTTATAGGTGTAAAGTACATAAAAGAGGGTGGCGTTGTTGGGCCCGCCTTTGGTCATCAAATAGCCAGCCGTAAAGACTTGAAACGAGCCGATGATGCCAATGATCAGGTTAAAAAAGATCACCGGCGACATCAACGGGATCGTCACATGGCGCAATTGGGCCATGCGGCCAGCCCCGTCGATCTCAGCCGCTTCGTAAAGCGTTTCGGGGATGCCCTGGAGGCCGGCCAGATAGATGACCATGCTACCGCCCAGGCCCCATAAGCTCATCATAATCAACGCGGTCAACGCCCAACGCTCATCTTGCAACCAAAGAATCTTCTTCATGCCCACGGCCCGCAGAAAGGCGTTGAGCAAGCCAAACTCCGAGTGCAGGATAAAGAGCCACAACATGGCATTGGCCACCGCCGGTACAATGGACGGTAGATAGTAGACGGTGCGGAAGAAGGCAATCCCACGCACCTTGGTGTTCATCAACAGCGCCACCAAGAAGCTGAGCACCAAAGAGAGGGGGACGGAGATTAGCGTATAGAGGCTTGTGACCTTGAGTGACTGGAGAAAGAGCGGATCGGTCGCCAATTTCTGGAAGTTGTGCAGGCCGATGAAGATCGGCCGGCGGATCATATTCCAGTCATAGAAGACCAACCAGCCTGCGGTGAGGGCTGGGATGACAAACCACAGCAGAAATCCCAAGATAAAGGGGCTGATAAAGAGGTAGCCCGTGATCGTCCGTTGCCGGCGCATCGTGCGCTGGTTCGGTCGATTCAAGCCTGTTACACTTCCGGTTGCCTGTGTAGTCATCCTGTCACCCTCTCCCCTTGTCAACTCAAGCGCCGCGCTTGGCCTCTTCTTCCATCACCTTGTTGGCATCAGGGATGACCTTCATCGCCTCTTCCGCGCTCTTTTTGCCGTTAAAAATTTCGGTCAGCGCTGGACCGACAATCGTATCTTGCGCTTTGACATAGCCGGTGGGCATGGTGAGGAAATGGCCGTATTTGGGCACATACTTGGTGACAATATCCACATAACCTTCGGGATGCACCGGCGGAACGCACCACTTGGCGACCGAATCGGGCGCGGTCAACGAGGTTTGACTGGGCAACCATAGCCCTTGTTGACAATAGCGCTCCTGATACCAGGGCGAAGAGAGGAAGCGAATCAACTCCCACGATTCGTTGACATGTTTCGAGCCGTTGACAATGGTGACGATGTGCGCCTGTAGGTCAGTAGCGGGTCGTTTCATCTTGGGCAACACGGCGGTCATCAGCTTCCCTTTGATCTTGTAGAGCCAAGAGAGCGCCCACGAACCATCCACATGCATGGCCACCTTCTTGGTTTCGAGCAGTTGCACGTCGCTCATGCCCAACGCATCCATTTGCGCCGATTGTGGCATCACATGATGGACATAACGCAGATCGGCAATGCGCTGCAACGCTTCGATCGACTGCGGCGTATCGAGCGCCAGCTTGCCATCTTTGTTGATCCATTCGCCTTCGTTCGACTGAATGGCAGCGTGCAGTGGAATCCACCAGGTCGGCCAGTCAACCCCCCAGACATCGACATTATCCACATCAAAACCGCTATCGCCAGGGTGTTTACCAGTGGCGTCGGTCGTCATGCGTTTGGCAACCTCGACAAACTTATCCCACTCCCACGCCTTTTCCGGGTCATTGCTGGGTGGTTCGATCCCGGCCGCTTCAAAAACCTCGGCATTATAATACATGTGCGGCGCCACCCAGCAAGCGCCAATGCCATACCAACGGCCTGCTACGGCACAGCGCTCAGTCTCTTGGGGTTGCAACCAGTAATCAGGCTTGGAAAGGAGTGAGTCCGCCTGAATAAAATCTGTGACATCGACCAACACTTTGTCCTTGACCAGGGTGCGGTAGAGGTTACTTTCGATGCGGGCCGTGTCTGGCGGCGTGCCTGCTGCGATCAACGTTAACAGTTGCACACCCTCTTGCTGCTGCACCGCTTTCCAGGCCAGGTTGGGATGTTCATCGTGGAACTTCGCCTGTTCGCTTGGATAATTATCGGGTATGCCAGGGTCGCCCAGAAATTCAAGGGTAATCACTTCGGCGGCGGGGGCGGCGGCTCCCGCCGCTCCAGCAGGGGCTTGGGCCACCGGCGCACAGGCAACCAACAAGGCTGCACTGCCGCCGACGCCGGTCCAACGTAAGAAATCACGACGACTCATTCGGGTGGTAATCATTAGGTATCCTCCTTGAATTAAATGGGTGAAGCACGATAGGATTTAGGGAGAGAACTGTACTTTTGCCAATTTTATTTTTCTCGGTTAGAAATCAAAAAAGGCGAAAGTAGAATTATATTATATTATCAATACCTTCGCCAAAACCTTACGAACAGTCAAAAACACGAATTCGATAAATATTCTGACCCACATTGCCAAGAAATTTGGCCTAAAATAGGGCAAAAATTATTAAAACAGACCATATTTGGCCGTTGTTACTCCACAA
>JBBREZ010000094.1:0-17388 GCA_038225095.1 Caldilineales bacterium
AACTTCAGTTCGCGGAAAGTGAAATGGATGGATCTATCTCATGGCTGGCGAATCTACGAAAGGAAACTTTATGCAAACCAAAATTACTCGGATTTCCACCGATGATGGGCGCGTGCTCCAGATTGCTGAAACCGGCCACCCAGATGGAATTCCCGTGTTCGTACACGGCGGCACACCTGGTTCCCATGTTTTCTTTTCCCCTTGGGTGCAAGACGCCGAAGTGCATGGTATCCGGCTGATCAGCCATGACCGCCCAGGCTATGGCGAATCCACGCCCTTGCCGTCCCGCACGGTAGCCAGTGTCGCCAACGATGTGGCCGCCATCGCCAAGCATCTGCGCCTGAACCGGCTGGCGACCGTGGGTGCATCGGGTGGTGGCCCTCATGCACTTGCCTGTGCAGCCTTGCTACCTGATCTAATCGTGGCTGCGGTCTCGATGGAGTCGGTTGCACCCTATCCTGCAAAGGGATTGGATTGGTTTGCCAACATGGATGAGGGAACGACAGCGGAGTTTCGTGCTGCGGCTGAGGGGCGGGAAGCACTTACCGCATTTGTCGCCACTGCCGCCGCTGGCATTGCCGACACGAGCCTCAACGCAATGGTCGAAGGCTTTCGGTCCATGTCAAGCTCTGAAGACAACGCGGCTATAGTAGAAGCCAGCACTAGATGGTTCTTCGAGGCAAGTCGTGAAGGGTTGAAACACGGGAACGACGGCTGGATCGATGATGACCTTGCCTTCTGTGCCTCATGGGGATTTGACTTAGCGCAGATCCGGGTTCCTGTGTTGGTAATGCATGGCGCTAAGGACACGATGGTGCCGATTGCACACGGACGCTGGCTGGCAGAACATATCCCTGGGGTCGAAGTACGCTACTTTGATCATGAAGACCATATTACGCTGTTTGCACGGCAGGTTCCAGTAGCCCGGTCATGGCTCGTTAACCAGATAAGGTAATATCAAGCAAAGGCGATTTAATATTCTTGACTTTCTACTAGTCCTTCATCCATGTTTGTGGACTAGTAGACGATACAACACAATTCGATAAACGCTACATGCAAAAAGGAGATAGACAATGTCAACGGAAGAGAATAAAGCCATCGCCCGCATGCATTTTGAAGAAGTCCACAACAAGGGGCGGGTGGAACTGTTTGATGACTACTATGCGCTTGATGTTCCAGACAACCAATGGGACTCGAAGGAAAATTATGGGAATCTGATCCTATGGTGGCGCAAGGTCGCGCCGGATATGCGCATCACTATTCTTGATATGGTGGCCGAGGGTGACAAGGTATTTGTCTATCACAAGTCTACTATGACTTACAGCGTTGTACCCGATCCAGCGCCCAACTTCCCCATGCCCCCATTCGGCAAACCCGTGGAATTTCGTGGGGTGGAGATCATGAGCTTTGCGGATGGCAAGTTGGTCGCCGTTGAATTTGTTGTTGAGTGGATGAGCATGATGGTAGACGTCGGCGTCTACGTGCTTGCCAAGCCGGAGACGGCGTGAGGTGGAATTATTGTTAGAGCGTAACAACCAAGCCACCCCGCCCTAACAATTTGCGTTAGGGAGTAGGGAGTAAGAAGTAGGATCTGTTAGAGCATAACAACCAAGCCACTCCACCCTAACACTCCTCTGGTAAGGGAGGGAATTGTCACGGGAAAGCCACAAACTGGGGGCGTCCCTTTACAGTCCCCTCCCCGCTGTCGGGGGAGGGTTAGGGTGGGGTTGGTAGTTACGTTAGAGCCTATACTTTTGAACAGGCTCTAACATAAAGATTTGAGTGGCAAGCGCTTCCAACGTGTGCTGACTGGCCAGGGCCTGGGCTGTCGCAAATTGCTCGGCGGAGAGATGCACCTTCTGCCGAGCAAGTAAATGTTCCGCCTTTTGATGATATTCGTGCCAGGCTGGGTGACACAAGGCAACGGTGGCCAGCGTTACGGCGTCCATACGATTTTGATTGGCTGGCGTTGCCGAGAGTAGAGGCGCTTCTTTTTCAAGTAGTAACCCATAGATGATGAAATCGTGCGTTAAATTATCATAATTATATTCAATTGCCTTGCGAGCTGCTTGTTGTAGATGCAAGCGACCCATCGCAAAGTCGCCCATCTCATAGCAACTAATGGCTAAAATACGCAGACCAAAATTGATAGCTCTGTCGAAATTGGCTTCTGTGCCAATCTGCACACATTCTTCGGCAAAAGGAATGGCCTCAGCATAGCGCTGGCCATCAATACAGGCCAGCCCCAGCAGAATGAGACGGGTGATAACATGCACAAAATGACCAAGTTCACGACAGATCGCCAGGCTCTGCTGGAGTAAGGCGAACCCTTGCGTCCATTGTTTGTTATTGAGCTGACAGATTTGCGAGCCGACGCCACCAATGGCTAATCCACACGCTAAACGATCCTTGGTTTTTTCACTGTACACACAGCCCTGCCGATAGTGTTCTAGGGCAAGTCTCGGCTGACCGAGTCCTTTATAGGCGCTACCAAGCGTCAAGTGCGCGCTAGCAATCAGATCATTGCGCCCCAGTTGCACGCTGATGGCGAGGCACGCTTGGGCGCGATCGAGCGCTTGCTGATAGTCCCATGCATGTTCATACATTTCCGCCATGCGATACAACGCCAATGCCACGCTGCTGTGATCACCTAATCGCTGAAACAGACTAACACTTGCTTGAAGGTGCGCCACCGCTTCCGCATGGTTGCTGCGCCAGCCAGCGATCTGCCCCAGGATGCTGTGGGCAATGGCCATGTCAGGCTGGAGATCGTCGCCAGGATCAGTGGCTAACAGGGCCGTAAAATGCTGGCTCGGTTGTTCATGCTCACCCAAGTGATAAGCAAAGACGGCAGCTCTGGTCGTCAACTGCGTCTGGAGGGTCGCCACCAAACCAGACAGGTTTTCTAGCCGCGTTTGGTTCGTGGTAAATAGCTCTTTCCCCTCATTGTAACGACAGGTGAAAAGGAAAAAGGCATAGAGACTATCGAGGGCCTGGGCAATGCCGGGTCGTTCTGGTTGTTGCAGCGCGCATAGCCAGGCAACGCGCAGATTATCAATGTCGGCTTGCATAGTTGCCAACGCGGTCTGTTGGCGCCGATCAGACAGACTTGCGGTGAGTCGGCCGGCCAAGGTCAGGAAGAAAGTAGCGTGGGCGACAGCAGTGACCGTGGCGTGCGCCTGATCCGTCGCCAGCTTTTCATACGCAAACTGCCGCAACAACTCATGCACCTGATAGCGCCCAGCATCGTCCAGCCGGATCAGGGCTTTCTCGACCAGGGCCGCCAAGGTATGGATCGAAGCCTGTGCCACCTGTTCGGCGGCAGTCAAAGTAAAACCACCGCGAAAGATGGCGAGTCGCTGCATCACATTGGCCTCTTGCTCGGTGAGCCGTTGCCAGGTTTGCTCAAACACCAGGTGCATGTTGCGGTGGCGTTCGGGGATGTCAAGCAAATTGGCTTGCAGCAGCGCCACGCCTTTTTCAAGCGCTTGGGCAATCTGCGTGCAGGAGAGGCTTTTGAGCCAGGCCGCCGCTAATTCCAGTGCCAATGGCAGGCCACCCACCATGCGGCAAATGGTGATCACACTGTCCAACTGCTGCGGCAGCGCAAAAGTTGCCTGGTGGCGGCGGGCGCACTGGGCAAAGAGGCGTACGGCATCTGTGACCCTATCTTCGGTAGGGGTCAGGCATGCCTGACCCCTACCGAGGGCATTGTCAAATAAATGGCCAGAGGGATAAGCCAACCCTTGCACCGCATGAAAATAGGCGGCCTGGAGCGGCAACGTTTCGCGCGAAGTGGTCAGTATCTTTATTGCTGGTGCTGCGGCGAGCAGATCGGCGACCAACGAACTTTCCTGGGCTAGATGTTCAAAATTGTCCAGAATCAGCAAGAGCCTACGCGGTTTGAGATAGTTAAAAAGCTGTTGTTGCAGCGGCGCACTGCTGTAAAAGGTAAAGCTAATGGCCTGGGCGATCGCGGCGATCATGCCGGCGGCACTGTCTACGGGCATCAAATCGACAAAGAAGAGACCTTCGGGAAACAGCGCGGATAATGGTGGATCAACAAATTTTCGGGCTACTTCCAGCGCCAAGCGGGTTTTACCAATGCCGCCCGGCCCGATCAAGGTTAAGAGAAGACAGGCCGGATCCTGCACGTGCGCAACTAGCGCTTTAATTTCCGCTTCCCGGCCCACAAATTCGGTGAGTGGATGGGGTAAATGATGAGGCAGCTTTGCTTGCCCCTGGGCAACCGTAGCTGAAGCAGGAATGACAGGCAAAGCAGCAAGGCTTTCCCGCGTTCCTGCTACCTTACCGTTGGCCCGGAGCTTGGCATAGAGGCGCGTGATCTCTGCACCTGGTTCCACATCAAGTTCAGCGGCCAACGCCAAACGACACAGTTCATATTGGCGCAGCGCGGCATGAGGTTCACCGTTGTGCGCAAGCAGACGCATGAGTTGATGATGAACCTCTTCACGCCAGGGTTCGAGCACTAAAAGGCGGCGCAATGTGCTGATGGTGTTGACCCAATCGCCGTTTTGCTGATAGTGCATGGCTAGGGTGGAAAAGCGTTGCGCGGCGGCAGCGCGTAACCATTCCCGTTCCACCAACTGCCACTGTTCAAATTCCGGCGCATTACGCACAGAAAACCCATCCAAAAAATCACCGCGATATAGATCGAGCCGTGCCTGTAACTCTGCTAGCGATTCACCAACTTTCCCCGTCGTTGGGGCGGCGAGAAAGGTTTCTACATCGAGCGTGTAGGGCAGTGCTGGATTGAATGTCACCGTTTGGGTAGCAATCGTGACATAATCCCCCAGCTGTGTACGCAACTCCGAAAGCGCCTTACTCAAATTCATGCGCGCCTTTGCTTCTGCCATATCGCCCCAAAAGAGCGTGGCCAACGTAGCACGCGAGTTTATTCTCTGCGTGGTGGCAAGATAATAAAAAAGCCCTTGCGCTTTTGCAGTTTTAAAGCTCGGTGTCAAACCATTTGCGAAACTAATTTCAGGCGAACCAAGCAGTTGAATATTGATTGTCATTTCATAACTATTCAGGCATCGCCCTTGAACTAAAATTCAGGCTAAAAGCGTAAATCGTGTGAAGACGATTGAAACAACGAGCTAGGGATGGCGCTTTCGGGAACCCCCCGGGTGCATTGCATGATCGAGACCTGACAGCAGAAAAAGGCCTCACCTGTCAGGCAGGTGCCCTCTGCTTCGACGTGAGCTCAGCCGAACGGGTGCGCTGACCATTTTGCAATCGGCCTAGCCCGTATAATCATTAATTAGTGTTACACAAAACGTGTTAAAACACGTTATGTGTAACAGGCCATGAATTCATTCATGGCTAAAATTGCCCGCCAATTTTATCATATCTGCAGATGGATAAGCGGTCAAATACGAATTCATCGCCCCCGATTTGTTATAATCACTCAGGTTACGCAAAGGCAGACAAAAAACCTGACGCAAAGGAGAAGAGGCGCAAAGGAGCGCAAAGCACAACAAAAACCAGCGCGAAAAAGCTTATCCAGCGCAGCCAAGCCATGTGGCTAAGCTGCTATTTATTCGTTTTTCTTGACAGCTCTGCGTCTTTGCGTCAAAATTTTAGCCTTGCGTAACATGAGATAATAAGTTTGGCCGTCTAGAACCGATACTGATAAAAGTCTTGATGAAACTTGTTGATAGTGCGCCAGTGACGTATAATCAATGATGCTATTTATTGAAACGCCGATTTTTACTGAAGTGGTGCAAGAGTACCTTTCCGATGAAAGCTATAGCGAGCTTCAACAAGCATTAATTCTTCGCCCTGATGCCGGAAATGTCATCCCCGGTAGTGGTGGATTGCGAAAGCTACGGTGGCGTACTAAGCACGAAGGAAAACGGGGCGGATTGCGGATCATCTACTACTGGTATGTCAGCGGTGAAACCTTCTATATGGTATTTCTCTATAAAAAGAACGAACAAGAAGATCTAACGCATAGCCAAATTAAGGTTCTCCGCCGGCTAGTGGAGGAGTATTTGGAATGAAAGATGAAACATTTGCTAAATTAGTCGAGAGCATCAAGCAAGCAGGTGAAATCAAGCGCGGCACCCGTAAACCCAGTCGCGTATTTGAATTTAGCCCATTGGATGTTAAAGCGATCCGCGCAAAATTAGAAAAATCACAGAGCGAATTTGCCCAGATGATCGGTGTGAGTGTAGCAACTTTGCAGAATTGGGAACAGGGACGCCGAAAGCCAGAGGGCCCGGCGCGCGCGTTATTGCAGGTGGCGATGCGCAACCCAGATGCAGTGAAAGTAGCGCTCACACCGGGGCAAGATGAAATTCCCCACCACTGATTGAGAAAATTCTCAGAAAAGCCCGCCGCACCCAGTGGCGCAAAACGGGTTCACACGTATGCTTAACGTGTTTCAACACGTTTCTTATAGCAGGCTGCGAATGAATTCGTAGCCGTAATGACCTTTTCAAACAATTTCTCGCATCTTTTAAGGGAGTACATTTACCGTAAGCAAGCAAAGCAGGCGACGCCATATGGCGTCGCCTGCTTTTATCTAGCGGCTACATTACCGCTTAATCAGCGGTAAGAAGATCGATGTACTCGCCGGTTTCGCTTGCACGGTGAAGAGGGCCGTGTTCGATGACTGCGCGTCTGGGTCGGGGTTGAGGACAACCACACCGGTCGCTTGCGCCTCGCCGGTTTCGGCAATCGAAACTTGCGCCGTCAGTTGACCGCTGTTGACAAACGTGGTCGGTACGACAACGCCGTTCCAGAGCACTTTAGCACCGTTGCCGAAGCTCGCGCCATTGACCGTTAGGGTCAAGTTGCTGCCGGTCTGACCGTCGTTCGGGGTCAAACTGTTGATCACTGGCTTCGGGCTGGCGACGATGAAGGGCAACGGGTTCGAGTCGATAGTGCCGGGATTGCGCGCAATCACCTGCGCAATGTGCGCCGTAGCAAGGTTGGCCGCGCTAATCGTGGCCGTCATCTGGGTGCTGCTGCCAAGCGTCGCCGCCACCGGTGCGCCATCCCACAGGATCACCGTACTGGTCAAGAAGTTCGTGCCGCTGATCACCATTTGCACATCAGCACTGCCCGCAGTGGCACTGGCAGGCGTCAAGCTGGCGAGGGTGGGTTGAGCGCCTAGCGCCGTTACCGCCCAAGTCTTTGGTTGATTCGTCACGGCTTTGTAGGGCCAGACGTAATCATCGCCCGCGGCGCCGACCGCATAGTGACCAAAACTCATACCGACCAGGTGATCCCAGCCGCCAAGTTTGCTGGCGTCGATGCGCAGTTCCGCGCTCCAGGTGCTATTCAGCGCGCTGATCTGCGCTTGCAAACCATCAGGACCAGCAGCAGCAAAGCCGCCTGCGCCGTCACCGGCATAGGTGGCGACGCCGCCGTCCTCACCAACAAAGAAGCCGTAATCCGTGGGTTGGGCGAGATTATCGCGACTGTTGTTCACATCGACGCGTAGACCGGCCAAAGCGCCCGGCGTGGCCGCGCCTTGTTTCAAACCAGTGAAACAGGCCCATAAATAGTTGGCATCGCGCAGCAAGCGCACGCTGGTCTGGCCGCTATCGCTGTAGGGCGCCAACATGACCTCTCTGCCGTTGGTATACCCAGCATCGTCACAGAAGCCATCGAGCGCAGGCGTCGCCGCTTGGGGAATCCCCAATGGCAGAATCTTCAACGTCGTTTGGGCGGACGCGGTCTGCGATAATGAATCTTGGGCGGTTAGCACGGCGGCATAATCGCCGGGCGCCAAACCGTTCACGTTCACTTCTTCGCCCGTACCCACCGCTTGACCATCGAGCGTCCAACTGAGCGCTGTATCGCTCAAGCCGCCATCTTCGGCGTCATTGGCGTCACCACGCAGCAGTGCCGCTTGACCAGCGGGCGTAGTCTCACCCGCCCCCGGCGCAATAATGAAGGGCTCCGGCTTGCGGTTGCTCACCGTAAACGGCTGCGAGAGCGCAATTCCCGTATGATAGCCGTCACTGGCCGCCACCCGGATGCGGGCCTGATTGGGCTGGCTGCCAGGCAGACTCACCTTGTTGAGCGTCAGGTTGACCAGATTGCTGTTGCGCAACCCAACAAAGTCACTGGCGATCGACTGCCAGTGCTGGCCGTTGTCTGGGCTGTATTGCACGGCGTAGAGCAGAATATCATTAATGTCGGCGTCGCTGGCCTGCCATTGCAGGACGAGCGTGTCATTAATCGTTTCACCACCTGCCGGTTTCAGAATGCTAACCGTTGGCGTGTTCAGGCCAGGTGCACGGCTGGCGATCACGGTGTTGTCTTGCAACAGGTCTATGCGGGCGACCGTGCCGGCGGGCGCGGGGAAGGTGGTGATAAAGACCAAGGGCGATGGCCTGTCATCATGGGTGTGTGGCGCAATTGGCGTAATTGGATTGTCGGCCAGCACGTTGTTCGCCGCGTCGAGCAGTTGAATATGATAGTTAGCAGCGGTGGGTGCAGGCTCTGCATGGCCAGCCGCCGCGTTGACGGCGGCGGTGGTGCGCGCTTGCCACTTACGCAACAAACCGCTGCTCAATGCATTGGTGGGGAAGGTGTAGGCATAACCCAGGAAACCAGTGCTTTGCGTCGGCGTCACGGCGCCCGTCACCAAGACAACATTAGCGGCGGCGGCTAGATCGGTTGCGCTGGCCGAAGCAGCGTTGACCGCGGCGGCGCTGGCAGTGACATCCAGCTTGTTGAAAAGCAGCTTCCAACCATAATCGCTCACCCACTTGGGCGTGCAGTAGCCCATGAAATCATTGGCACTATCCGGCTTGATCGGCTTGCGCGTCTTGATGTCAAAGCCGTAATGGTTGGCGGGACCCACATTGTCGATCTGGCTGACTGGATAGGGGTAGTTCGGATCAGGATCATCTGCCCCGCAATTATTGACATGTTGACGGCCCAGGTTATGCGCGAGTTCATGCGCCAGGGTTTCGCCCGCTGCGGGGACAAACGGATTCGTGGGGTTAATCGGCGAACTATCGGGAAACTTGACCCAGGCATAGTTAAAGACAGAGGTCATCCCTGTGCCAGTCGTCGTGCCGGTGTCGGTGCTTGGATGTACCATGCCAACATAGTGCGTGCTGCCATTGTTGTTGTCGCACTCATCTGGGTCATCGGTGAACAGATCGCGGGCGCCAATCGTGATGAAGACCTTCCAGGTGTCGTCGGGCATTTCATACGGGCCGTGACAGGGATAGGGGAACGGTCCGGCCCAACAGACTTGCAATTCTTCCATTGGCTCATCTTGATGATAGGACCAGTAGTCGAAGGTGGGCCACAGCCGTTTGGCATAATCAATCATCGGCCAGAAATTCGGTGTGTTGGTCGATGGGATCGGGGCATGCGTGCGCACCGGGATGAAAATGTTACAGACCGGACCCTTTTGTGTGAAGGCCAGGCTGTGTGTCAACGTATTGTTGCCAAGGCTAGGATCAGCATAGGCGTGTTGTGGGTCAACCATCAGTTGAAAATTTACCGTGCCAGCGCTTGTCCAACTGCCGGGCAACTGGAAGAGCCAACCATCGTCTAATTTGGCGCGATCATATGTGCCGCCAACGACGAGCGAGCGGGTGCCGTTGAGCGGATGCAACGGCGAACCCGGGAGCGGATTGCCGTTGCGTGTGCCATAAAGCCAGGCGTCGACCGAGGCCGCATTCGGGCCGCTGATTTCACGCGCATAGGCGCGCACATAGGTGGGCTTTTTCGCCACCAATGGCACATCATTCGCCAGGTTTTGAATGCCCTCAGTCACTTCCATGGCGTCAGCGGCCAGGTCGCGCACAATCGCGCTGGCGTTGAAGGGCAATTTGTAGATGCCTTCGGGTGCGCCATTGTTCGTGTTGCCAGAAAGGTGATAATAGACATTTTGATTGTCGGTGAACAGGCTGCCCGTACTGATATTCGAGACATTGGTGACAATCTGGTCTGGCTGTGTTGCCAGTGGGCTGCTGATTGCCTTGCGGAGCAGATGACCATCCGATGCGCCACTGCCGGTATATTCTGCCCAGAAAAGGTTGGTTCCATCAGTGGCAGGTTGTCCAATCGACCAGTTGACCGGCGCGGTGTAGAATGGCGTGGGGGTAGGGTTGAGGCAAATTGCGATTAACGAGCAGCTAATCTGTTGGATGCTCTGTGTGATAGCGTTGTCGACCCAATAGATGGTGAAGAAGCCCTGTCCAAATTTATTGGTGCTGGCCCTGTAAAGCAGATAATAACCGCTAATGTTCGCCATTTTTTTCGCAGCGCAGGGCAAAGTAGCACAATTGACCGGCGCCGTCCACAGCCCATCATCCGCCAGCCAGTAGAGTGTGTTACCCACCAGGATGAAGTTGCGCGCGCCCACAATCCCAGTGACTACCTCTTTGAAATCTGTACCATCGCGCTGGACACGCAAGATTTTGCCATTGCGTGCCAACCAGTAGACGAAGTTACCACTTAGAGCCAGATATGTGCCACCAACCGGTGCTATGGTAAAGGTCGTTGGCAAAACTTTGCTGGGTGGATCGAAAGGCGAGCTAGATGGGCGAAAGAAGATACCCGCGTCACTTTGGCTGTAGTAGTAGAGACCGGTGCTATCGGCAGTCAGATTCTGATAGGTGGTGAGGCATGTATCATCGGTTACATTTTGTTCCGACAAGGTGCGGGTGGTGCCACCGTTGACAGGTTTGCGCCGCAGATAGTGATCAAAGCCAGTGGCGGCTGCGGCCTGGACGAGACCTGGGCCGGGCGTGCAATACTGGGACCAATAAAGCATGCCAGCATTCAACGTCCATTCCTGTAATGGTTCGCTCACGACGGGAATGGGAACGTCCAGCGGTGCAGCGGATGCGGCGCGGGCAATCGGTTGATTGCCGGGAAAGACCATGTTTGAAACGAGCGAGAGCAGCATACAACCGAAGATAAAAAAACGACGAAGCTTGGGCGACATAGAAATTTCTCCTTGTAAGCCTATAAAATTCTGCAATATTGGGTCACATAGATCGACGGCGTAACTGTCGTAAAGATACGTCGAATTTCAATTATGTAACTATATTAGTTTGTCGGGCCGAAGATGGTTATGGGGTAGTATACAGCTAAGGTGTGATCAAGCGCACAGACGCGCCTACGCGCAATCAAATAGGCGGGGTCAGGCATGCCTGACCCCGCCTATTTGATTGCACAATGCAAATTATGCCCAGCGTGTAGCTATTTTGTGGCGAAACTAAAGAATTTTCTCAAGCCGGAGCGGCAAATCGCGCACACGTTTGCCCGTGGCGTGATAAACCGCATGCGTAATCGCGGCGGCGGTGCCCACGTTGCCCAGTTCACCAAGCCCTTTCACACTCGCGGGGTTGACGAAATCATCTTCCTCGGGCACGAGAATCACATCAATTTCGGCGATGTCGGCATTCACGGGGATTAGATATTCAGCGATGTTGTCGTTGACATAGCGGGCTACCCGCTGATCGAGTTCGGTCGCTTCGTGCAACGCCGAGCTAATCCCCCAGATCATGCCACCCATCAACTGGCTGCGTGCGGTGCGTGTGTTCATAATATAGCCGGCCGCAAACGCACCGATCGCGCGCGGCACGCGGATCTCGCGCGTGCGTTCATGGATGCGCACTTCGACGAATTCGGCGCCAAAGGCATACATGAGCTTTTCGGCCTCAGCCCCACCCACCAGTTTCAAGTGGCCGTTGTAGAGATCGGCCACTTGCTGGGCGGATTGCCCTGGGGGAAACCATTCGATGTATTCCTCGATCATGCCCACGCCCAGTTGTTTGAACACAGAAATCAAGTCTGCGCTTGCGCCATTCGGAGCGATCAGGGCGCCTCCCTTTAGGATCAGCTTGTCGGCCGGTTGGCCTGCCAACGGACCTTTGCTGCCGGTTGCGGCGCGGGCAAGTTGCCCACGGATCGTGTCGCACGCCTTCATTACCACCGAGCACATGCTGGCCGTGACGTTCGAGCCACCCGACACCGGGGCCGCCGGCAACGCACTGTCGCCCAATTTAACTTGCACCGCATCAAGGGTCACGCCCAAACGGTTGGCCGCCATCTGCGCGAGTACAGTGTTGGTGCCGGTGCCAATGTCGTGGGCGGCGGCCTGCACCCGCACGCGCCCATTGGACGAAAATCGCACGCGCGCGCTGGCCGCTGATATATTGATCGGATAAGCAGCATGGTACAGGCGCCGCATTGGCCCTGGTCGCAACCTTTCTTTGGCCCTGTCAGCCCGATGTGCTCGCGCAGGGTATCGAGCAAGGTGGTGCGGGTGTCGAGGTTCACGCGATAGGGCAAGCTATTGACATGTAAGGTAATGTCGTGTCTTTCCTGCGCTAAGGGCAGGGCTTTCACTGCGGCTGGCGCATCACTTTGCGCGCCAACCATGGAGACGCCCATCGACCAAGCGCTGCTCACGGCCGTGGTTGCGGCCAGAAAGGCCCGGCGCGTTAACTTAACGTTGGAACGTTGCGTCGTTTGTTCCTGCTCCCCTTCATTGCTCGCCTGGATCGGTGGCGCTTTTGATAATCTTTTCATCCTTATGCTTTTCTGATTTGGTTGATGGACAATGAAATAGTCGAACGCATGATTCGTGAGTTGCCCACAAACTAGCGCCAGCCGTCACTATGCCGCTTGATCTACAGTCATGACATCTAAAGCGAGATTGGAGAGAAACCAAGAACTTTGCTCGGAAGGGCAGGGCCTTGGGCCTGCCCGCGGTGGGCGACCACAAGGCCCTGCCCCTCCGCTAAAACGCATGGTTTCAAACTGATTTCACTTTATTGACGCGCCTAAACAAGCGTATTCAATTTTTAGAAGGCAGACGCCTGAACACCGATCGTTGATGCAGGCTGCCTAAACATTGGCTCGAACTGGCTGGCTTTGGCAGCCTGCTCGCCGCTGGTGCTGGCGAGGATCAGGCGTGTTGTCTCCTGCGGAACATCCCATTGCGGAAAGTGTCCAGAGTGCTCGAACCAGTGCAGACGGGCGTCGGGAAATAAATCCAATGCCCGCTGCGCCTGGTTGGGAAAGCAGACCCGATCCTGGCGACCCCAGCCAATCACAAGCGGCTGTCGGATCGAATGGAGCGGCGCGCCTTGTTGCGGCTCTCCGTAGGCCAGTTGGTCCAGCAGTTCATCGAAGGAGGGCGAAGCGGCATAACTGCGCATTTCTTCGAACGTGACTTGCGGTGACAAACGCCACGGATGCGCCGAAAACTGCGCAAAGAGCAGCGTGCGCCCGATGGCATTCCCGGTAATCAGCGGCATCACTGGTTGCAACAGGCGGACAAGGCGGATCGACAGATAAATTGAGCTGTAGAAGGCGTGCCGCTCCCAGCCGCGCCAAAAGCCGCCGGGGTCGAGTGAAACAACCCCACCCAACACGCCGCCGCGTCGGGCCAATTCCAGCACAAGCCGCGCGCCCATCGAACTGCCCACTGCGTCAATGCCCGTTAGCTTGTTTTGATGCACGAATTCGGTGACAGCATCGGCTAGCGTGCGGATCGATACTTCGCCGGGCAACGGTGGCGTCGCGCCAAAGCCCGGTAAATCAACCGCGATCACCTCACGGGTGACGGCCAGATTGTCGAGAATCGGCCGCCACGAACGCCAGCTTCCGCCCAGACCGTGAATGAGCAATAGCGGCTTGCCCGTGCCGTGTCGCATATAGTTCATCATGCTCCTTATCGGCTTCGCTAATCACTGAACAATCCATCGATCACGACTTCGCAGCACCGAATGACTTGATCAGCGCCGCAAGAAGGCGAGCAGGTCTTTGGTAAACTGTTCTTTGTGCGTCGCAAACAAGCCATGCGGCGCACCGTCATATTCCAGAAATTTGGCGTGGGGAATCGCGTGCGCAGCGACGCGTCCGGTTGCATCGATCGGCACCGTTTTGTCGGCGGTGCCATGAATGATCAGAGTTGGCACCTTGAAGGCTGCCAAGTCAGGCCGAAAATCGGTCGTGGCAAAAGCATTGGCACAGTCCAGTGTTGCCTTCAGGCTCGCCTGCATCGCTACGCTGCGCGCCCACTCGAGCAATTCGCTGCTCACGGGACTTGAGAGCACGCCCGCCCCAAAGAAATCTTTGAAAAAGCCAGCGAAGAAATGCGCTCGGTCCTTCTTCATGCCCTCGGTCATCTGTTGGAACATCGCCTGATCAACCCCGTTGGGATTATCGGGCGTCTTGAGCATATAGGGCACCACCGACGAGATGAGCGCTGCCTGGACAACACCCTTCCCCTGGTGACGTGACAAATAGCGCGCCACCTCGCCGCCCCCCATCGAAAAGCCCACGAGGGTTGCATCGGTTGCGCCGGTGCCTTCGATCACCGCGGCCAAGTCATCCGCCAGGGTGTCGTAATTATAACCAGCCCACGGTTGGTCAGAACGACCAAAGCCGCGCCTGTCGTAGGCAATGGCCCGTAAGCCGGCGTCGGCAATCGCCGCAGCCTGGTCATCCCAACTGTCGGCGGAGAGCGGCCAGCCGTGAATCAGGATCACGGGGCGACCTGCCCCCCAATCTTTCACATAGAGCTTATTGTTGTCGCGTGTTGTGATATAACTCATAGGAACCTCCATCGTTGGGGCTGGTATTGCCCTGGTTTAGTGGTGAATTGATCCGAATTTTCAACAGTTATTCTTCGCTAATTTCAACGTCGTGCTTTTTCGCCGCCCGCTTGATGCGTTGTTTGATTGCCTTCACTTCGTCGGCATCATATTTAGCGGCGTTGTCTTTGTGATTGATGTAGCTCCACGCCGCTCGCACATGTTCGGGCGTATCAATCGGATATTTTTTGTTGGTTGAGTCGGCAAATTCAACGTCACCGTATTTGTGTTCGCCTGCTTGCGGACTGACATCGTCGCGCCGGTCGATTTTCGTTGCTTTGCTCACTATTATCTCCTTTCTATCCCGATCATTAGTTGGTAGATCACTTAGGCTATTTCTTGCCCGACCCCGGCTCGTTGATTTTACGACCCTGCTCGGCCAGCCTGTCCTCGGACATCACACCGGACATCGCAACCTGCACCTTGTTCTTGAAGCCGCTCACGACATCGCCTTCACCCTTCATCATGGCGTCGAAACCAGTCTTAGCCACGTCCGCTGGGTCATCTTTCTTCTGTTGCCCCACTTTGGTGTCCAGCATGTCGGCGCGCTCGAAGAACTCGGTATCGGTTGCGCCCGGCTGCAGGCAGGTGACGGTAATGTCCGTTTCCTTCAACTCGTTGCGCAGTGACACGGCGAACGAGTCAACAAACGCCTTGGTGCCGTGGTAAACCGCCTGAAATGGCCCCGGAATGTGGCCGGCGATCGAGCCGGTGATCAGGACGCGCCCTTGGTTGCGCTTGCGCATGTCGCTCACCACCTTGTGCAGCAGATAAACCGTGCCGGTAATGTTGGTGTCAATCACGTGTTTGATCTCGTCGAAGTCCTGATCCAGAAAACCGTGTCCCAGGCCATGTCCGGCGTTAGTAAGCAGGGCATTGACCGGACGACCATGTGCTGCGGCATAGAGCTTATCAACGCCTTCCAGCGTAGAAAGGTCGGTCTGTAATGCATCAACCTTAACGCCCAGTGAGCGAAAGTCTTGTGCCACCCGCTCGATCTCAGGCTGGTCGGCAGCGATCAGTAAGTCAAAGCCGTTCTGGGCGCATAACTTGGCAAGCTCATAACCGATGCCGCTAGATGCGCCGGTTACAATCGCGAATTGACGTGTGTTTGTAGCCATACCCCTAATCTCCTTGTGCTAACTTATTGCCCAGTCTGGGTGGGCGTCATTACGCGTGCTGATCGATTGTTTCAAAAGTAAGGCAAAGGCTAGACAGGCGCAACTGCTCTGTGTATAGGGCAAAGATACAAATAGGGGTATAAAACATATAAACACCCCACCGAGAATGGTCGGTCGATAGAGAAGCTTGCCGAAACCAGCTTTCCCCGTAAATAGTTCAATTTGGGCGCGCCAGCACAGCCGGGTGCCTATTAGGTTGGGGGCGCGACCACCTGCATGCATTGCCCTGGTCAGGTCGCGTTGGGTTATCCACGCCAGTGATGACCAGGGCGCTGCACGCTGCCTGCTCCCAACCTGAGCTACACCCAGTACAGCCGATATGGTTGACTGACCGGTGATTTGGTTGTATGCTTGCGTCAACTAGAGCAGTTTAGCTACAAAGTAAAGGAGGGATGATGGGTTTTTGGGATTTTTTGACAGGAACCAAACGACCGCCCGCGGTAACGCCAGTAACGCTAATACCTGGCCAGGTTTACAATTATCGTTTCGACACACGCGAAATTAAGCAACCGATCCAGGACGCCGTAACCAGTTGTAGGTGGACGTACAAGGGTGTTGCTTTTGGAAAACTGTGAGAAAAGTGGAAATCAAAATTGTCAGCATTACGCCTGTTGCAGGTGTCGTATTACATGAGCAAACCCACATTGTCGACTTACCGCCTTTGTGCCCGCGCACCCACAATCCATTGGCGGGCAGCACGCTGGTGATTACCTACACACCCGTCGAAAATCAGGTGCTAGAAGTCTATAATTTGACTGACTACGTTCACGGCTTTGTTGGCAGCGAGACCGTGCGCGATATCGAGCATTTTGCCCAGGTCGTGGCCGCCGACTGTGGCAACGCATTGAAGACCGATGTGCGCGCCACGGTCGAATTTATCTTAAATATTGGCCAACGGGTGAGAACTGTTGCGGTCTGGCAAAAGCCGGCAGCTTAAGTTGACTTTGCGCAAAAATGATTGTAATCAACGCATGATGGACAGGCAGCCAGCTATTTCGGGGTTTGCTAAACGAACGCTGCTTCGGCAAGACCAGATCAGTGAATGAATTCACAGGCTGCTACAAAAAACGTATTAAAACACGTTAACAAAGCCGATCTGCAACGTGTTTTAACACGTTTTTTGTAGCAGCCGATAGCTTCAACCATCTGTAACCATTGAACTCACCCCTATTCGCGATAGTGGCAACCCATGCTTGTGTTATTTTGCCAGGCCGCGTCGGCCACACTCAAGGCGGCGCGGACGGCGTTGCGCAGCCCAATCAGTTCATCACTCAGGCGCGTTGTGTGATAAAAATGCTCGATTTCAATTTCTAACTGATGCAAGTCGCTGCGGGCACGCGCGAGCCGCGGGGTTGTGCGCACTAAGCCCACATAATTCCACATAATATGTTTGATCGAACTCATGTCCTGGCTGATCAAGGCTGGATCGGCGATTTCAACACCGGCAGCGCGCCACGGCGGAATCGCGGCCGCCGCAGGCATAGATGTTTCCGGCAACTGTTGTAAAACATCCAGCGCGGCGCGTTCGCCCCAGATCAAGCCTTCGAGCAGCGAGGTGCTGGCCAGCCGATTGGCGCCATGCACGCCGGTGG
>JBBREZ010000095.1:0-17159 GCA_038225095.1 Caldilineales bacterium
CACGCCGAGGTCTCACGTCGAAGCCTGTTGACCAGCAGGGCTGGCTTATTCCTGATCATGTCTATTGTCTGAAGTATGGATGTCCACGGTTTAATCAATTGAGCTCAACGCTTGTTCCAGATCCCACAACAAATCTTCCAAGGTCTCTAAACCAATCGAAAGGCGAATCATCCCTGGCCCGACACCGCCCCTGCGCAACTCTTCATCCGACAATTGTTGGTGCGTGGTCGAAGCCGGATGGATCACCAAACTGCGCGCATCGCCCACATTCGCCAGATGTGAAAAAAGATGCAGTGATTCAATAAATTGTTGGCCGGCCTGGCGCGGATTCGTCGCTTTCAGGCCAAAGGTAAAGACCGCACCAGGGCCTTTGGGCAAATATTTCTGCGCCAATTCATAATAGGGATTATCTGGCAAACCGGCATAGGCCACCCAATCTACACGCGGGTGATGGTGCAGGAATTGCGCAATCTGGCGTGCATTCGTCAGATGCCGATCCATGCGCAGTGATAGCGTTTCTAATCCCTGAATCAACAGAAACGCATTGAACGGTGATAGACAGCCGCCGGTGTCGCGCAAGGTTTCGGCGCGCGCTTTCATCAGAAAACCGTAATGACCAAAGGTCTCGTAAAACTTTAAATCGTGATACGAAGGCGATGGGTCGGCAATTGTGGCAAAGTGGCTGAAATCAAACTTACCAGAATCGATGATCACCCCGCCAATCGAATTGCCGTGGCCGCCGATAAACTTAGTCGCTGAATGCACGACAATATCCGCCCCAAAATCAAGTGGCCGACAAAGATAGGGCGTGGCAAACGTATTGTCAACAATCAGTGGCATGCGCTGTTGGTGGGCAAGCTCGGCCAGCGCGCTGATGTCCAAAATGCTGCCTTGTGGATTGCCGATCGTTTCGCCGTAGAGCGCCCGCGTTTGGGGCGTGATCGCCTGCACCCAATTTTCCGACTTGGTGGGATCGACAAAATGCACTTTTACGCCAAGCTTCTTAAAGGTATGCGTAAACTGGGTGACCGTGCCGCCATACAAATGCGCCGAAGCCACAATTTCGTCGCCCGGTTCTAACAGCGTCATCATGGTGATGAACTGGGCCGCCATGCCGCTGGCGGTAGCCACCGCGCCGGTGCCATTTTCCAACGAAGCGATTCGCTCTTCAAAAACGGCCGTGGTGGGATTATTAATGCGCGTATAAATATTGCCGTATTGTTTCAACTCAAAAAGTTGCGCCGCGTAATCTGTATTATCGAAAACATAAGAGGTTGTCTGATAAATCGGCACTGCGCGCGCCCCAGTCACCGCATCGGGGATATGGCCGGCGTGTAACATGCGGGTTTCAAAACCAAATTGACGCTTAGAAGTTTCCATGCTGTTTTTTCTCACCTATTTTTTCTCGTCTGTGCTTTTGAAGGCAATTTGTCCATTAGCCTGGGGAGGATTGGGCGTCGCTCGCCTTCAAATTAATCGCAATGTAACATAAACGCCAGTTGGACGCAACTACGCTGCGCTTACCAAGCCTTGCGTGCTCATTCGGCAAACACCCATCTGCCTGGCAAGCGAGGGCTAGGGCTGTTACCTAATCTAGCAAAGGTTAATCCTTTTCTACGCTGCGGATCGTATATGAATCGTCAGATAGACTTACCGTAACGTAAAGTAAAGTTTGAGAATCTGTGTTATTCTGTCATCAATCTTACATAAACACGCAAAACCTTCTTTGCATTTTCCAACCAATCGATGATCAGTTAGGTAATCCACGAATGAGAGTATTACCCTTCCCTGTGCGCGCTTTGCTCCGCTTCAACGATCCCACCTCTAAAAATTCATCGTTACAAACCGATAAGCATCGAATGCGGTTGATGCTGACCACTGTGCTGCTTGTTACCATCAGTGTATGGTTAACGCAACATGCGCTAAACGCCGCCGCCCTCTTTACAGGGTGCGGTGGTGGGATTGTGCCGGTTGCCAATCCAAATTTTGAAGCCAGTGTCGTCGAATTGCTCAATCTTCAACGCAATGCACAGGGCCTGCCGCCCCTAAAGCTTGTCGAAGCGTTGAGCAATTCGGCGCGTTATCATGCCGCCGACATGGCGCAAGATAATTATTTTCAACACAACACGTACGATCAGGTGAATGGTAATTTGACGATGGTGTGCGAATGGACCAAGCGAGTGACCGCCTATTACCCCAATCCGCGCGCCGAAAATATTGCTTTGGGCTACACGACGCCCGACAGCGCCATGCAGGGCTGGATGGATAGCCCAGGCCACCGCGCCAATATTCTGAGCGGCAACCGCGAAGTGGGTGTCGGTTTTTATAACAATTACTGGGTGCAAGATTTTGGCACCCGCGATAGCATCTATCCGCTGATTATTAATCGCGAAGCCCGCCAGACGGCTTCACCAAACGTAACCCTCTATATCTACGGGGCATGGGAAGAGATGCGTTTGCGCAACGATAATGGCGACTGGACCGAGTGGCAGCCCTTTACAACGGAAAGTAATTGGACGCTGAATGCTGTTCAAGGGGTGCGAACTGTCGAGGCAGAATTTCGCCAAGGGGCGACGCTTGCCACCAGCAGCGATACGATTGAATTGACGACCGGTGCATTGGCGTCGCCGGTTGCGCCCACGCCCACCGCCGCTGTGCTTGCCCCGCAGCCCTTGCCGACCGCAACGCCCACCAATCTTGCCAGCTTGAATGGTCACGTTGCGCTAGAAGGGCACGGAAATGCACCAAGCAACCAGTGGGTGATCCCGCTCCAGGTGACACTTGTGCGATTGGATGGTAATGCGGCGAATCAGACGTTCACGGTTACTACGTCTACCGATGGTTCTTTTCAAGTGCCCGACATCGGGCCTGGCTCTTATGCGGTGATGGTGCGCGGCGCCCATACCTTACAACGGGTGATGAGCGTTACCTTGCAAGCCGGCGACAATGCGCTTGATCTTGGCGCACTGCTGGAAGGCGATGCGGTGGATGACAATGTGATCAATGTATTGGATTTTTCGCGCATGACGCGTGGTTACAATCAATGCGCCGCCGACGCCGGGTATATGGCGCAAGCTGATTTTAACAATGATCACTGTATCGACGCCCAAGACGTTGCCTTGTTGACCAACAATTTTGGCCGGTCTGGCGATGCGAACGAAAGTATGGTTGCGGCGGCAAACCAGCCCCAAGAAAGTCACTTGGCTACCCTTACCAATCGCCATGCGGGTGAACGTTTTACGCTTTTGTTAAACCTGAATGACGCTACGATTGGCCCGATCGACGCCGGCGCCCTTTATCTGAATTTTAACCCAGCGCAGTTGAAAGCGATTGGCATCTCACGGAATAGCGCTTTCGATATTGAGTTAACCAATCAGATTGATAATCAGCTCGGCCACCTTGATCTAGCGGTCGGTGCGCTAGCTGGCGCGATTAAACCACCTTTTACCTTTATGACCCTTACCTTTGAAGTGTTGGCCGACATCAATCAAACGGACATCATCATCGAAATGGCGGCGCCCCGTCACAGTGATTTTGCTACCAATGGCCAATCATTGATGAGCGGCTCCGTCCCTAGCCTCCCCAACTTGATTTCTGCCCAAGAGACTCAGCTAAATCAGTCGATCTTCTTACCGCTCGTGCAGCGTTAATAGACAAATCCCATTGACGAAGGTTAAAAATCGATAATCATCAGGTAGTTCGCATCCTCAGATGTGGCCCTTTTTGCTCACAGGGCCGCATCTGAGGGTGCGAACTACACCTGACCGAAATATACCCCATCTACCTCCGCCTGCCTCACCTACAAAGCCAATCACTTAGCATAGACCTGTCCATAACAAGGCATATTCCTATACTTTTATTATGATTCCACCAGATAAAATCCTGATTCACGAGGTAGGTGAACTTATGATATGATATAGGTACAATTGGTTTATCAGGTTTAGCAGAGCTTTTACTGCACAAGGTGGGGGAATTTATGCAAACCCGAACGACGGAAACGGCACAACGCGTGCGCACGGATGGTTTGGTGGCGATTGTGCGCGGTAACTTTTCGCAAGCACAGATGATGGCCATCGCCGAAGTATTGGTGGCGGCGGCCATCCCTGTGATGGAAGTTACCCTCAATACAACCAGCGCGCTGGTCGCGATTCAGACGTTGCGCCGACACTTTGGCGACAAATTATTGGTGGGCGCAGGCACGGTGCGCACTGCTGAACAATTCCAGCAAGCCATTGATGCCGGTGCCCAATTTACGGTTGCGCCCAATCTGGACCTGGCGACTGTTGCCCTGGCCCAACACCATGATTTGCTGCATTTGCCAGGTGTCTTCACGCCAAGTGAAGTTCAAAATGCATTTGTCGCTGGTTGTAAAATGGTCAAACTTTTTCCTTCCGAGATTGTTGGGCCGCGTTATCTCAAAGCCTTGCGTGCGCCGCTCGATGATATCGATCTGGTGCCGACTGGGGGCATTACGCCAGAGAACATTGGCGATTACGTGCGCGCCGGCGCGGCTGCGACTGGCATCGGCAGCGCTTTGATCACAGGGCCACAGCAACCGTTGGCTGATCTCGCCACGCGGGCGCATGCATTGCGCATCGCCTGGAATGCCGCTGTTGGCAAGTGAGCAGTGCCTTGTCATTCAAAACACGCCGGTTGCTGTGGGGCCATCATCTGCACAGGAGATAACTCGTGACTGTTTCTCGCGAAAACTCGAAAGCTTTGTATCAAGGGATTAAGGCGGCTGGCGTCCGCTTTATTACCGCTTTGCCGGAGACTTGGCTGGTTTATCTGCTGCAAATGGCCGAAGCTGATCCAGAAATGTGCCTGATCGAAGTGGCGAAGGAAGAAGAAGCGGTCGGCATTGCGGCAGGTGCCTATTTTGCGGGCGCGCCCAACATCATGCTCCTGCAAAATCATGGTTTTCTGGGTTCGATCAACGGGGTTGTCTCACTGGCCATGCTCTACCGCGTGCCGCTTTGTATGTTGATCGCCCACCGCGGCCATATGGGGGAACCTTATCCCTGGCACACGCAAGGTGGCATTATTACCGAACCGGTTTTGCGTGCGCTCGGCGTTCCGTTTGATTACGCGCGTGACCCAGCTAAAATTGCCAAACAGGTGGGTGAGGCGTATACCTTCTCGCGCAGTTCGCTATCGCCGGTTGCGCTTTTGCTCACGCGCGATTTGATGCAGGGAGATGCATAGCGATGAAACGTGCCGACTGTATTAAAGCGATCTATCCAGAATTTGAAGCGGGCCTGGTGGTGACGATTATGGGCGCGTGTGCGCAAGAATTGTATGACCTGGGCCACCAGGAAAATTTTTTCTATTTACAGCATGCCATGGGTCTGGCTTCGTCGATTGGGCTGGGCCTGGCACTCAATTTGCCGCAAGAACGCACGATTGTGCTGGACGGTGACGGTTCTGTCTTGATGAATTTAGGCACGTTGACCACGATGGCTCGCTATCGTCCGGCAAACTTGATCCATATCATTTTCGACAACGGCAGTTTGCTCTCCACAGGTGGTTTTGTTTCGCACACCGCATCGGGCATTACCGATCTGGCGGCGATTGCTAAAGGCGCAGGCATTCCTAACGTGGCCGCCGTCAGCACCTTGTACGAATTTATGCAGGCCGCTGCCGATGCGTTTGATCGCCACGACCTGAGTGTGATCGTCGCCAAAGTCGAAGCGACTGGCCCCGATCACTTTGGCATGGATCTGAAATTGCCGGAGAACGCTTTTCGTTTTGAGCGCTTTATCCGAGAAAAAATAAGAAAATGATTAGAAATCCTATGCCTTAAAATTGACCGATAACACAGGATTAAGACCTTACCGCTTGCAAGTAAGTATGATTTATATAGTCCAACCTTGTGCTGATTTCACTTGCACTTAGTTGACAGCGCTTCTGTTGGATTATATGATTAGTTAGACGTAAGGGTTCCCCCATTCACAGTTTCCATTTTTTCTGAGGAGCTTGAGAGTTGAGCAGACGACAAATAACCCATTGTATATCGCTGTTTTTTGTAGCGATCATGTTCAGTGGTTGCGCGCTATTGCCCACCGGGCGATCCGATCAAGCCGCAGCCGAAGCGCCGACACCAACGCCGATCCCCACAGCGATTGTGCCGACTAAGCCCACCTATAAAGTTCAAAAGGGTGAGGTCGTCGACGACCTCACCTTCAGTGGACGCATTTCACCTGTGTTAGAAAATGAACTCTACTTTCGCGCTGATGGCCGCGTGCGTACGGTCTTTTCTAAACGCAATGACGTAGTCAAGAAAGGCACCGTGATCGCCGAGTTGGAGAACGATGCCCTGGAACGCGACTTAAAATCAGCCCAACTAGAGTTGGAACGCGGGACAGTTACTTTGGAAGCCGCCAAACGCGAGCTTGCGTTTAGTATGCGGGCAGCCCAGAGCAACCTTGAGATCGAACAGATCAAACTAACCAAATTGCAAGCTCAACAAGCGCCGGACCCAAATGACATTGCGGTTCAACAAAAACAGATCGACCTGGCCCAAATTAACGTGGATCGGTTGAAGCTAGGCGCTGATCCGCTGCTGGTCAATAACGTGCAGAGCGCCCAATTGAATGTAGATAAACTAAACACCCAGATCGCTGAGGCGCAAATTGCCGCCCCGTTTGCTGGGCAATTGCTTTCGGTTTCGCTTTCACCTGGCCAAGAAGTCAAAGGGTATCAAGCGGTCGTCGTGTTGGCGGACGTGAACAATTTGGAAGTCAGCGCTGATCTGCTAAGCGACCAGATGACCAAACTGGTGGAAAACATGCCGGCCAATATCGTGTTGGTGAGCCGCCCAGGTGAAATCTTGAAGGGTAAAGTGCGCCAGTTGCCTTACCCATATGGCAGTGGTGGGCGTGGCCAAAAGGTGGAAGACCAGGACAAATCGACGCGTTTCTCGGTAGCAACATCTGCTAAGACGGCTGGCTTTACATTGGGCGATTTAGTCCGCATCACGGTAGAGCTAGAACGCAAGGCGAACGTGCTCTGGTTGCCGCCGCAAGCGTTGCGCGTCTTTGAAGGGCGCCGCTTTGCTGTTGTGCAAGATGGTGATGCCCAACGCCGCGTGGATGTGACCGTTGGCATTCAGACGCAAGAGCGGGTCGAGGTTAAGCAAGGCCTAAAAGAAGGTCAGGTTGTGGTTGGCCAATAAAATAATGACTGACCGCTGTTGCGAACAGATGCCTGTCCGCGTTGCAAGGATTATTTCGCAACAACTGGGATAAGATACCTATGAACTTTTTACTACGCACCTGGGCGATCTTCGCGGTCGCTGCGCGACGTCTCTTTTCTCAACGCGGGTTGGCGCTGGCTACTGCGATTGGGCTGGTGACCTCGATCGCGCTGGTTATGAGCGTTCCGCTTTACACAGATGCAGTCTACTATCGAGTTTTGCAGCAGGAATTAAGCCAGGTTACCGAGGAAGGCACCACCCTTTACCGCCCTCCTTTTGCCTTTATGTTCCGCTACGTTGGCTCGTTGTATGGGCTAAAGCAGTGGGATGATATTACCAAAGTGAATAGCTACTTGACGGGACCTGGCGCAAAAACGTTGGGCTTGCCCATCAAGCAGATTATCCGCTATGGCAAAACGGATAACTTTCGCCTCTTTCCGACTTCGGATATTGCCTATGCCGACGTTAAAGACCCGCTGGCCTGGGTAAATTATGCGTTTATCAGCGATTTTGATAAACACGTCAAAATGATCGAAGGTAAATTGCCGGCTGCGGCCAGCGCAAACCCAGATGATCCAATGGAAGTGGTCGTCAGCTCGACGATGGCCGACCAGTTAGGTTTCCGCGTCGGCGAAGATTTCATGACCTTCCGGCGCACTGAAGGCGAAGGTTCACAGGCGCCGGTGAAGATTCCGATCAAAATTGTCGGTATCTGGCAGCCAACTGATCCCAAAGACGAATATTGGTTCTACCGCCAAAGCGTCTTTGATAATCAGCTTTTTATTCCCGAAGCCAGCTTCCAGGGTCGTATTTCATCCTTGCTCAACGACGAAATTGCGCAAGCACTCTGGTATCTGATTTTGGATGGTTCTAACATTCACGCCGACGATGTGGGCTCCTTAGTTGGTCATATCGAAACCGTGCAGCAACAGGCGGCTACGTTGCTGACGAATACGCGCCTGGAGATTTCACCCTACGATGCACTGAACCGCTATCGTGTTTCGTCACGTCTGCTCAACATTCTGCTGTACGCCTTTAGCATTCCGATTATTGGTTTGCTGCTGGCCTTTATCGGCTTGGTGGTGGGGCTGGCCGTTGGGCGGCAACGCAACGAAATTGCCGTCTTGCGCAGTCGTGGGGCAACGGTGATCCAAATCATGGGGATTGCGATTCTGGAAGCGAGCCTGCTGGGCGTAGTGGCATTGGTGGTCGGCATTCCCGTTAGCGAGTCGATTTCCCGCGCGATTGGGGACACGCGCAGCTTTCTGAATTTTACCTTAGCGAGCAACTTGCGGGTTGCAATGACGATGACGACGTTGCGCTTCGGGCTAGCCGCACTTGGGGTAACGCTGGTGGCGCAAGTCTTTCCCTCGTTGGGGGCGGCTCGCCACACCATCATCACCTATAAACAGGAACAGGCGCGCACGGTGCGCGCCCCGTGGTGGCAACGCGCTTGGCTGGACATTCTGTTGCTGGTGCCGGCTGGCTATGGTGCCTATCTGTTGAAAAAACAGGGTAGCATTGTCTTGCCTGGTCAGACGACCGGTGGCGATCCATTTAGCAACCCCTTGCTCTTTCTGGTGCCAGCCATCATGGCCTTTGCCTTAACCCTGGTTGTCCTGCGCATCTTGCCCTTGCTGATGAAGGCGATCGCTTGGATCGCCTCCAAGACGAGCAGTGTCGGATTTCTGCTGGCCACGCGCTATTTATCGCGCGATCCTGGTTTCTACACAGCGCCGCTCATTCTGTTGATCCTGACTTTGAGTCTTTCGGCCTTTACGGCCTCGTTGGCGCAAACGCTGGATAATCACTTATTCGACCAGAGCTATTACAAGGTGGGCGGCGACGTTCATTTGGTCGAGTTGGGCCGCGATAATAGCACAACTAACGCGCCTGGTGGCGGCGGTGATGCCAGTGCTGCTGGTACAACGAGCGGCGCCGCGGCGGCGCCGCCAACGGCGGCAGCAGCCGGCAGCACCACACCAGAAGGGCCGCAATGGGTCTTTATTCCGGTGGGTGAACATATGAAAGCGCCGGAGATTCAAGCGGCCACCCGCGTGGGTCAGTTCACAGCCTCCATGCAAGTGCAGGGTGAATGGAAAGAAAGCAGCTTTATTGGCATCGACCGCGTTGACTATCCGAAAGCCGCTTACTGGCGGCGCGATTTTGCACCGGCCAGCCTGGGCGCGTTGATGAATGCTTTGGCCGTAGCGCCAGAAGGCATTTTGTTGCGGCGTGAATTTATGGCGCAAAATGCTTTACATGTAGGTGATGCCATCCAGGTGCGTGTGAACAGTTTCGGCCAACATGCGGATATGGCCATGAAGATCGCAGGCGAGATTGACTATTTCCCGACGTGGTACCCTGATCCAGAAAAGGATGTGCCCTTAATTGTGGGCAATCTGGACTATCTGTTTGAGCAAGCGGGCGGTGAAATGCCCTATGATGTGGTGGCAAAAGTTCAACCAGGCGCCGATTTTGATAAGATGGTCGAAGATTTACGCAAACTAGATTTCGCCGTGCTCGACTGGTCGGCTTCCACCAAGGATATCGCCAGTGAACAGCGCCGCCCAGAGCGTCAAGGCCTGTTTGGCGTGCTTTCGGTTGGCTTCCTGGCCGCAGCCTTCTTAACGGTGTTAGGCTTTTTACTCTATGCGCTCTTCTCGTTCCGACGGCGCTTTATCGAGCTGGGCACATTGCGTGCGATTGGCCTTTCGCCTTTCCAAATGACGACCTTTGTGGCTTGGGAACTTGCCTTTTTGATCTTACTGGGGCTGGGTGCGGGCACCGTGATCGGCACCGTGATCAGCCGCGTCTTTATTCCATACCTGCAAATTGGTGCGGGTCCTGCGGCCATGATTCCGCCCTTCGATGTGGAGATTGCCTGGCCGGCGATCATGCGGATCTATATCCTCTTCGGCGTGCTCTTTGTGGCCGCTCTGAGTGTATTGGCTGGCGCGCTGTTGCGTATGAAGATCTTCCAGGCGATCAAGCTGGGCGAAACGGTATAAGTGGTTAAGGCTGCATGGTTAGTCATTGAGTTTCATACTTAACTATTAACCATGCAGCCTTAACCATTAACCATTACTAGAGGATTTCTAATGAGTGAACCTTTTATCTTATGTGACGGCCTCGTCAAAATCTTTCAGGTCGCTGACCTGGAGATGGTGGCGCTACGCGAATTGAACCTAAGCATTGAAAAGGGTGAGTTGGTCGGCATTATCGGCTCCAGCGGTAGCGGTAAATCTACTTTGATGAATATTCTCGGTGGGCTGGATCGGCCTAGCGCTGGTCGCGTGCGGGTGGATAATCACGATTTGCTGAAAATGACTGACAACGAACTGAACCGCTATCGTCGCGATAAAGTTGGCTTTGTCTGGCAACAGAGCGCCCGTAACTTAGTGCCCTATCTCAACGCGATTAACAATGTGATGTTGCCCATGACGTTGGCTGGCGTAACTGGCAGCGAGAAGAACAAGCGTGCCGAACAGCTATTGGACTTGGTCGGGCTAGCGGCGCGTAAAAAACATTACCTGCCAGAATTGTCGGGCGGCGAGCAACAACGCGTAGCGATTGCGGTGGCGCTGGCGAACAACCCAACTCTCCTTCTGGCCGATGAACCGACCGGCGAAGTGGACTCGACCACCGCTGCCCACATCTACGACACCTTCCGCACGTTGACCAGTGAGATGCACATTACAACGCTGATTGTCAGCCATGATCCAGGGATTGCTAAACAAGTGGGGCGTGTCGTCGGCATTCGTGATGGCATGCTCGCCAGCGAGACCATTCGCCAGCAACGCTTACCAACCGGTGAACCAAGCTTAAACGGTGATGGTTTACTCCTCGAAAATGGTGCAGACAAGCCGGAAGAACCCCCAGAACAGTATGAAGAGTTAGTCGTCGTCGACCGTGCCGGTCGCCTGCACATCCCGCACGAATACCTGGATCAGTTCCAGATCAAAGGGCGCGCCCAAGTCGAAGTCACGGCGGATGGCATTCTGATCCGGCCGACTCGCCAAGATCGGATGGAAGCAGAGATTGCCAAACCTAGCACGGCGACGACGGCAGCTGAGCAAGCAATCAACGGTACGCCGAGCTTTTGGGGACGGTTCAGCTTGAAACGCAGCAAAAAATAGTGCATTGTCAATGGCGCATAGGTTGGTCACTAGGACAATCGCCAACTTCAGACCGGTCAGGTCTTGATCGAGTCGCAAGCGAAGTTCACGATTTACCCATCGCGCCTGGTGCGCTATGCACTGACAATTTAGCGTTGGCAATAGTTATTCACGAGGGTCATTTTGGCTAACAATAACGTAATTGAAACGAAAAATCTCACCCGCACCTATGGCACGGGTGAGCAAGCGGTGTATGCGCTGCGTGGGGTTAATTTGGAGATCGGCCCAGGCCAGCTTGTTGCCTTGAAAGGCCGTTCCGGCAGCGGCAAAACGACTTTGCTCAACTGTATTGGCGGGCTGGATCGACCGACTGAGGGCACAATCCGCATTTTCGGTGAGGAAATTGGTGGTTGGAGCGAAAATAAACTGACGGCCTGGCGACGCCAACAAGTTGGTTTTATCTTCCAATCGCTAGGTCTGCTGCCTGCGCTTTCGGCCTACGAGAATGTCGAATTGATCTTGCGCATGAATCATGTGGGCAGCAAGGAGCGACAGAAGATTACGCTTGAATGTCTGGATTTGGTGGGTCTGACCAAATGGGTGGATCACCGACCCTATGAGCTTTCTGGTGGTCAACAACAGCGCGTGGCCATTGCGCGTGCGCTCGCCAATCGACCCAAGTTGATCATTGCTGACGAGCCAACTGGTGATTTGGATACTAAAACTGGTCGCGAAGTGCTGAGCTTGTTCCGCAAGATTATTCGCGAGCAGAACATTACGATGTTGATGGCGACCCACGATGGCCTAGTCGTTGACTATGTGGACCAAATTATGAATTTGCAAGACGGTCAGATTCAGCAGATCGAGCGGCCGCAGCAAAGTGACATGGCTGAATTAGTAGCACAATAACAGGTAGCAGGTAGCAAGTAACAGGTAGCAGACGACTTGGAGTACCTGTTACCTGCTACTTGTTACCTGCTACCAATAAAACCCATCCAAAACACTATAAAATTAGAGCTTCCTCATGAACCGCACCAAAGTTGGCATCATCGGTTGTGGCAACATTAGTAGTATTTATCTAAAATCGGACAAGACCTTCGACAATCTGGAAATTGTCGCTTGCGCCGACCTGGATGCAGCGCGCGCCCAGGCGCGGGCAACCGAATATAATATCAAAGCCTGCACAGTCGAGCAATTATTAGCCGACCCAGCGCTGGAAATTGTGGTTAATTTAACCATTCCCGCCGCGCATGCCCAAGTGAGCACCGCGATCCTCAACGCAGGCAAGCATGCCTATCATGAAAAACCTTTCGCCCTCAACCGAGACGATGGTCGCCAGCTCTTAGCTACCGCCAAAACGCACCATTTGCGCATTGGCTGTGCGCCCGACACCTTTCTCGGTGGCGGTTTACAAACTTGCCGTCAATTGATCGATGATGGCGCAATTGGTGAGCCGATCGCGGCCACGGCTTTTATGATGTCGCACGGCCACGAAACCTGGCACCCCGATCCCGCCTTTTATTATAAACCAGGCGGTGGCCCCATGTTCGATATGGGCCCCTATTATCTGACGGCGCTCGTGTCGATCATGGGTCCTGTCAAGCGCGTCACTGGTTCGACCCGCGTCACTTTCCCCGAACGCACAATTACCAGCCAGCCCAAGCATGGCGAGAAAATTACGGTAGAAGTGCCGACACATGTGACCGGTCTGCTCGAATTTGCCAATGGCGCGATCGGCACCGTGATTCAAACGTTTGATGTTTGGTCGGCCAATTTGCCACGCCTGGAAATTTACGGCACAGAAGGCAGCCTGAGTTTGCCCGACCCAAATACGTTTGGCGGCCCCGTCCGCATTCGTCGCGCGGCGGATAAGGAATGGCAAGATGCGCCGCTCACGCATATCTACACCGAAAACAGTCGCGGGATTGGCGTGGCCGACATGGCCGCTGCCATCCACAGCAACCGTCCGCATCGCGCCAGCGGCGAACTGGCCTATCATGTGCTCGACATTATGCAGGCGTTCCACGACGCCGCCGACCAGGGCAAGCATATCGAGTTGACCAGCACCTGCGAACGGCCGGCCATGTTGCCGGTTGGGCTGCGGCCGGGTGCAGTGGAGTTGTAATTTAATTCAGACTGGTTACGCGCACTTAGCAAGGTTATCTAACTTACAGGAGATCAATGATGCTCACCCAGGAACAAATCGACTTTTACAACGAAAACGGCTTTTTACACATTCCCCAAATGTTTGGCAAAGACGAAATCGATGAGCTTTCCAACGAAATGGATCGGCTCGTTTCCGATTGGTCTTTCACCAGCCCCGGCTGGACTGGCCCGTGGCGCCAGGCGTATATGGACCCCGAAACCGAGAAAAAGTCCAAACTCACGGCGATGCACGATTTGCACTTTTATTCGTCGGCGTGGAGTCGCGCGGTAACGCATCCCAAGTTAACTGCCGCGATTGCCGATTTAATTGGGCCAGATGTCGAACTGCATCACTCGACCATGCACATTAAGCCACCGCAAAATGGTCATCCCTTTCCCATGCATCAGGATAACCCGTTCTATCATCACTCGAATGGGCGCTATGTTGATACACTGGTGCACCTGGATGACACTTTTCATGCTAATGGAGAAATTCGTTTTCTCGCCGGTTCGCACAAGGCGGGCGCGTTGCCCCATATTACTCAGACTGAAGCTGGCCCTTGCACGCCCCATTTGCCGACCAACATGTACGCCCTAGAAGAGACAGTGCCGGTGTCGGCTAAACGCGGCGATGTCGTGCTCTTTAGCATTCATACCATTCATGGTTCTTACATCAACACCACCAAGGAGCCGCGCCGCCTCGTGCGTGTTGGCTATCGCGACCCGCAGAACATTCAACTCGCCGGCCAAAGTTACGGCCGGCCTGGCCTGATGGTGCAGGGCTACCGCGACCGTCGCGAAGGTCAGCCGCTCTTTAATCAAGCGTAACGTTGCCAGCGCACAGAGTAGGTGATCTTTTTTAAAGTTATATTGATGTCAAAAAGTAAAGCCTAGCGTCTTACACCCCCTCCTAATCTCCCCCAGGACGGGGGAGGAACTGACCCGTCGTCGGCAAGGTGACGGTTCCCTCCCTTCCTAGGCGAGCGCGCCTAGAAGGCGACCGCCTTTAGGGCGTGGGTGGGGTAAAACCTTCGGCTTCATTCTAACTTTGGTATAACACGAGAGCTTCACACCTAAGATTGTGCTTCCAAGACTGTTGCCTTGGAAAGAAGGACCTACTGGGTTGATTCTCTGTTTTCTGGCTAAGTGCTTATGACTGTTACTTCAACCACTGGCGCCAAAATTGATCCAGTCCTTCCTACGCCAGTAGCCCAGCAAAGCTGGTATGGTTGGGCTCTGGCGTTTACGGCAACGCTGGCCTTTAGCTTTGCGCCACCCATTGCGCGCGGTGCCATTCAAGCCGGGCTAGACCCAACCGGTCTGGTCGTGGTGCGCCTCGTGCTTGCGGCGTTGCTGGTTGGCGTCACGATTGCCCTGACTGATCGTTCGCTATTGCGAATTGATCGGCGTGGTCTGGTAGTGAGTTGCATCGCCGGTTGTATCAATGGCGTTGGCATGTTGCTTTTCTTCTGGGCATTGACGCGCGTCCATGCTTCGATGGCTTCGATGATTATCTCGATCAGCCCGCTGGTTGTGCTTAGCTTATTGGCATTGCGCGGCGAAAAGTTCACCTATCGCCACGCAGTGCGCCTGGCCCTAGGCATCGGTGGCGTTTATCTGGTGATCGGCCCTGGTGGTCAAGTCAATATGACCGGTGTGCTGCTTCTGCTGCTCTCGGTGCTCTGTTTTGCCACGCACATGGTATTGCTCCAATGGTATTTACGCGGCTACGATGCCAGAACCGCCACTTTCTACATTTCGGCGTCGATGGCGTTGTTGGTCAGCGGCTACTGGTTGGTGCAAGGTGAACCCTGGCGCGCGCCTGGCCTGAATGGTTGGCTAGCGATTGGCGCACTGGCGTTGGTCTCTAGTTATCTGGCGCGGCTGGCGCTGGTCGCGGCGGTGGGGCGGATCGGTGGTGGGCAGATGGCGCTGTTGGCGCCAGTAGAAACCTTGTGCACCGTCACCTGGTCGATGTTGTTTTTGCAGGAACGCCTGAGCCCGCTGCAATGGCTGGGCGGTGCATTGATCTTGGTTAGCGCCCTATTTGCCATTCAACGGTTGGGTCGCGCTCGTTGGCGACCCCGTTGGCGGCTGTTTACGCGCACGTAAACAGCTAAAACAGCAAACTTGTCATTCTGTTGCCCTATCATCAAAGCTTGAACATTGCTTCGTTGCTCATCGCTTCTATCATCCTCGCCCTTGCACCCTCGTTCAGCTTTCGTTGATCAACACGACAATGCTGCTGAAAACTAGTGGTTTTCCACGATTGAATTGCGGTTCAATTTGTGATTGAATAGTAACTATTGAGCCAATTAATGGATTGGTGTGATTGCTGACCACAGATGAAGGGGTCTCTATCGTCGTCAATGACGTTCGTCACTGGTCATTCGTTATTAGCCTACCGTTTAGACCCATTAACCATTTTTAAAAGGAGCCAAAACGATGAGAATTAGAACAACTGCCTTGTTTTTTGCTGTATTGACTGCGGTGGGCCTCATGCTCCCCGCCTATACAAGCCTGTATGCACAAGCTACGAATTCGTCTGCCGATCTCCAGGCACAGATTAAACAACTTAAGCAAGAAAACCCTAGCTTTAGCGAGAATTTTCGCAAGGAAAGTGACAAGTGGTACATTGGTGAGGATAAGGATGCCGCGCATTTTTTCAAAAATGGCGCCTATCATATTCGCGTCGATAGCAAGAGCCTTTTATCGTGGACCGTGGCAAAGGTAGAGGGCGGGAAGACCGACGTCGAAGCCACCGATTTCTACTTAGAAGTGGATAGCTTTCATGTGGCCGGACCATTGGAAAATGAAATTGGGATTATCTTCCGGCATGTGGACGACGACAACTTTTATCTTTTCGGCTTAGGGGATGACGGCCAGTATGCTTTGCGCAAAAAAGTCAAAGGCAAATGGGAAACGTTGAAAGATTGGGCGAAAGCTGCACAGATCACCACCGGCAAGGGCGCTGCGAACACGCTGGGTGTCCTGGCCCAGGGATCGCAGATTACCGTACTAGTCAACGGTGAAGTGTTGGCCACAGTAGAAGACGACACCTTTAGCAGCGGCGGCATTGGTCTGGGCGCAGCGGCATTTGATGAAGGGGGGGTAGAAATTGCTTTTGATGATCTCAATCTCTGGACGATTGGTGAAACGAACGCGCCGACTGAAACAACGGCCCCCCCAACTGTCAGCGACGCCAGCAGCCGGATTGACGAGATCAAGGCGACCGATACGACTTATAGTGACGACTTTAGCACTGACAACGGGGATTGGGGCATAAAATCGACCAAAGATGCCGCACTTTCCTATACCGGTTCGGCGTTGCACATGCGCGTCAAGAGTAAAAATTGGTTGACGTGGAGTACGAACAGGGCGATTGGCGAAAAGAAACCGGCTGATTTCTTATTAGAAACGGATGTCGCGCATGTAACCGGCCCGCAAGATGCCGAAATGGGTTTGCTCTTCCGCTATGTCGACGCCGACAATTTCTATGCCTTCTTTATCAATCAGGCGGGCGCTTATAGCCTGTGGAAGCAGATCGACGGTAAATTTACTTCGATTGTTGACTGGACAGACGCCGATGCGTTGCATACCGGAGCAAAGTCCACGAACCGGCTAGGTGTGCTTGCGGAAGGCTCACAGATTACTTTGCTGGCGAATGACACAATTCTGACCCAGGTAGAAGATGATGCCTT
>JBBREZ010000096.1:0-17042 GCA_038225095.1 Caldilineales bacterium
AATTGGCTAAGAAAGCGAGCAGTATCTAAATGCCTATTTCACGACAAAGCAATTTAATTGTGGATGTTGTTAATTCTGCTAGAGGCATAGTTGTTATATTCATTCGATAATCTCGTCAGCCAGTTCAAGCGGTGATACCACCCTTACACGCACGATTTTCAGCGTTTTTGCACGTCGAATTAATTTTTCATCCCAGGTACAAAAGTAATCGACTTGTTCTGCTTCGGCACAAGCTAAATGCAATGCATCTGCTCCCTTGAAACCAACCCCTTCCCGTGGTGTATGCTTGCGGGACAGCCGAACATTGCGTTAACTTGATTCGCTGTCGGCTGACAAGTTAACGCAATGTTAGACATTTTTTCAGCTCACCCATATAAGTGGGATATGTTACCCCAATCTTTTAGTTCAAAGTAATGCTGGCCCGAATGTTTAGATACTTCGATTTTGCCTATTGAACAATTGTGATTATTGTTAGCGTAGAATTCTATGTCTTTATCCAATTCACATAAATGAGCAATTCCATTTAGGAATATACCTGTATGACCAACAAGTACTAATCTTTCAATAGGTAACTCAATATATTTTTTTATTACTGAGTGAAACCGTTCTCTTAACTCTTTTCCAGACTCGCCACCAGCGAATCTTTTATCAAGATTACCAATATTCCATTCATTTATTATTTCAAAATAGTACTTCCGCGCGTTGTCAGTTGGGGGACCTAATTCAAGAGCACCGACATTTATTTCTCTTAATTCTTCTTCAACTTCAAAATTACTTTTCGTCCTATTACAAATGGCTTCTGCTGTTTGCTTTGCGCGAAGTAACGGAGACGAAACAATCTTATCTATTTTCAAGTTTGCAAGGGCTTTTGCTGTTTGTTTGACCTGAATTTTCCCTTTCTCAGTTAATGGATAATCGACAATTTTACAGGAAAACTCTTTTGTGATGTTTGCTTTATTTTCTGCGTGTCGAATTAATAAAATTTCCATATCTATCCTGTGTCCGAAGGGTCTGTCTAACACCCGCGTCAGTTGGCCAGGGGGAGAAAGCACCGATCCCTTGTAAACGAGACCCCACCACCGAAGGAATTTGCATTGAAAACCCCGATCACCCCCTGGTCAACTGCACGCAATGTTCGGCTGGTTGCCTTTGACTGTCGTTAGTTTAACTCGCCTAATCCACTCAGCAATAATACTCGAAGAATTTCTTGTACTGCTGGAAAATCGCAAAATAGGTATAGATTCAAGACCCTGTAGAAATGCAGGGTTTTATTTATTCAACTTTTTCAAAGTTTATATTAGTATAGGAATCAAAAGAAGGGTCACGTTTATAGTTGAATCTCAAGGTTAGCTTATTACATTTATTTTGACGTTGAATCAGTTCAAACCGAGGGTGTTTGTATTAGCAGTAGAAAAATTCCAAGGAAGGGGACCAAACCTGCATCTGGTATGGACAGATTTATCTCTATTATGGTGCCATCGGCGATGAGTTTGTATGTGCCTATTTCGGTAATATTATCGGTATGAGGTGCTGGTTCACCATCACTGAATTGAAATTCCACAGTTCCATCTTTGTAGAATTGATATTCATGTTTGAATCCAGAAATAGGAAATCCTGAATTCATTTCAACAGTTTCCGATGAATCCGCAGGAATAGGTGTGCCATTGTTACTCCTATCTCCCAGTCCTACAAATCGCCATTTTCCAATGAGGTCAGTTTCAGGCTTAACTCGTCCGTATAAGATCCCACGGGCGTCCCTGAATTCGTCAGACTTTTGACACTTCACTTATGACGTACTGAACTTTTATAGATTACTCATGTGCGATACGCTTCACACGCTCAATTTTCGGAGGGCGGCGCTTCCACATGCCTGATCGGCCGGCCTTCCGGGTCATCGGGCCAGACATCGTAGACCCAGCGCACGGCGCGCTTCCACATGCTGCGGGCGGCGGCGGCTTGATACGTGGCCTGGCGGCGATAATTTTTCCACCAACCGGCGGCCTGTTTTTCGACCGGCACGCTCCATTTGACCGCGCAGGCGGCCCACGTGAGCCCGCCGCCAAACCCAACAAAGACCAGATTATCCCCCGGTTTTACGCGGCCCGTGGCGATGGCTTCGCACAGGGCAATCGGGATGCTGGCTGTGCTGGTGTTGCCATATTTTTGCAAATTGATCATGACTTTGTCTTCGGGGATTTTCAATTGCTTCAGCACGGCGTTTTGAATAATGCGCACATTGGCCTGGTGTGGGATGATCAGATCGACATCGTTGGGCGTTAAACCTGCGCGCGCTAAGACGCGTTGGGTCGATTCGGCCATGACGCGGCTGGCGAAGCGGAAGACGGCTTTGCCGTCCATCTTAATGTAATGGCTGCCGTTGCCCACGGTTTCGAGGCTGGCGGGCATGGCGCTACCACCGGCAAGCAGTGTTAATGTGTTCGCGCCCGAACCATCGCTGCCCAGTTCCGTGGCCATAATGCCACCTGGCACATCGCTGGCGGCCACTAAGACGGCGCCGGCGCCATCGCCAAATAGGATACAAGTGTTGCGGTCGGTCCAATCCACAAAGCGACTGAGGGTCTCCGCGCCGATCACTAAGACATATTCAGCGTCGCCCGCCAGAATATGGCCGCGCGCCATGCTTAGGCCATAGACAAAACCGGAACAAGCCGCGCTTAGATCAAACGCACCGGCATTGACAGCGCCTAAGGCATCCTGAATAATCGAGGCTGTAGAGGGGAAAATATGCTCGGGCGAACTGGTTGCGCAGATAATCAGCCCCACTTTGCTAGGGTGAACATCGGCCATTTCTAGCGCCTTGCGGCCCGCGATCACGCCCAACGAAGCGCTGGTCTCTTTGGGGTCGGCGGCGACATGGCGTTCTTCAATGCCCGTGCGCGAACGAATCCACTCGTCAGTCGTGTCGACGATCTGTTCCAAATCTTGGTTCGTGATCACTTTGTCGGGCACATGGTAGCCCCAGCCAATGATCTGCGCATAGTGACGTTCTGGTTCGATGCCAGGTAATTCGCCCTCGCTGCCGGCAGGGACAGAATCTGGATGATGGCCGTTGTGCCCATTTCCATTTTGTCCAGTTCCATTCTGTCCAAATCCATTTTGCCTGAACCCATTTTGTCCAAAACTATTATCGTGTTGGGGTAAACCATTGTTATCATTCATACGCACCTCTGTGTTTTCGCTGGTCAGTTCTCCAGTAGCCGTGAGCAGCAGGCAGCCATGCTAAATTCGTCGCTTGTCTACCGTCTATTCATAACGCCGCAACATAATACTGGCATTGTGGCCGCCAAAGCCAAAACTATTACTCAAAGTGACGTTCACCGTGGCCGATTTTGCATAGAGCGGCGTATAGTCCAAATCGCATTCGGGGTCGGCGTTGTGTAAATTGATCGTGGGTGGGATCATGCTTTCTGTGATCACTTTGGCGCAGATAATCGTTTCGATCGCGCCGGCGCCGGCCAACAAATGGCCGATCATACTTTTGGTGCTGCTAATGTGCACGTTGTAGGCATGTTCGCCCAGCACTTCTTTGATGGCCATCGTTTCAATTGCATCGTTCAAACGCGTCGCTGTGCCATGCGCGTTGATGTAATCAATCGCCTGCGGTTCAACCGCATATTCAGCCGCCTTGCGCAACGCCATTCTGATCGCATCGACTGCCCCACGCCCATTTTGATGGGGAGCCACCATGCTATAAGCATCATTACTGCTGCCGTAACCAATCACTTCGGCATAAATCCGGGCCCCGCGCGCAATCGCGTGTTCCTCGGTTTCCAATACCAAAATGGCGCTGCCTTCGCTGACGACAAAGCCATCGCGATCGCGATCAAACGGGCGGCATGCCGCGGCTGGATTTTCATTGTGCTGGCTCAACGCGCCGGCCACATCAAAACCAGCCATGATCAACGGCGTAATCGCCGCCTCCGCGCCACCAGCCACCATCACATCGGCATCGCCCCGGCGCAGCACTTCGAAGGCTTCACCGCAGGCCGAGGTGCCACTGGCACAGGCGCTGACCACGGCGTGATTGATGCCATGCAAGTTGTATTCCAGTGCGATCTTACCGCCAGCGCTATCCACCAACATATTGGGCACCACAAATGGGCTGACTTTACGCAGACCTTTTTCGTTTGCCAGCGCTTGATTTTCCAAGACTGTCTGGAGGCCACCGACGCCGCTGCCCACAATGACGCCCACGCGGTTGGGGGTTTCTGTGCTCAGATCCAGGTGTGAATCGGCGATGGCTTCCTTAGTGGCCGCCAGCGCATATTGAATGTAGGGGTCCAGACGGCGCGCCTCTTTGCGATCCATATAATTTTGCGGGTCGAAATTTTTTACCTGGCCCGCAAAAGTGGTGCGTAGTTCACTCGTATCAAAGCGCGTAATGTGATCGATGCCCGATTTTCCAGCCAACATGCCCTGCCAGGTTTCTTCGACACTGAGACCCAGCGGCGTAATTGCCCCAATGCCGGTGATGACCACACGCGTCGGTTGCCACCCATGACCGTTTACACGCAGATTGTTTTGATTTGCCATATACAATTACTTGAGTCCTATAAATGTTTAAGATTTTCGACTCATGTCGAAATTAGTGAAGCGTGTTTGGCGTAATCGGGAACGCTGTTGCACTAAATCTACTTATTCGATAGATGAGATGGGTTTAATCGGCTTTCTTATGCGATAAAAGCGTCCTTTGGGAGCGCTGCCCAATATCTGCTGATTACAGAATATTAATATATTAAGAGTAACACAAACTCATTGGCAAAGTTGCGCCTGATCTAGATTAAAAATTCGCTGATGAGAAATAATTTCGCAAACCGTACTTGACGGTTCACCCCACGGCCAGCGTCTAGATTTATAGCTATTGGGTAACTATACGCGGCACGGTCATAGCTGCGTTTTTGTCATTGGTAGACAGGAGACGGTAGACGGTCTAAAAGGCGATCGGCTGAGCTCACGTCGAAGCCTGAAGCGTCACTGTCTACAAACGCGCTTAGCGGTGACCGGTGCGCGTATAATCAGGTGGAGCGTTACGCTAGGTAGACAGGTAGCATGCCCTGTTTACCTGTCTACACGAGGGCTGAGTAGTTACGCTATTGGGGCGCTTGCTGTGAACCTGTTTCCCTGTACCACCAAACGCGCAAGCGTGCGCTGCCCGTTTGCTCGTAATACTCGACACGGATGGTGTGGGTGTCGGCGCCGATGCCCACAAAGCGTTTGCTGTCTTCGTGATAGCCATTGCTCCAATGGTCGATCACTAATTGATCATTAAGGTAAACGCGCACCCCATCATCTGCATTGGCGCGAAAGATATAATTGCCAGCTTCGAAGCGGAAGCTGCCTATCCAGCGCGCCGACCAATGACTCGCCGGCGCCAGGCTGAGATTGGGCGAAGCGGCGCCCCAGTTGTAATCCAGTGGCACGGTGCCGCGTGGTTCTTGCTGCATGAGTAAAGGCGTCCCGGACGGATTTGCCCCGCTAAAATAATTGGCCGTCCATACGGGTGCGTCGGGAGTCAAAGTGTAGGTGAACCGTAAGCTTGCCACACCGCCCGTATCATAATATTCAACCCGCAGCGTGTGGTTACCAGAGAGCGCACGGCCCACGCTATAGATTTGGCCGGAAGCGCCATGCCACTCGTCGAACAAGATCTGATTGTCCAGCCAGACGCGCGCCCCGTCATCCACCGCGAGAATAAAGCGGTAATAGCCGGGATTAAAATAGATCGTACGCTCAAAACGGGCGGAGAAGGTGCTGGCCGTGAGGCTGGGGTCGGGGCGGTTGGTCGCGCTCCAGTTGAAATAAAGCACGGCTAAATCTGCAATGCCCACGGGCGCACCCGTCAGGCTTTGATTGTTAAAATAAGTGGCCCGCCAGGTATCGGAAACGCTGGGGGTTGGGGTTGCTTGAGGAAGTGGCGTTGGGGTTGGCGCCAGCCCAGGTGGTTCCACCGCCACTGGCGTGACCACGGGTGCACTGTTGCTAGGATCACTGGCTTCGACCAATTGGCTAGCGATCCAACTGGTCGGATGATTCGGGCAACGAATTTCCCACCAACTGTTTGTGCTATTGCGGCCAATCCAATCGCATACCTGATGCAAGGTTGCGCGGCCCGTGACAGCAGACGACGAATTGGGGCCAGCGTAGAGGTTGACCAGATCATATTTTACCCGGACGGTTGGTTTTGCCACCGGCGTCGGCGTCGCAACCAGGTCGCCCGCTAATAAATCGGTGAGCACAATGACAGGGATATTGGCTGACCCTGTATAAATATCGCCCCACACCTTGACCCAAATCGGCGGCTGGCGATCACGTAGATCAATAATGCGTTGTTCCAAGCTTGCGTTGGCGCCAACAATGCCGTAAGTGATGTTGTTAGCGGTGATCAGGTAATGGCTAAACGTTTGACCGGTGGCCTTGCTAATCTGCCCTACCAGTCCATAGACTGCGCCGCCTTGCTGGGCGCCGCCTGAAATTACCGGCAAAAAGATCGTAGCGCTCTTTGGCGTTGGTGTGGATGTTGGCAATTGGGCGAAAACCGGACGGCTAGACAGGCCAGCAAGGGTAACCAGCAAGCAGAGCAATGAACAGATCAATGTGCGCATGATGACTTTGGCTCATCTGTGAAAAGGCTGTAAATCGCCAAGCTGGCCGCTGGGCATTGCCCACGCTCAACTGAGGCGCGATGGTTTATGAGGCGTTGTGTAAGGTAGAGATTGCGCCAACGCTAATACAAGCGCTGCCAACCATTTCTACACCTAGTATAGCACAAAGTTAGCACAACTATGATCTATCGAGCAGCGCTGACAACTGGGGTTACTGCATAGCCGGGAGAATAAATATCGTTAGGCGACTTCAACTTCGACAAACTTTTCAATCTGTTGCTGATATTCTGCCACCAACTGCTCGGCGCGTGCTTGGTCGGTGGCCTCAACCAGCACCTCAAACTGGGGTTTGTCGGGGTTAGGCGCGAGATGCACCCATTCCGCCTGATTGAGGTGAATCTTTAACCCATCTACATTTTCCACCGTTTGATCTTTGTAATAATTGTGCAACAGTCGCATGACACGGCCTTTGGAGTCCCACCCACAGTCTACAGATGCTTTTGCCATATAGACCGGCGGCAGATATTGGATGATTTTGCTTAAAGGCAGTTGGCGTACGGTCATATATTCTAACAGGCGTACGGCCGCCAACATCCCATCGACCGCCGGCTGGAAATCGGGAAAGATGAAATTGCCCATGCCATCGACCGCCAGCAGGACCCCTTCTTCATGCGCCGCCAACATTAAACGCTGCATGCTGTTACTGATGCGCAGCAAACGACCATTATGCCAACTGGCAATCGTGTCAAACGCTTTGGGCAAGGTGATGAGGCCCGCGATGGCCTGGCCTGGGTTAGCATATAAGGCTAATTCCATTATCAAGGCGGCCGTGGTAATATCATCGAGCATGGTGCCTTGTTCGTCGACCAGGAAGATTTTTTCGCCGCCCACATCGAATTGAATGCCCACATCCGCACCCAGCGCCTGCACAATTTTGGAGACGCGTTCTTGATTAGCCTTGAACTCATTCTGGAGCATCGCCAGCTTGGTCTCATCCATACGCGCGTTCAGCGGCACCACATCGACCCCCAGCTTCGTGAGCATATCGGCTAGGGTATCGGCGGCCAATCCATAGGAGTAATCGACGACAATGTGGAAATTATGGCGCCGAATGCGCTCAACATTGACGTGGTGCAGAAAGTCTTCGCTATATTTTTCAACCGCGTTGTGGGCGTCTTCGATCACGCCAATCTCATCCAGAAAGGCCCGCCGGAAATCTTCACGGAAGAAGTTGCGCTCAATCGTCCGTTCTTGCGCCGTGCTTTGGTTCATGCCATGTTCGTTCATAAAACGGATATCGACGACGCGCTGGTCAAAGGGGCTCAGCCGGACATGAATGCCCGCCGAGGTGTTGGGCTGCGTCCGCACAAAGTGGCGCGCCACCGGAATCGCCACGCTGCTCAGATCCCAAACATTGATGCCGGTGCCGGGTAGACCGCTCATCAAGGCGCGTTTGAGCATGCGCGCGCTGCGATGGATATCGCGGTTGATCGCCACGTAGCTGCCCTTGGGCAAGGTGGCGCCCAACGCCGCGCTTAGTTTGGCCGCATATTCAGGGGTAAGATCGACGTTGACAACGCCAGAGACGCCAAAGCGCCCAAACAAGGCGCGGCGACTTTGCGTGCCCCAGACCAGACTTTCGTTGACAACTGTACCGGCCTCCACTTGTTTGTGCGGCCACAATTTTACGTTAGCTTGTAAAACGCACCCTTCGCCCAGTGCACAATTGTCGCCAATCACGACCCCTTCATAGGCAACGACTTTCGGCTTAATGCTGCATTGACGACTGATGACGACGCCACGCAACTCGCAGCCTTCGCCAATATAGTTGTTGCGCCAGATGATGCTGCGTTCGATCCGATTATAGTTGTCGATCACGGTGTAATCGCGCACAACGGTGGGGCCATAAATCTGTACATCGCCTTTGATCTTCACTTCGTCGCCTAAATAGACCGGCCCAAAGAGTTGCGCGCTAGGGGCAATTTCCACGCCTTGGCCTACCCAAATACCACCACCCAGATGCATGCCAATCGGTTCTGCCAGTTTTACTTTGCCATAGAGCAAATCTGCTGTGGCGCGACGATACTCCTCCATATTACCAATATCACACCAATAGCCCTCGGCCACATGGCCATAGATTGGCATGTTGTTGTTTAGCATGTGCGGAAAGAGTTCTTGCGAAAAATCATAGGGGACGTCGGCGGGGATTAAATCGAGCACTTCCGGCTCTAAAACGTAGATGCCCGTGTTCACGGTGTCGGAAATGACCTCACCCCAGCCAGGTTTTTCTAGAAAACGGGCGATGTAACTATTTTCATCGGTGATGACGACCCCGTATTCGAGCGGATTGGGCACATGGGTGAGGGTCAACGTGGCTAAAACGTCTTTTTCTTTGTGGACGCTTAAGATTTTTTTGAGATCGAAATCTGTCAAGGCGTCGCCGCTGATCACCAGAAAGGTCTCATCTAAAAAGCGCGCTGCATTTTTTACGCTACCGGCCGTGCCAAGTGGACCTTCTTCGACGACATAGGTCAGCTTCATACCCAGGCTACTCCCGTCTTCAAAGAAATCTTGGACAAGTGAAGCCAGGTAGCGCAATGTGATCACTACCTCGGTAATCCCGTGTGTCTTGAGCAGATCAAGGATATGGCCAAGCACCGGTTTGTTGACAATTGGCACCATTGGCTTTGGCCGCCCAACCGTTAAAGGTCGTAGACGGGCACCTTCGCCGCCAGCCATCACCACTGCTTTCACGGTATACTCCTTGCGAATAATTAATTTGTGAATAACTAATAGGTAACTGTTCAGCCTTGTGTAGATAGGTAGACGCCCATCAGGAGATGGGTCGTAAACAAGTAGTATGCCCTGTATTCCTGTTTACGGCCCATCTCCTGATGGGCGTCTATCTATCTGCCTGGGCAGCGCTACGCCTGAATCGTTACACTAATCGTTAATGGTTAATTTAGGACCAGTGATGACAAGGTAGATAATCAACAATTACTTATTCACAATTCACAATTAATTGTTAAACCGGGGGCCAGGGGTAATTTCGCCGGTTTGGATGAGGAGATGGATAAGCTTGTTGACGGATCAGATAATCCAGCCGCGCCAGCATGGCTGTCCGTTCATTTTCTGCCAGCAACGGGCATAATATACCCGTCAGTTCGCTGCGGCGATTTTTGATCTGCTTACGTAAGTTGACTAAATCGGCTAATAAATCGTCGGCAATCGGTTCGCAGCTAAACTCCCAAATCACCGTGCGCAACTTGTATTCGGTGTGAAAACAGATGCCATGATCGATGGCCCAGAGCCGCTGATCGGCGCCGATCAAGCAATGACCACTCTTGCGATCGGCGTTGTTGATCATAAAATCGAAGAGTGAAAGCTGCCGTAATGGGGTGGCAAAACGGGCGTCGGCCTGAACGGTAAAATAATGGGTGTTGGGATCGTGATCAATGTAAAATTGCATGCTGCCGATCCCGTGCGGGCCTTCGCGTAAAACCGTCGGTGGCACTAATTGCCAGCCGAGTGCATCACTGATCACGTAAGCCGCGGTCTCACGTTGACACAGCGTGCCCCATTCAAAATCCCACAACGGGTTTTCGCCCCGCCGCGGTTTGTAGACAGCAGGCACACTGCGTTGACCATCTTCAATCACGACCAGAAAGCTGGTGTTAGAACTGTAAGGCAGTAAGCCCTTTTCTTTTACTCTGCCAGCTTTCAACGTCTCAATCAGGTCAGATTCGAATAACTGGATGACCTCGACCGATGATGCTTCTGAAGAACCTGATAAGCTGATAAAATCCTCTTCCCAAGCTTCCTCGTCAGAGACATCATCCCAGGCATCATCATCATTATCTGAAGCGGTAAAGGAGGAATTCTTCATATACTCAACCTGGGTGGTAATCTAAAAATGCTGAACTATCGGTTAAAATATCACGGGCATCGCATGACCATCCGTGCGCTCGCAGAAGTGACCATCGCGTTCGATTGGCCGGCCACAAAGTGGACAGACCGGGCGCCCTTTGCCGATCACTTCCATGGCATGTTCGCCCATGAACCGCATCTGTTCGCGCGTGGCCACAAAGCGCACTGCCGGTACATCATCGCGATTGGGATCGATTATCTCACCTTCTTCGGTGGCCACCAGTGCCTTCGCGATCAACCAAATCGTATCAGCTTCTTCATTATAGCCGATGCTCAATTGGCCGACACGGAAGTAAGGATCCATCGGATGTTCAGGCTTTGGCGTTCGTTTACTGGTGGATGTGCGCTTGATGGTTGGGTAAGTGGTCTCCAGTTCTTCTAGCAATTGCAAAATGCTAATCGCCAGGTTGCCCACCTCTTGTTTTTCTAAAACCAAACTCACCAATTGCGAGCCAGAACGGCCTTGCAAGAAAAAGGTGCGTTTACCTGGTTCGCCCATAGCATCGGCGATGATGAATTGAACTGGATTGAGATCATAGACAAAAGTAGGCATGGCTTAACTCGATTGAACCAGAAATGTTCGGTAGTAAAAGGAAGGATAATCAGCGGAAGTCCGCCGCACCCAGAGGGTACCCGATTCGGCGTCTGGTATGCAAAACTGCGCCCAGAGAGGGCTCCCAAAACGGGTTGACCCCTGGACGTAACGTGTTTCGCGCCCAAATGGGCACCCGCCCCTGGGCGCCGTTTCTTATAGCAGCCTGCGAATTCATTCGCAGGAACGCCCGTACATTGTCATTTGACCGCCTGCTCTGCTGCCGGCGTCGTTGCTTCCGCTTGACCTTCATCTTTGTCTGCGTTTTCGACTGGGTCTTGCTTAATTTCCAAGATTGGCATTTCCGCCACATAATTGACAGATAGCACGGTGGGCATCATATTATGAAAGACAAACGTACTGATCGAAGCGGTGCCGATCACAACCCGCTGAAACAGATCCAAGGGCGTCCCCATGTAATTGGCGACGCAGAGCCTAATTAAATCGGCATGCGAAAAAACGGCGATAACCTGATTCGGATGCTGGATACAAATTCGTTCCAGCGCTTGAATGGCGCGATTTTGCACCTCGCGCAGCGTTTCACCGCCGGGAAAGCGAAAAGTGCTGGGAAAATGTTGCACCATCTGCCACTCTGACAATTTAGCCAACTCTTTTAAATTCGCCCCGCGCCATTCCCCATAGTCTACCTCCAGCAAATCCGGCTCGGTGAAGATCGTTTGGTTCAATGCTTGGGCCAGCGGCTGGGCCGTTTCGATGCAGCGTTCTAGTGGGCTAGAATAAATCGCTGCAATTGGTTGCTTGGCTAATAAGGGCGCCAGATCAGCCGCTTGTTGACGACCTTTTTCATTTAAATGGACATCTGGCGTCCGGCCCGCCAAGCGATCCGTGCCTACCCAGTCATTTTCACCGTGTCGAATCAGCAACAAATAGGTTGTAAACTTTTCCATACCTGCAAACCTGCTATTTTCTTAGTTTTGTCTACATGTTTGGCATTATCCAATATTTGGCGTGTTCAGCGGTTGCCGGTGAGAACCGCAACTAGGCATAAGAATAGCACAAATGCGGTTTCTGGAGAAGTGGATAAACTTACTGTCTTGCCCAACGATTTAGCGCCAAGTAATGCTCGATCATTATACTTGATCAATCGCTTTGTGTAGAAATATCCAACGGAAATGATTCTTTGCGCCTGGCAATCATTCATCTTTCTCGCCATAAAATATTACTTTGCCAATCAAGCAAAGTATAATCAACGGCGGTGAGCGCTAGCGAGCGGTCTAGATACGTAAATTTTTGTGGACAAGTGATGATGTTTCCTGTTTTAGCGAAGCGAGCGGCCATTTTTCGGAACCAGCGTTGGCGCTATGCGACGGTTGGTGCCTTTTTCTTGCTTTTGGTTCTGAGTCTACTCTTAGTGCGCAGTTGCGCGCCTGCCCCCGAAAAAGATTCGCTGGATCGCTTTCGGCCCGCCATGAAGCCAGAGTTTGAGGCTCAATTGGATGGCTTGACCCAAGTGCCGCGCTATGCGATTGATGTGCGGCTTGACGCAAAAACAGAAATGCTGTCGGGGCAGGCCACGATTCGGATTGTCAATACCAGCACGGATCCTTGGCCCTATTTGGTTTTTCGCCTCTACCCGATGTTAAGTCAATACGGCGGCAAAATGACCTTTCAGAGTGTGGCCGTCGGTCAGCAACCCATGCCGTATGTCAATCTGGCCCATAATTCTGCCATCCGCATGAACTTGCCGGAGCCATTGGCGCCCCAGGCCAAGACGGAAGTTCACCTGGTTTGGAAGCTGGATATTCCTTCCTGGTCGGACAATGCGACTGCCTATGCGCTCTTTGGCAAAAGCCAACAAATGCTTAGTTTGCCGCTCTTTTACCCCTCGCTGGCCGTCTATACACCAGGTCCCACGCCTGGCTCCGGTCATTGGTGGTTGGACGAGGGCGACGTGCGCGGCGATGCGGCTTTGAATGTCACTTCGCTTTTTGTCGTCACTGCCACGTTGCCTTCTGACCAGATTCCGGTGACCAGCGGCACTTTGATCACCTCCACACTGATTGGCAAGAATCTGGCGCGCCACGTCTGGGTGACAGGCCCTTCGCGCGAATTCTTGCTGCATGCCAGCACCCAGTTCCGCTCAGCCACCGGCGAAGCCTATGGAACACGGATCACCAGTTATTGGTTGCCCGGGCAGGAAGCGGCGGGTAAGGCTGCCCTCAATTATGCGATTGCCGCGCTGCGCATTTACAGTGATCGGTTTGGCCCCTACCCTTATCGCGATCTACGCATTGCACCGGCCTCACTCTCCTATCGCGGCATGGAATATGCTCAGGCCAGCCTGTTGGGCACCGAACTTTATACGCTCTTTCGCAATAATTTGGAAGCCATCGTCGCGCGTTCGGTGGCGCATCAATGGTGGTATCAGAGCGTGGGCAGCGATCCGGTCAACGAACCCTGGTTGGATGAGACGTTGGCTGAGTATTCGGTCAAATTGTATCGGGAAGAATTGTACGGCAAGGCCGCTGCTGATGAGTGGCAAACCAGCCAGTGGCAAGCGACCTTTGACGAATTCAAGCAACGCAATGGTGACGTCGCCATCAACCAGCCGGTCAGAAGTTTTGCCAGTAATAGCCAGTACGAAACCGTTATGTACAACAAAGGTCCACTCTTTTACGATGCCTTACGGCAGGCGATGGGCGACCCGCAGTTTACCCGCTTTCTCCAGAACTATTCGGGAAAATTTCGCTATCAAATTGTCGATTCCAATCTTTGGTTGACGAATCTGCACGCGCTTAACAATCCAAGCCTGGATAAACTCTATCAAACCTGGGTGCAGTCATCCGGCAACAAGCCGTAATCCGATTGGTTGTTCACCACAATAAATTTGCAAACTCAACCGGTTTTAGATATGACGACAAGCGCCAGCCTCGTGTACAATAGAGCCATGGAAACAAAAATGGACAAGTATTTGAAGTCACCGGCAGAGACTATAGTGGTGGTGGCGATGAGCGGTGGTGTGGACAGTTCGGTGGTGGCAGCGCTGTTGGTGGAGCAGGGCTACAATTGCATTGGCGTGATGATGCGCCTCTGGGCGGAAACCGGCGCTGGTGAAGGGTCGAGCAACAAATGTTGCAGCCTGGAAAGCGTAAACGATGCGCGCCAGGTGGCCGACCAATTAGGCATCCCCTTCTACCTGATCAACGTCGAGCAGCCCTTCAAACAGAATGTGGTGGATTTTTTCATCGAGGGCTACAGCGCCGGATTGACGCCAAACCCTTGCCTGGAATGTAACCGGCATATTCGCTTTGATTATCTGCTGAATTATGCGCGCAAACTGGGCGCCGATTTCCTCGCCACCGGTCATTACGCCCGTTTACAGCGCCAGGCGGATGGCACGGTGCATCTGCTCAAAGCCGTGGACGAAAATAAAGACCAAAGCTACGTGCTCAGCGTGATGGGGCAAGCCGAATTGCGCGATGTCCTCTTCCCGATTGGTGAGCTGCCCAAGCCAGAAGTGCGCAAGATCGCGGCGGCGCGCGGTTTGCCGATTGCCAGCAAGCACGATTCTATGGACCTCTGCTTTATTGCCGACGATAATTATCGCCGCTTTTTGCAAGATTGGGCCACATCCGCGATGAAGCCCGGCCCGATTGTTGATCGCAGCGGGCGCATTTATGGTGAACACAGCGGTTTACCCGGTTACACGATTGGTCAGCGCAAAGGCTTGGGCATTAGTGGTGCGGCGGAACCGATGTTTGTGCTCGAACTCGATCAGGCGCACAATACGTTGGTCGTTGGCACGCAGGCCGATCTGGGGCGTGATTGGTTGATCGCGAAAAATGTTAATTGGACGTTGGACGCCCCCGTGCCCGCCGGTACAGTGGCCCAGTGCAAAATTCGTTACAAGGCGCGTGCAGTGGATTGTACGCTGCATCCCTTGCCTAACGGTGACGTTGACGTGCGTTTAAGCGAGCCGCTGCGCGACATCGCGCCCGGCCAAGGCGCGATCTTCTACGATGGCGACCATTGCCTTGGGGGCGGCATCATTGCGTCATGAGTGGTCTGCTATCCCCCGCTTTGCTGTTGGGCGCACTGCTCGCAATCAGCTATGCCAGTTTGTATCATGTCTGGAGCGGTCGCCATCTGCGTGACCTGATCGTTGCGCTGTTGACGGCTGGCCTCGGCTTCTATGTTGGGCAACTCATCGGCGCGCTGACCACCTCATCGCTGCTCCAAATCGGCCAGTTGCATGTGTTAGAAGCATCGATCGCCGCCTGGGTTGCCCTGCTGGTGATGCATTTATTACAACAGAGTACGACCCCACCCTAACCCTCCCCTACAGGGAGGAGACAGATGGCACTTTGTGCCCGCTGTGCGATCAGGGACAGAATAAGTCACTTCGTCTGCCCCGTGACAGGCTCCCTCCCAGCAGGCTTCGACGTGAGCTCAGCCGAACGGGAGGGCGGGGGAGAGGTCATTGATCAACACCCTGTCACAACCCAAAAATTTAATCAGCACGCATTCTTGAGCAATCAACATATGCAACCCAACATGATCGGCGCGTATGGGCCGTGGGCGACCGCACTAATTGGCAAAGACCCGGCGGCCTTTTCCTTTCGTAACCCTAAATGGACCGATGTGGACACCTGGCGCATCGCCGCCCGCCAACAATTGTTTGAACGTCTGGCCCAACCGGACACCGGTGGCACGCCCCAGGTGACCGTGCACCGGCAGTTCAAATATGATGGCCTGCAAATGGAAGAACTCTCCTGGCAATTGCCCTACGGCCCACCAACCCAGGCCCTCTTATTAAAACCGGCGGGTGCGACCGGCACATTGCCTGGCATCGTGGCGTTGCATGATCACAGCGGCAATAAATTTTTTGGGCTAGAGAAAATTACGCGCACTGCCGACAAAATTCACCCGTTGATGGTGCCCCACCAAGATGCCTATGGTGGCGTCGCTTGGGCGAATGAACTGGCTAAACGCGGCTATGTGGTCCTGGTGCATGACGCGTTTGCCTTTGGCAGCCGGCGCGTGCGTTTGGCCGATGTGCCAGAGGTGATCCGTAACAAGGTGAGCGACCCAGAACGTGACGACCACGCTGGCATTCAAGCCTATAATCGCTGGGCCAGCGACCACGAAGAGATTATGTCAAAGTCGCTTTTCAGCGCCGGGACGACCTGGCCGGGCGTCTTTTTGGCCGAAGATCAACGTGCATTGGACGTGCTTTGTGCGCGTGAAGACGTGGATACGGCGCATGTCGGCTGTTGTGGCTTGTCGGGCGGCGGCTTGCGCACGGTGATGCTGGGCGGCGCTGATCCACGCATCGCTTGCGCCATCTGTGTGGGCATGATGACGACGTGGCGCGATTATCTGCTGAACAAAGCCTACACGCACACCTGGATGTGTTACACCCCACTCTTGCCCAACGATCTTGATTACCCAGAAATTCTAGGTTTACGCGCGCCATTGCCAACGTTAGTGCTCAACGACATCCATGATTCACTCTTTACCATGCCAGAAATGGAACGCGCCGACGCCATCCTGCGCGAAATCTACGCCAAAGCCGAAGCAAGTGAGCGTTATCGTGCGTCGTTCTATCCCGGCCCGCATAAGTTTGACCTACAAATGCAAGCCGAAGCGTTTCAATGGTTTGACCGCTGGTTGAAGGGGTAGGATTGACGTACTCCCACGACTAAAGCGCGTGGGATTCTAGGGTCAAATAGCAATTGCCCGACGAGCCGGTCTTACATCGCCTAACCTAAGAAACGGTCTGAAAAGGGTGGATCAGGGACTTTGTAGGTGCGGTTACAAACCGCACGTTCTCGGTCATCCCCTGATTATGCGGTGACAAACTGCACCTGCAAAGTCCTTGATCCACCCTTTTCCGACCGTTTCTTAGAAACGACTCCAGAGTAAAATGCTAGAGCGTC
>JBBREZ010000097.1:0-17034 GCA_038225095.1 Caldilineales bacterium
CTCCAGCGGTCGAAATATAATTACACAAAATTTGTTATCTGGCAAGAGTATAGCTGCGATTAGCAATTTGTCAAACAGAAAATATTATGTCAACTCAATGGCTATCAAGATTCGGTTGGCATTGCAAGCCGTAGGGGCGCAGGGCATGCGCCCCTACAAAAAAGTATAAATTTTACGGATAAAAATTCAAATGAATCAAACAGGGAACGAGGATTAAATAAACCCGTGAATTTATGTTTGATATAGACAGGGAAGTTCTTGGTTTAATAGAATCCTCGTTCCAGGTAGTAATATAGCAGCAATGGTGGATGAATGTGCGCGCCCTCGTCCATATGTTGGCGCAACCCGATTCGTACTTTGCGAAGCACAAGCGCTAACAGGCGTAGATGGCAAATTCATGCAAAATCGGGTCGGAAATGTTTGTCGATTTGTAACTGCTCAGGTGGAGCGTTACGCTAGATAGACGCCCATCAGTAGATGGGGCGTAAACAGGTAGCATGCCCTGTCTACCTGTCTACCTGTCTACACGAAGGCTGAGTAGTTACGTCGATTTTTCCTATCAATCACGTAAAATTCGTCTAGATAGGGGGTACGGTTTATTGGCACAGGCAGGATTCGTGATAAAATATTTGTTTTGGTAATAGAGAAACCAAATCGAAGTCAACTAATCGAGGAGGTCGCATGCTCGCATGCGCCGCTAGCGGCATGCGAGCATGCCTAGTCCGCATTGTATCAGGTTTAAATGCTTCCTCTATTAGTTCGCTCTGCGTAAAAGTCGTGTAATCAGTGACTAGAACAGAGCATAGATGATTAAATTGCAACGGTGCACAAACAAATCCAGTTTCTTTAGGAGACTAGATGGGTGACTACCGTTGCCTAACATCCTGAATGCTTATCATAGGCAAACTGGAGATTCGCAAAATATAGTGTATGAAGGAGAAAGAAAAATGAAAATCGGTATTCTGACCGGTGGTGGTGACGTGCCGGGCCTTAATGTCGCGATTAAAACCGCCGTCTTTCGGGCGCTTGACGAAGGCCATGAAATTGTCGGCTTCCGCCGCGGCTGGGGTGGCCTGCTTGATTTGAATCTTGATAACCCAGCCAGCTTAGAAAAAAATATTATTCCGCTGGATAAACAGGTTGTCCGTAAAATTGACCGTACTGGCGGCACTTTTCTGCACACAAGTCGCACGAATCCTGGCAAAGTAAAACCTAGCGATGCACCGGATTTCTTGCAGGCAAGCTTGTCTGACGCCGACAAAGCGGCAAAAACCCATGATTTTACCCCGCATGTGCTGAAAAACCTGGAGCGGTTGGACATCAACGTGCTGATTCCAATTGGAGGCGACGACACACTCAGCTATGGCCAACGCCTGCACACGGAGAATTTCCCGGTGGTTGCCATTCCGAAGACAATGGATAATGACGTTTACGGCACTGATTATTGTATCGGCTTTAGCACGGCAGTGACCCGCAGCGTTGAATTCATCCATCAACTGCGCACCAGCACCGGCTCACATGAGCGGATCGCCATCGTCGAGTTGTTTGGCCGCAACAGTGGCGAAACCAGCCTGATCACTTCTTATCTGGCCGGTGTGGATCGGGCGATTATCTCGGAAGTGCCCTTTGATGTAAAACACCTGGCCGAGTTGGTGATGGTCGACAAGCGCACCAACCCCAGCAATTATGCGATGGTAACGATGAGTGAAGGCGCACAGATGATTGGCAGTGATGTCATCGAATATGGCGAAGCGGACGCGTATGGGCACAAGAAGCTCGGCGGTATCGGTCAGCAGGCCGGTGATGCATTGAGCAAGTTAACCGGCGAAGGGATCATCTATCAGCAGGTATCGTACCTGATGCGTTCGGGTGCGCCGGATGCGCTGGATCGCATGGTGGCTGTCAACTATGCAAATCTGGCAATGGACTTAATCTTCAGCGGTACACGCGGCCGCATGGTCGCCCTGCGCGACGGCGCTTACACCCATGTGCCGATGAGTATGATCGGCACGGGCGTCAAGCGCGTCGATGTGGACGAGCTGTATGATGTCAAAGAGTACCGCCCCAAGGTGCGGCACGTGCTCGGCAAGCCGATGTTCTTGTATTGATGCATGAGTGGTGAAAACTGATGAGTTGAATTTATCCGTCAACTTTCACTCATCACTGATCACTCACAAATCAGTTTATTAAGAGCAAACCTCTTTTGAAAGGGAATTATCGTGATCCATGAATCTATTTATGAGCTACGGACGCAGTTAAAAAATATTGTTAAAATCGTTGAAGGCAAAGTTGAGGTGCAGGATCTCGAGCAGTTGCGCGCTTCAGCCATTGACACTCTCGTGCGCGACGCGGTCTTTGGTCCCGAGCCGGTAAAGCAGTTCAGCCGCTGGTTGATCTGGGAACTGGGCCAAACCTTGGGCGCGCGCCCAGCCAGCATCCATGACTTTTACATGGCGCGCGGCGATGCTCAATGGCAAGATCGAACCGTGCCCGCCATGAATATTCGCTTTGCATCCTATGATGTGATGCGCGCCGCCTTGCGCGCTGCGATCAAGGCCAATGCCGGTGCGTTTCTCTTTGAGATTGCGCGCAGCGAGATGAGTTACACCGAGCAAACCCCTGCCGAATATACCACCACCGCCATCGCCGCGGCCATCAAAGAAGGTTACTTTCATTCTCTGTTCATCCAAGGCGATCATTTCCAGGTCAAGGCCTCCAAGTATAAGACCGACCCCGAAGGCGCGATTAAAGAAGTGAAAGATCTGATCGCCGAAGCGATTCCGGCCGGCTTCTGGAACATCGACATCGACACCAGCACGCTCGTCACGCTCGACCCGCCAACCTTAGACGAGCAACAAGTTCACAACTTCATGCGCTCGGCGGAAATTACCAAATTCGTGCGCGATTTAGAGCCCGCAGGTGTCACCGTTAGCCTGGGCGGCGAGATTGGTGAAGTCGGCCACAAGAATTCCACGCCCGAAGAGTTGGATGCCTATGTCGGCAACTACAATAAAGAATTGGCGAAAATGGGCGATTATGTCGGCCTCAGCAAGATCAGCGTGCAGACTGGCACCAGCCACGGCGGCGTCGTATTGGCCGACGGTTCGATTGCCAAGGTGGCCGTCGATTTTGAAACGCTTAGAGTGTTAGGCGAACGCGCACGGCATTATGGCGCAGGCGGCGCCGTGCAACACGGCGCTAGTACATTGCCGGATGAAATGTTCAACAAATTCCCCGAAATGCAGACGTTGGAAATTCACCTGGCGACTGGCTTCCAGAACATCTTTATGGATAACGCTGGCTTCCCAGCGCCGCTGAAAGAACAAATTTATCGCTGGCTGAATGTAAATGCGGCCGACGAGCGCAAAGCTGGCGAAACCGACGCTCAGTTCTTTTACAAAGCGCGCAAGAAGGCGATGGGCGCTTACAAGCCTGAGCTGTGGAGCTTGCCAAAAGAAGCCAAGACCGCGCTCTATCAAGCAATGGAAGATCAGTTCAATTTCTTTTTCGAAAAACTGAACGTGGTCAATACACGCGGTCTGATTGATCAGATCGTCAAGCCAGTGGCAGTCCATAAACCTATGCCGCAAAGCTCGCGCGGCGCAGGCGATGATTTGGGCTTAGCCGATTAAGTGATATAAGCGCAGGTAAATAGTTCGCCAACGGTATATTTCAGTTGTGAGTGCATTGCACTGGTCACAGGCACACAAGTCCGAAAGATCAGACTAACCAGTGCGCTGCACTCATCTACTCTATCGTTGGCGAACTAGGTAGAATCATACCGATTGACCTATCCGCTTTCTTTCTCTAGCCATCCTATAACAGAGGAATTACTCATATGCTTACCTTCATAGCCATCTTATTTTTCGTCGTTGGACTGTTTAACATCTTTGCCAAAGATCTGATGTGGAACCTCACGTCCACCGGCGCGCCACTGGATGGATTGCCGGCGCGACCGTCCGAAACACCCAGTCACTGGTCTACCATTTGTGGTGTAATTGCGATTGTGATTGGCCTGGTGTTCTGGTTTTACGCGTAGACCAGGTAAATCCTAACTCATGTTACGCACGGTGATGTAGGATGGGTCAGCCGCTCCACCTGAGCTTTCCATCAATGATCATTCTACGGCTGACCCATCCTACCCTAATTCTGCTTATAGATGAAACAAATATAAAGCATAAAATCAGGCTGTGGAGGGAGCATCCTCAGATGCGGTGTGTTGCCCAGCGTGCAGCCGCATCTGAGGATGCTCCCTCCACCCTTGTATAGAGGTAAATTGATTGCTCTATTAGCGGCACGTTCACTACGCCAAGTTAAGAATTTGATAAGAGTTTAGCAAGGTCGGACGTGTCAAGTCCGACTTTGCTATATGTGTATGGATCATAGCTACATCAATTGAATTGAATTCAGAATCCCCTAAAAGTGGCTTGACGTGTGGGGGTGTATGTTATACTTATACCAGTTTAGTCGTGCCTCCCGATCCTAGTTTTTTAGAGAATAAAATTAAATATGACTTCGCTTACCAAAGACCTCGGTCGCAAAACGATTGATACGCAGCATAAAATCGGTCCACCGAAAGCCAGCGGGTTACAAAAAACCATCCGCTACATCCGTGAAAACTCGGTTCTGTTTCTGATCGGTGCACCGGCAGTCATCCTGATCTTCCTGTTCAGCTACATCCCGATGATGGGCACCATTATTGCCTTTCAGGATTATAGCCCGCGGACGATGTTCCTTAGCCCCTGGGTTGGCTTTCGCAATTTCCGTTTGCTGACAGAATCGCCGATTGTCATCCGCCTGATCGTCAATACGCTCTCGCTCAACGCCATGTTTATTGCGGCCACCACTTCTTTCTCGGTGCTCAGTGCGTTGCTTTTGAATGAGGTCCGCGCTGTTTTCTTTAAGCGCCTGGCCCAATCGATCATGTTCCTGCCATTTTTCATGGGCTGGACCATCGTCGCGATGGTGCTTTTTGGCTTGATCGATTATCAAGTCGGTACGATCAACGCCATTATCACCAAGTTTGGGTTGGCGCGCGTGATTGTGACCGACAAGCCCGAACTCTGGCCTTGGATCTTGACGACGATTCGGGTTTGGAAAGGCACAGGCGCAGGCTGCATTATCTATCTGGCGGCGCTGGTTTCAATCGATCCCCAACTGTATGAAGCGGCCGCGATTGACGGCGCCAGCCGCTGGCAACGCATGCGCTTCATTAGTTTGCCCACGCTTACGCCTGTGATTATTCTGCTGGTGTTGCTGGATATTGGGCGCATCTTCTTCGGCGATTTCGGCATGATTTATGCGGTGGTCGGCGACAAGGCCAATCTATACGCCACCACAGATGTGATCGACACCTATCTGCTACGGGCGCTACGCAACAATTCTAACTACGGCTTCAGCGCCGCCGTCGGGCTGTTGCAATCGGTGCTCGGCTTTATCTGCATTTACGGCTCTAACCTGCTCGTGAAAAAATATTCGCAAAGCCGGGGTGAGGATTATACGTTGTTTTAGAACTTTAGAGACTGGAGATTGGAGATTATTGCGCAATCTCCAGTCTCTACTCTCGAATAAAAGTAGATCAAAAATTACGTAGCCGGATTGAATATATGACACAAGTTCCCTTGCCCAATCACATGGCTGAAAAGCTACAACAGCTTGCCGACGAACAGGGCGCGACCCTGCTAGAGTTGATTGAGCAAATTGTCGAAGATTACTTAAGCCGCGTGGCATATGATGAAGCATCAGATCCAGCGATTGGTTTACTCTATGGCCCTACAGACTTAGCCGGAAGCGCCAAGCAGATTTTGTTGGGTCAGATCAAGTTCCAGAGCGGGTGGACGCAAAAAGAGAATTTTAACCATCGATCAACGTGATTTTCGCATCTTGCGCCCACGTCACTGCAAACATTTCGAACTAGCGCCCTAAGCGATTTACCAGCTATAACAAACAAGTAAGGATGATTTAACGATGCGCGAAAGTAAAAGCCTGGGCGACCGCCTGTTCAGCCTGGGCAGCTATGTCTATCTGTCGATCTTCATGATCTTCTGTCTATTTCCGTTTTGGATCATGATTATTGCGTCCTTCACCAAGGACATTGTCTTGCGTGAGGATGGCTATCTGCCGTGGGCGCGGGTCTGGTCGATAGAAGCGTACAAATGGGTCTTTAAAGGCAGCGAAATTCAGACCGGCTACATGGTCACGATCTTTGTCACGGTGGTGGGCACGTTATGTTCGCTTTTTGTCATGTCGGGGTTGGCGTATGTGATGGCGGTCAAGCGGTTCAAGGGGCGCAACAAGGTCGCCTTCTACATCTTCTTCACGATGATCTTTACGCCTGGTTTGATTCCCTGGTTTATCACCGTGCGCAATTTGCTCCAATTGCATGATAACGTTTGGGCTCTGGTTTTACCGATGATGGTGCAGCCGTTCTGGGTTTTTGTGCTGCGCAATTTCTTTGCTGCGCTGCCCTCCGAGATTTTGGAATCGGCCTATATTGACGGCGCTTCCGACGCCACCATCCTCTTTAAGATTGTCCTGCCGCTGTCGAAACCGGCGCTGGCAACGGTCGGGCTCTTTATGGCGGTGGCCTACTGGAACGAATGGTTCCTGGGTCTCATGCTGCTCGATTTCGCCAACTTCAGCCCACTGTCACTGATCGTCTTGAAGATGGTCAACAATTTACAATCGATCCAGGACGCCATGAAATATCCAGGCGTCAACATCAACCTAGGCGAGATCCCTACCCTGGGTGTACGGATGGCGACGGCCTGCATCACGATTGGCCCGATCATCTTGGCCTATCCCTTCGTCCAACGTTACTTTGTCAAAGGGCTGACGATGGGTGCAATCAAAGGCTAACGCACACTATGCAAAGAGCAATGGCGCCTGCTGTCAACGGATTTTGGAACAGAGTGAGCGAATAGGTTTCACCAAAATCCGTTGTTGTGCGCGACCAAGCACGGATTAGGTTGCCGACATCTGCTTAATCTGTTCCTAAAATCCGTTGACAGGGATAACGATCAGATGTGCCATTCATTTTATTTTTGCAATCATGCAACAAGTTGTCAGTGAGAAGATGCAAGTTATCTAAACTAATACCGCCTACGATTTGCAGTTTTCAACCGACAACTATCTACATAATTTTGTGACCACTCTAAGGAAAGGGAAATATGAACAAGTTATCACGTCGTGACCTGTTAAAACTGATGAGCGTCAGCTCGGTCGGTCTAGCATTAGCCGCCTGTGCCCCGGCCGGCTCAGCTCCTGCGGCTGGGGGCAGTGGGGCCGCATCCGCCAGTAAGGCAGCGGTCAAAATCACCCTGATCGAAAGCTGGTTTGGCGTACCCCAATACCCGGAAAGCATCAATCCAGTCACCGAAGCGATCACCAAGAAGATGAAGGATGAAGGACTGAACATTGAACTTCAATCCCTGATTCTGGCTGACCACGATACCAAGTATCCGGCGCTCTATGCTTCGGGCTCTGACTTTACCATGGCCTTTGATGCGCCGTGGAACAAGATGAATTCGCTGCGCGATCAGGGCGCACTAGCAACGATTGAAGGGCTGATTGACGCCAAAGGCCCCAAGCTCAAAGAAGAGATCACAGACAAGATCTACAACGTCAACTTCACGAAAGGTCACCTCTATGGCATCCCGACCGCCTTCTACTATGGCGGCACGGGCGGCGTAATTTACCGGGAAGACTTACGCCAAAAATTCAACGCCGACAAGCCCACCTTGGAAGGTGGCTGGCCCAGCTTGGAGTCTTTCTTGGCTGCGGTACAGAAAAATGCACCGGAAATGATTCCCTTTGTGAACGTTGCTACGCAGTCCATTGTCGGCTACAGTCAGGGAACACGGTCCGCAAATAATATTGGCGTTCCCAAGACAGGAGTGCTTATCCCCGACGCGACCAAGGATTGGAAGCTGATCAATGAAGAAGATTTCGAACCTTTGGTTGAAAACGCCAAGTTAGTGCGCACTTGGTGGGAGAAGGGCTATATCAATAAGACCGATGTCCCCTTCTCCGGCACAAGCCAGAATTCCCAGGTCGACTATATTTATCCGGGCAAGGCGGCGGCTTGTGTGGAAAACGAGCCAGAATACAAACATGTAGACCAGACCAAGCAAATGAAATCCTCAAATAAGGATGCCGAGTTGGCGGGGGTGGATATGAGAGGGATGCGCGCCGGCAAAGTCAAACCATTGGGCGCTCTCAAGCAATGGAACTTCATCGTCTTCAATGTCAACGCCCCCCAAGCCCAACAAGAAGCCGGCATTCAGTACTACAACTGGTTGGCTAGCAATCAGGACAACATGGATTTGTGGCTGATGGGCATTGACGGTAAAAATTATAAGAAGGAAGCCGACCTTAAGTTCTCCGAAATCGCTGGTGTGGATGCCGCACGCAACTACCGGCGCCAGTGGTATGTCTCGGGCATTTCGGGGCGCTACCAACGCCAACCCGCAGACTTGCCGCAGGATGCCCAGGATGCGCTCAAATTCTTCACCACCGAGTCGAACTGGGACTTTAACCCCTACGAGAGTTTCGAGGCTGACACCAAGGCGCTTGAAGTCGATTCGTCCAAGCTCAATGGCATCTACGATGAGGCCGTGCATGGCTTCATGAGTGGTCAGGTGCCCACCGACGAGGCGATTGCGAGCATGAAAAAGCAACTCGATGACGCCGGACGCCAGACCTATAAGGAAAAACTGCAAAAGCAGATTGACGATTACATCGCCGCCCACAAGAAGTAAGGAAGCCTGGCTGGATTCGAGGGTGACAAATAGCCTACTGAACGCTAAAGCAACTGAACCATAACAAAACGCCCCATCAACAAGTCTTGAATGACTTGTTGATGGGGCGTTTGCCATTGATTGCTACAGTTTCAGTTCAGGCGATCACGGCATTAATCGTGCACAACAACGTCTAGACCGACTGATGCCCAGGCGAAGAGCGCTTTTGCCTCGTTCACGCGCATATTCACGCAACCGTGACTGACTGGACGGCCAAAATTGTTATGCCAATAGGCGCCATGAATGGCGTAGCCGGCGTAGAAATACATGGTCCACGGCACATCGGGGGTGTCGTAATCGGGCCCAATCATATGTTCATAGCGCAACTTGGTGCGAATATGAAAGGTGCCGGTGACCGTCTCATAGCCAGGCTTGCCGGTGCTGACTTGGGTCTTCAAGACCGGCATATCGCCCTGCCAGGCCGTCAATATCTGATCGCTAAGGTCAACCTCGATCCAACGGCGGCCATCCGGCACACCTTGCCCAAGCGGTTCTGTGATGGGGTTTGGTGTCGGCGCAGGCGTTACTGCGGGCGCGAGTGCTAGGATTTCTGTTGGCGCTGCGCTTGTATTGTTAATCGTAATCGGCACAAAATATTCATCGTAATTGAGGCCGCTGTAGACAACGCGCAACCGCAAACGATGTTGGCCGTCGGGAAAGCGCGTCGTATCCAGATTGGCAAAAAGGCCGGGCATGGCCTGCATCTTTTCGCCAATGGCAATAAAGTTCGCCTGCTTTTCATCACCGTTGACCAACAAGTCCAGTTGCCATTTACGAAAGGAAGCATGTTGGGCAATGCCTTGGATGGCGATGCTGCCCCGGACTACAGCATTGGCGGACGGCGCCAGAATGCCGTTGCCATCAGTCGCCAACACCGGTTGCGGCCGCCCAACAAGGAGGCACAACATCAACAAAAGCAAGATGAGAGAAGATTTCAAAAGATGACTGCGCATACGGCTCAACCCCTGTCTAAAATTGGCACCCTGTCTAAAAAATATGGCTAGGTTATAGAAGCATCCATCAACGCTGATGGGCACTTCTATGAACGATGATACCATACAAATGATTCAGGAAGGGTGGCCTGCTTACCAACTATATCGCGCACCTATGCGGCAGTTGACTATTGGTTCAATTTGAATTTAGGTTGATAGATAGTTTGGGTCAGATCAACCACACTTTGCCACGTGGTCGCCAGCGCCTTTACTGTGCAGCCCAATGCTTCGGCGGTTCGGCCTGGTTGCGCTAGAAGCGTGTTGATCTGTTCCACATAGCCAGCTGGCAACACCGCGAACGTCACAATCTCGTCCATCACCCGCTTATCACTCATAAAATAAATTTCGTTCAAAGCAAAGAGCACCTGGGTTAGAGCAGTGGCCACGCGCGTGAGACAGCCCACCGTATTATAGACATCGCCCGCGGCGGCAAAGCCCTGGGCATGCAGCAGCGTGAATTCTGCACTCCAAAGACATTCGCCAATAATTTTATGCTTAAGCTTGGGCGGATAGGTTATCACCTGGTGTTTTAATGCTGCGAGACGCCCTTGCGGATCATGCAAAGGCAGACAGATCTGCGTCTCGGCCAGATAGATCATGCTGTAAAAGCCATAAGCGGGTTGCTGGTTATAATCGTGCTGGAAGTTGCCCTGCTCTGCTTCATCCAGTGTCCGTTGCACTTGATCCAAATTGCGGTAGAGAAAATCGACTTTGCCGGCTGCGGTCTGAATCCACGCGCCGCCGTTCACCCAACGCCCCCATTCATAGAAATCGGTGACCACCGGCGCCGTCTGGACAGCAATTTCGTCGGCCACACGCTTAATATCGGCGATCGCGAATGGATTAGCCTCGGCATAATACAAACCGACATCCAGATCGGATGTGGCATGCTGCGTGCCTCTGGCATAGGAGCCACCCAGCACAAGCGCCACAACGCCTGGGACTGGGCGCAACGAATCGATGAGCCGTTCTAGCAATGCTTCTTTCTCAGGCGAAAGCGTGCTGGGTAGCTTGATCGTCATAACAGTTTATCCGATTCTTTTGATAAAACTGGCGCTGTTCGTGAGTGAAAGTGAACAAACGGGCCACTTAGGCCAAGCCAAATCTATCAGGATACAGGTTGGGCGCTTTCAACATTGCCATCGACCTAACAGGTGGCGCCCTTGCCTCCTGTCAGGTCTCGATCCCCGGAGCATGATTGTTTTGGAATCGCCTTACCACTCACGAATCTAACTAATGTCTGATAAGCGGCAGCAAGATATGAAATGGAAACGGATCAGGCACGTCGGGCGGTGAAGCCCACGTCTGCACCCGCACACAACCCGCTGCGCCAATCAGCGGATCGCTGCCTGCGGCGGGCGTCAGGCGAATCACGCCCGTGTGATAGCCAGCCGTAAGTAGACTCTTATTGACGCTGGCCACAATCTGGTTGCCATTCACTTGCGCAGTGAGCCAGTTGGCGCTGCTGGCGGCGCTCAACGTGAGATTGCCACCACCCGTATTGCTCCACTGGATCGTTGCGCTGGGGGCCGGATCGCTGGGCGTTTGCAGTTTGGTGTGGAAGACCAGTTTGTCTTGTTCCAGGGTCAGGCGCGGCTGCGTGTAGATTGCGGCATAGCTGCGACTGTCCAGCGGATTGGTGCCGGCATCCACTTCCTCTTTGTCGCTGAACGGATCGCCGTCGGTGTTCTGGCGGGTCGGGTCGGTGCCAATCTCGAATTCCTGTTTGTTGGTCAAACCATCGCCATCAGGATCGGCATTGGCATCATGGACGCCATATTTGGCGGCCCAGTCATCGGGCAGGCCGTCGCCGTCGGCATCGGCGCCGCTGGTGGCGACAAACTGGAGCAGCGCGGAACTATCGCCGTACCAACCAGCGCTGTTGGCGGCGCTGACCACGGCGTTATAGGTAGCGCCCGGTTCCAGAGCAGTGAGGACAATGTTCGCAGCGGTCGCTGTGGCCTGCTTCGTAACCGGCGTGCGCCCCAGTCGCGTGTACGTGACTCGATAGCTCGCGGGCGTTTCGCCAACGGCCGGTTGCCAGGTCAGCGCCGCGGTGGTGCCGGTCGCGCCGGTAAGTGTGGGCGTAACCAGTGCGCTTGGCAACGGTTCGGCATTGGCCGCTGGCGTGCCAGATGCCAGCGCCGCATTCTGGCTGGTGCGGTTGTCCACATCCTGGGCATAGACATAGACCTGATAATTCACCCCATTTTCCAGGGCATTGACGCGCAAGGCGGGGTGATTTGTGGCGACAATGGTCTGCGCGTCGCGGCATAACGGGTTGCACACGCTAATTTGATAGGCCACCACGGTTTGATCAGTGGACGGATCCCAGCGCGCTAACAATGCGCCATCTTGCGGGGAGACGGCCAGGTTGGTCGGTTGCGGCGGCAAGGGTGTGATGTGTTCGATATGCACCGTGCCGGTGGCCGTAAAGACGCCAGTGCTGGCAAAACGTTGCGGATCAAAGGCATGTTGCGTGGGCAACGGGTTGAAGTTCGGATCACAGGTGTCTTCCGATTTTACGGATGATGGGCCAGTGTTCACGCCATCATCCACACTGCCGCTGACCTGATAATTCCCAAAAGGGAATGCCGAGGTATCCCAGTCATAGGCACCAGCTTTTAAGGGCAAATTCTGCACGATGGGCGTGGCCACATCCAAATTGCCAGTGATGTCGCCGGTGGCGCGCGTCGTGTACAAACTGATATGCGCGTTGTCTGGCGTCCCAGCGGGCACGCGCCAGGTGATGTGATATTGGCCGGAACCCGTTTCGCCAGGTGCAGCAGGGGTCAGGAAAAGATTGTCGCCTGGATTGACGGGGCCGCCGTGGTTGGCGAAATAGGTGAATTGATAATGTTCGATGCCCTTCTCGCTCAGGTTGGCGATTTTGGCCTGCCAGTGACCGGGCTTGGGGCTTTTGACACCGATCAGCGTACTTTGCTGCGAATTGCTAAACTCAGCGTTGTTGGCCGCAGCATTGGTGGCATTGATTTCGACGCCGTCCGGGTTGATCAGCGAAAGTTGCGGAGTTCCCGCCTGCCAGCCTAGGCCAAAGAGCAGTTGTTGTGCCTGCACTGTGACCGTGATCGGCACGCGCGTCTCGCCGTTGATCATTTGCGGCGCTTTATAAATGGTCAACGGTGCGTCGGGGCGGTTCATGCTCGCGCTGCGCACGGGCGGCACATCGGTTCCACCATTCACCTCGTCGATCAGCATATGATCATCGTTGCCCAGAATAAACGAGATGTTGCCGGGGTTGATCTCCGGGTGCTCAAGGTCGTTGCCAAAGGTATAGTAGAGCCCCACATCGTAGCCGATGATAGTGAACTTACCTTTGACACCCCATTCATAGGTGGTGCAACCATTATTGGTGCAAAATTGGCCGAAGGCAAGGTCGATGCCAAAATGGATGTCATCGGGCGGAATGTCGATAAACCACCAGCTAAAGGCCGCGCCTTTACGAATGAGAATGCTTGCACCGATTTCGGCGGCAATATGGGTTTCGTCATTGTCGGGCAACCATTTATAGCGGTGGTTGAAGCCCTGCCCTTGCCACATGTGGGCGCGCATAAAACCGGTGACCCACGGGTCTTTGAAGGGGAACGAAAGCTGCACGCGAAAACCAATATCCAACGGACTCCACCCCACCCAGAGCGCGCCGCTGATGCCCACGATGCCTTTGAGCACGCTGCCTTGGCCTTGAAAGGCGAAGAGGCCGCGCGTGTCGATGGTGACGTCACCGTGTAACTTGACCAGGCCACCATCACCACCAGGCGCGGCTTGCAAGTCGATGCCAAACTTGATCGTCGTATGGCTGGGATAGAGATCGACCGTGCCTTCGAGGCCGGTCAAGAAGAGGCCACTGTTGCCCAATGGAATACCGACCGCGGTGTGGAATTCCATGTGCACACTGCGCAAACTGCTTTCACAGAGCTTAAACGTCGAAGCAATGTAAGTGCCAGCGTCGCTGCCAGCGCCGATGCTGGGCAACGTCATAAAAGTGGCGCCTTCGATGACGTCAACCTCTTCCGTATCCACACTGGGGTCACAGAGGGCGCGCGCGATGTTGACCTTGGCGCCAAAGGTATCGTAGCTGAAATTGCCGTTGAAATCATGCTTGGCGGCTGGCGAAAACGGTGCATTGGCGCTGAATGGTGCATGAACTGCCGCGGCCTGCACCATGCTCTGCGGTCCGGCTACGGACGGGATATGATTCAGTTCAGCCGGGAAATCTTTGCTAAAAACGTGCATTTCGCCCGCCGAACTGACCGCCACCAAGCCAGCCGCGCCGGTCAAATGGACATCGGGCATCTGCCAGACCCGATTGGGCTTGGCATAGGTGTCATCGGGGTTACGCAAATCGAAGCAGTTGTCATAGTCACAGGTGCGCGGTGGGTCAATCGGGATAATGTTGGACGGATAGAGCAGCACTTGCAGCGGTTTGCTCGCCCCGCCCAATGTTGGCGGCTGCGCAATGCGCGCCGCAAGCGCGCGCAACTCGACAAATTTCTGTTGCACCGGATCGAGATCGAGGGTGAAATTGTTGCCAATATCCAGATTCAGGCCGGCCACTAGTGGCGCATTGCCGCCATTGGTTTTGGTAGCCGAACTGAGCAGCGATGACCAGCCGCTTGGACCCATGGACCAGTTAACAGCAAAAGACACAAAGTTGGGCGTCTGATCGGGACCGATTTTGCGCCCTAGCGTACCGTATTGCCCAAAGCGACCAGCGGGCGGCTCGACATATAGAAAGGCGTTGCCGACATACTCGCTAGCTGGCCAGGGATCGTAAAATGTCGTTGCGCCGCTGACACTGGCGACGAGCACTGGCACATTATCCGTTGGCCGCAACTGGCGCGACATCTGGTTGTGAGTTACGTCGATGAAGTTGCTAAAGGTGGCGCTGCCCGGCGCACAATCGATCAGCAAAATGCGCGGGTCAGACGTGAAACCCGGTTTGCGGCCAATCGAAACACTGCTGCCACTGTAACTGACTTGACCGCCGATGGCCGCTACATGCGGGGGATCATAAAGGTTATTGGAGAAGCTAAAAAAGTTGGGTCCGCCAAGCAGTGGTGCAATCAGGCTCGGTACGCTCACCTGATTGCCGCCTTGGGCTGCCCAACCGCTGCCGCTCCACAGGCCAAAACCACCCACCGCACGGAAATTGTTGATGATGTCAAAGCCGTTGACCGGACAATCAACCTTCTCGCATTCACCATTGCCATTCGGGAAGCTGCCCGGTGAACAGGCCGTGACCCGCACCTGCACGTTATAGTGCGCTTCCGTGTGGTTGGGGCCAGGGTCAGCCGCGTTATAGGCGGAATTGAAGTTGACGGCCAGACCATAATTGCTGGCATCGGCGCGGAACGTTTCGCTTTCTAGCACATTCACAGTGGCGCTACGCCGCATAAACAATTTGGTGACATTGCGATTATTAGAAGCCAGAACCGCGCCGCTCCGGTTGGTGTTGCCCTCGAACAAGCGGGCGTCAAACTGATTGGCGGCGAAGAAGTCGGCGTCGGTGAAGGTAATGTCAACCGCCGTGTTCGCGCCTTGCGGCATATTGACATTCAAAAGCGCCAACGCTTCCAGGCTGGAAAAGCTGAAATTCTGGGTGGTGGCGGTGTCGAGCACGGCATTGATCTGTTCGCTGCGTTCGCCTACCAGTTGCACGTCATAGTTTTCGGGCTGCGCAGTTTTGCCGCCGAGGATGGGCTTGATACGCGCCTCATAGCTGCTGCCAGGAAAGTTGCGCCCGTTGAGCACGGCATAACTCATCTCGTTGGGGTTGGCTAGGATGCCGTTGAAAATCGCGGTGTTGGCGACAAAGGGTAATTGATTCAGGGTAGCTGAGGCCGTTTGCACGACACTGTCGGTTGTGGCGGCTTGCACCGCAGCCACGCTGCCTTGCTTGCGGATTTCTAAGGGCGGCGTGGTGTCTAAAATGGTTTCTTGGTTGCCTTCGTTGTTGCGCGTGATAAAACCGCGCACGGCCACACCCTGCCAATGGCTTGGCACCGGTGGTAAATTATAGACATGGTCGGCGTGATAATAGACGCTGTTTGGGCTGGGTGGCAGCGCAGTCTGCGGTGCGCCTTCGCTCAAAGACGGCCCCTGGAAAAAAACTAGCAGCCGTACGCCACTCTGACCAGACAGCGTCCACAAAATGCCTGGATGTTGGGTCGAGACCGACTCGGTCAACTTCAGCTCTTCATCGGTGAATTTGGAGGGCAGTTCAAAGTAGAAACCATTACAGGCCCGCGAGAATGGCCAGGGCAACGGCGGGCATTCCTGGCCCATTTTGAGCATGATGCCGTGATTGCTGGCTGGGTCCGCCAGCCAATTCTTGGCCAACCCGCTGACATCCCACACTGTCGGTAATTTAAGCGGTGAACCGGCCGAATAACGCATCGGATTGCCGGTGAAGAAAGGCAGCGGCCCACCCGCGATCTGCGGTGGTGTGCTGTCCGAGGTGACCCAACCAGCATCTGCCATGTTATACGCCTGCACGTCCCCATCATAAAAGTCGTCATTCTGAATTGTGTTATAGGGCGCCGCGACCAGATAAGCCCGGTCGATCTGCGTGCCGGACGGCATGGTGGGCATAGCAAAATGTAACAGCGCACGCGTAATGCCGTCGCTAAATGTGCCGATGCCCAACGTGGTTGGGCGATAGTTGTTTTGGAACGCGCCGGTTGTGGTGTAGGCGCCGAGTTTGGCCGTCACCGCTGTGGTAGTCTGAAAGAGTGGGTCGAGAATCACCGGGAACTGGCGTTTGGCATCACCCAGCCAAGACCACGCAAAACGCACGCGCAACTCAAGCGTGGATGGATCGGCCGTCGTCGCCAGCAGATAGCGCCCGGCCAACCGTTGGCGCGCGTTCGCCGCTTCGTAGATCAGCGGCGGTTGGAGCAGCAACGTTTCACCTTTGGCCGTCACAAAAGCCAACGTGTCCGCCGTTTCCAGCGGCAAACTGACCGGCTTGCCAGCTATCTGGATCGAAGTGCCTGGTTTGAGGTGTAAGTTAACCGTCAAATCTAGCCATTGCGGTGTGCTGCCTGGGGTTGATGGACGTTGGGCGAGTTGCAGCGCATAAGCACTCGGTTTCGGCTTGGTCTAAGGTGCCATTCACCGCATGTTCTGCGAGAGTTACAAAGTCACTTTTTAGACGCAGCATAATCGGCTGTGTTTCTGGGTCGCCCATACGGCAGTTAAACTCTAAGGTTTTAACGCCACCA
>JBBREZ010000098.1:0-16968 GCA_038225095.1 Caldilineales bacterium
TTACATGCGCGCGGCATGCACACGGCCAAATTGGGCACGGGCAGTTGGAATACGGCCATGCAAACGGCAGCCCAAGCCGTCGGCTATCAGATCACCGCCACCACCTTATATTTCGAGAAGGCAATCCCATCATGAAACCAAGCCAGATGAAACCAGGCAATAAACGTCCTTTCTCTGCGCAGCCGCGCCCGAATCCAGTGAATCGCGTCAGCACCAAAACGCCGAAACCACCACCAATTGCCCCATTTCTATGCGAAGTGGATGTGGCTGAGGGTCTGGAAAAAATCGTCTATGGGGAACTGTTGCAACTGTTGGGCAAACGGCTCAAAATGCAATACAAGCTTGAGATGCAGGTGAATAGTGGCGCGATCCAGTTCGGTTATATCGGTGAGTTGGGTCGTCTGCTGCAACTCCAAACGGTGTTGACAGCCTATCTGATCTGCCCCTTCGAGATTGCGCGGCCAGCAGCCTTGTTGGGTCACGAAAATTTCCAGAAGCTGGTCGGCCAGCTCACCGTGGTGCGCAACCTGTTGCCGGCCAGCGCCTACCGCACGTTCGGCATCAGCGCGGCGGGTTCAGACTCGCAGGTGATGCGCGATTTGGGGGCGCAACTGGCAAAGCAACTGGGCCTGCCGCAGGCAGAAGAGGATGTTGATTTATTGTTGCGGATTCGTCGCCCACGCTTTGGTGCAGATGGTTGGGAAGTGTTGATCCGGCTGTCACCACGCCCGCTATCGGTGCGCGACTGGCGAATTAGTGATATGAAAGGCGCGCTCAACGCGGCCGTCGCCCGCTGTATGATCTTGCTCACGCAGCCGACGCCGCAGGATAAATTTCTGAATTTGGGTTGCGGTTCGGGCACGTTATTGATTGAACGGCTGTTGCAAGGGCCGGCCAAACGCATCATCGGCTGCGATGTGGATGCCGAGGCACTCAAGCATGCCCAAGCGAATCTGCGCACAAGTCATCACTTCAGCGCCATCGAGTTGCATGATTGGGATGCGGGCGCGGTCAATTTGCCGGATGCCAGTATTGACGCGCTCTGCGCGGATTTGCCGTTTGGAATTGCCGTGGGCGCGCATGAGCACAATCTTGCACTCTATCCGGCCATCTTGCGTGAGGCGGCGCGCGTCGCCAAGCCAGGCGCGCGCTTTGTGGTGATGACGCAAGAAGTTCACTTGATGGAAGAATTGGTTAATGCTTCAACCGATTGGGTCGTGGTAGAGGTTTTGTCGGTTACATTACGCGGCCTGCATCCGCGGGTTTTTGTGTTGCGGCGGCGTGCTTCACATTTTCTAGAAAAGGGAGAAAACTTGTCATTATGAAAGTTTCGACCGAGCATTATCGGGCCATTCTCGCAACCTACCTCAAATCGCAATGGCGACAATCCACCTTGCTGCTTTTACTCTTGCTGGGCGGCACCGGCTTGAAGCTGCTCAACCCCGTGATCCTCGCCTCATTTATTGATACGGCGATGGCCGGTGGCGCGCTCCAATCATTGATTCAACTGGCGCTGCTCTTTCTGGGCATTGCCCTGGTGACGCAGTTGATCGTCGTGGGCGAGCACTATCTGGCGACGAACATTGGCCTGATCGCCACCAACCAGTTGCGGGCGGATTTGGCGCTGCACTGTTTACAGCTTGATATGGGGTTTCATAACAATCGCACACCGGGTGAACTGATCGAGCGGATCGATGGCGATGTGGGCCACCTGAGCAACTTTTTTGCCCGCTTCATCGTGGACTTGGTGGGCAATGGCATTTTACTGCTCGGCGTGCTGATCGCGCTCGTGCGCATTGACTGGCGCGTCGGGGCCGCGCTGACCGTGTTTGCGCTGCTCACCTTACTGTTCACCTACATCATGCGTGATATCGCCGTGGGCCACTTTGCGCAAGCGCGCCAGGCGCACGCCGAACTTTTTGGTTTTCTGGAAGAACGGTTATCCGGTACAGAAGATGTCCGTTCGAGCGGCGCAACGGCGTACGTCATGCGGCGTTTCTATGAGCGCGGCCGGGCTTTATTTCGCAAAGATCTCAAGGCCCATCTGATGGGCACCGGATCGTATAGTACAATGCTCGTCCTTTTCGCCTTGGGTACGATCCTGGCGCTGGGCATTGGCATCTATCTTTTTCAAGGCGGCGCGATCACGATTGGCACTGTCTACTTGATCTTTCGTTACACCGAGTTGTTGACGCAGCCGATTGAACAGTTTGGTCGTCAACTGCAAGATTTGCAACAGGCGGGCGCTTCGCTGATCCGAATTCAACAGCTCTTGTCAACCCAAAGCCAGATTCAAGCAACGGGGCAAGCGCCGTTGCCGGCAACGGCGCTGCCGGTCACGTTTGAACAAGTTAGTTTTCGCTATGCCCCCACAGACGATGGAGCAATGAAAGCGGAGAACGAACTCGTCTTGAGCGACATCTCTTTTGCGCTGCCAGCCGGCGCGATCTTGGGACTCCTCGGGCGTACGGGCAGTGGCAAGACGACACTAACCCGTTTATTGCTCCGCCTTTACGACCCAACACTGGGGCAGATCTATCTAGGTGATACACCGGTGCCTGCGATCAGCCTGGCGCTACTCCGCCAACGAATCGGTGTGGTGAGCCAGGAGATTCAGTTGTTCCACGCCAGCGTGCGCAACAATCTCACGCTCTTCGAGCCCTCGATCCCAGATGAGCGCATCCTCGCCGTGCTCAAGGAGTTGGGATTATGGTCCTGGTATACGGCGTTACCCACTGGCCTGGACAGCAAGTTGACGCCCGGCGGCAGTGGACTTTCGGCTGGCGAAGCGCAATTGCTGGCCTTTGTGCGCGTCTTTCTGAAGGATCCTGGCCTGGTCATTCTGGATGAAGCCTCCTCGCGGCTCGATCCCGCCACTGAACAATTGTTAGAAAAGGCTGTGGATCGGCTCTTGACTGGCCGCACGGCGATTATCATTGCCCACCGGTTAGCCACGGTGCAGCGGGCGGATAACATCATGATTTTGGAGCAAGGCCGCTGTATCGAATACGGCCCGCGCCCCCAATTGGTCGATAATCCTGAGTCTCGCTTTGCCCATCTGTTGCGCACCGGCCTCGAAGAAGCGCTGGCGTAGATAATTAACAATTAGTTATTACTTATTAGTCAATACCCTTCGCCAATACCTTACGAACAGCCAAAAATGGACATCTGACAAAGATTTTGACCCACAGCATTGGGAGAATCGGCGAATAACAGGATAAAAACTGTTAAAATTGCACATGGTTTGCCTTTGTCGTCCCACCCAAATTGTGAGTTTCGCTCAAAACTTAATTTGGCGAAGGTATTGTACTACTGGTAGCTAATTTAACGTTGTCGTACTATAAACAACTTTAGATGATTCTCCAAAAACTTACTTGAAATTACGTAGAGACAAAGCCTTCGCTTATATCATATACTTAGACATAGCAAGAAATAAGGAATGACGATCAAATAAGTTGTCCATTTCGGCGCGTAGAGATTGGAGAGTACAGGGCAACCATCGCCAATCTCTACGCGCCAAGTGATTGAATCGCTACGCCTAAGTGCCCGATTTGTCGGGAGAAGGCAAGTCATAAATTGAGAACTTATTGCTTACTTCACCTTGATTTATGATTGATTTTCTAGCCACTTCTCATTTCATAGCATCTTATAGGATGACAGCGCAAGGTTGTTAATCGGTAGACCACAGCGGAGCCGGCACGCCTACGGGCCGGACCATGCGCACGAGGCCTGCTTGCTCCGCCCTTGCGCGGAACCTCGCGCTGTTATAATAGAGAAAACAAATTAAAGACAGATAAACGAGGAGGTCGCATGCTCTAATGCGACTCAGCAGCATTAGAGCATGCTGCCTCCGCATTGTATGAAGCTTAAATGTTTTCTCTATTAGCACACATGAGCAACGCACATTCAGACAACCCTTTATTTGAAATCCCAGTATTCAGTATTAACTTAGGTGGTAAAAAATTTAGGAATCGCTAGATACAAAGCAGTAAGATTATTAGCTTTTGAAAGGGGCCGTAATGCAAAATTCGACCGTAAAACAACATTTCCCAACCCACATCAAAATGTCGTCCGTTGCTAGATGGAGCACAGAAATCCCATCCAGCGCACCAAAGGGATGGGTCATCCTAGTACAGGACAGGCATAGCCTAAACAATCATATTGAAAAGGTTACCAAAGCAGCCGAGCACCTTAACGAAATTGGTCTGGCAACTCTAACCGTTGACTTGGCAGGAGCAGGCAATCCTCAGCAAGCAGCCTACGCCTGGGTCGAACAGACGCGTGACCAGTTAATCAGGGCCGCCGAATGGTTACAAACCCAAGCCGAGTGGAACAAGCTACCCATCAACTATGTAGGCAGCGGTCGGGGAGCCGCCGCCGCCTGGCGGGCTTCCTTGGTGACCGACGTGCAAAGCGTCATCACCTGGAATGCACAGCCTGAATTTGCCTGGCAAGCCTTGTCCAAAGTCACTGTGCCAACCCTGCTCTTGGTCGACGAGCACGAGCAGTATGCGGGTAAATTTGCCAATCGTCTGGTCCACTGGCAATTGAGAGCCAATAGCCGCTTGATGCTTGTGCCAGCAGGCGTGCCTGCGCTCGAAACTTATCTACCAGAGTGGTTCGAGCAACTGCAACCAACGCGGCCACACCAGGCAGCGCGGCTTTCGGCCCCAAAGCAACAAAAGGATAAGAAAAGCAGCCCGTTATCCCCAAAAGCAATCCAAGGCGCGTTGGTGCTGGCACTTGGTCTGCTAGCGCCCACCCTGGCTACACCCACAGCCCACGCTGCCCCTTTGCTGCGAAGGCACCATCCAGTTCCTCATCCTGTGGCTCAAAACGGCGGCCCGTCGGCAACAAGCGTAGGCGTCGCCGATGGGTTGAATGGCCTAACCACCAACGACAAAATTCCAGGCCAGCAAGAGGCTGGTCCAAACCTGCCTGGGCCGCAAGATACAAACAATAATGGGATCCCCGATTTTCTGGAACCCGCGGGATCTGGGGCGTTAGACAAAACAGCACAGCCGCATCCGCCAAATCATAAGCTCTTCTTACCGTTGGTCGGTCGCTAGCTGGAACAAATTACCAATCGTGCAATAGCCAATAAGCCGCCAGGTTTTAGAGAAAGCCTGGCGGCTTATTGGCTATTGCATCAATTCGACGAACACCCAATTCAAATCTGGTCTAATGCCTGGCGCAAATCCGCAATCAGGTCATCTGTATCCTCGATGCCAATACAGAAACGCACTAACTCATCGCGAATGCCTAGGGTCAGGCGCTCCTCGGGTGACACTTCGGCGTAGCCCATCAACGCCAGCGGGCTGATCAAGCTTTCGACGCCGCCCAAGCTAGGGCCGACGGTGGGAATTTTTAGCGCATCAATAAATTGGTAAGCCCGTTGCGCATCGCCATCAATTTCAAAACTCACTACGCCGCCAAAGCCCTGCATCGTGGCGCTGGCCAACGCATGATCCCGATGACTTTCCAAGCTGGGATGCCAAACCTTGCGCACTTTGGGGTGATCGGCCAGAAACCGCGCGACAGCAACCCCATTCGCATTATGGCGGGCCACGCGTAACGCCAATGTTTTCAGCCCGCGCAGGATCAAATAGGCTGCGTGGGCATCGACAATGCCGCCTAGCATACTCTGGGCCTGGCGTAAAGGGGTGGTCAAGTCATAGCGGCCGATAATGACACCAGCCATCACATCATTGTGGCCAGCCAGATATTTGGTCACACTTTGGATGACCAAATCCACGCCATAATCCAAGGCGCACAAATTGATCGGCGTGGCAAAAGTCGTGTCGATAATGGTCTTAATCTGATGCCGATGCGCAATCTCGACCAGACGAGCAAAATCCACACAATGGTTGAACGGATTTGTCGGCGACTCAGAAAAAACCAAGCGCGTATTAGGTCGGATGGCGGCTTCTAAAGCGGCATAATCACCATGCGGCACAATGCTGGCTTCGATCCCATAACGGGTCAAAAATTTCTGACAAAATTGCAACGTGCTGTAGTAGCATTCGTCGGTGAGGATCATGTGATCACCGCTTGATAACATGAGCAACAACGTGGAAGTGACCGCCGCCATGCCGCTGCTGACCAGAACCGCATCTTGCGCGCCTTCCAATGCGGCCAGCTTTGCCTCCACCGCGCGCACCGTGGGGTTGCCATAGCGGCCATATTCTTCCCGCTCTGGCTCTTCCCAAAACATGTGCTCTTCGGTAAAGTTGATCAGCGCTTCGGTATTACGAAAGGTGTAGACCGAAGTTTGGACAATCGGGACAATCAGGCTGTTGTGCGCACGAAAGCGCTGCTCACCGGCGTGCACCGCGGCGGTAGATGGCGAGCTGGGCAATTGAGACTTCTTCGGTTCCATTAAGATTTCCTGTGCAATTTTACGGCAACACGAATCTGCCATTGCGAGTGATAATTTGATTAGTAACACGACCCCACCCTAGACCTCTTCCCCGCCCTCCCAGCAGGCTTCGACGGGAGCTCAGCCGAACGGGAGGGTTAGGGAGGGGTCACCTTACTTTGCTGGGTCTATTATAGCAGAAAAGCCAGATGAGTCACATCCGGCTTTTCGTGCTGGGTGCATCCCCAATTTTTGGCGCAAATGAAATTTGGGATACACCCCATCGTGCTTTCAACATAGCAATTATTGGACAACCAGGCGCTGACCAGACTTCGGCCTAGTTTTGCGCCAAGAGTTCTTGTAACAACGCTTCTTTCGCAACCCGATCACGAATCGCAATGGGCGCAGCAAGATGGCGGCGGACCGTTGCCTCGCTCAGGTGCGCGGCGTAGAAATCGCGAAACATCTCAATCGCCGTGATTGTTTCGCCCGTGTAATGCTCAAGTTCCACTGGATCGCCCACTTGGACGCTGCCGGTTTGAATGACGCGACAATAGAGGCCCGGTCGCTCCGCCGCCCGAAAACGTTTGAGAAAGGCCGGATCACCCATGCGCACTGCCAACGTCACACAGGGAATTCTGGGCGCGGTCACTTCCAAAATCACGGAGCCAACGTGCAAGCGGTCACCAATCGAGAACTGCGCACTTTCTAATGCCGAGATCGTCAAATTTTCGCCCAGTGTACCCGGTGCAAGTTCAGCGCCCAGGCTTTCTGACCACCACGCATAATCCGGTGCGCCAAAGATGTAGACCGCCTGATCGACGCCGCCATGATTTTCGACATCGCAGATCGCATCGCTGGGGAGCCCGTTCGCCGTAATTTGAACGGGGCCGCTCACCGGCTTTTTGTAGATGCCAGTCTTACCCATTTTTTTTGCATTTTGAATTGGCCGCTCTTGGCCAATGTTCACGCTAATTAGTTCCATTGTAATACCCTCATAAACCCACAGAACAGAATGTAACGCCATCACTTTAATCTTTGCGCCGGCTCACGTTAATATGACCTGGCTCAGCGGCAGTTGTGATGCTACCAACGATCTGCGCCGCGATCACACCGGCGTCATGGAGCGTTTCAAGCATCGCCTCAGCCCGATCGGTCGCCACCGCCACCAGCAACCCGCCGGAAGTTTGCGCATCAGCTAACACTAATTGCTCTTCCTTATCCAGATCAGCGGCGTAAGTCACCCAATCGGCCAGAAAGCGCCAATTGGCATGCGTGCCACCGGGGGCAACGCCAGCTCGTACATAGGCCCATGCAGCGGACAACACTGGCACTTGTTCCAACCAAATTTGGGCGCTCACCTGGCTGGCGGCGGTCATATTACGTAAGTGGCCGAGCAAGCCAAAGCCAGTGACATCCGTCATCGCATGCGCGCCGAGTTCCATGATCACTTCGGCCGCCTGTCGGTTGAGCGTGCTCATCACGGTGATGGCTTCGCGAATGGCGCCAAGTTTATCTTCACCAGCCTTCGCGGCCGTGGTGATAATCCCGATCCCAAGCGGTTTTGTCAGGATCAAGACATCGCCAGGCTGGGCACCAGCATTCGTCAAAATCTTTTGCGGGTGAATTGTCCCGACGACAGCCAGGCCAAAAATCGGCTCATCAGTCTTGATGGTGTGGCCGCCGATAATATCAATGCCAGCTTCCTGCGCTTTCGCGGCGGCGCCGCGCAGAATTTCACCTAACACGGCGGGCGGCAGCGCATCTTCGGGGAAGCCCACCAAGTTCAGCGCAGCCAGCGGTCGTCCGCCCATCGCATACACATCGCTGAGCGCATTGGCCGCCGCAACAGCGCCGAAATCGTAAGGGTGATCCACGATCGGCGTGAAGAAATCTGTGGTCAGCACAAGGGCAAGTTCATCGCTTAATTTGTAGATGGCGGCGTCATCGGCGGTTGCGCTGCCGACCAGCACGTTGGGGTCAGTCAAGGCAGGCAACAGGCCCAACAGCGGCAGTAAATAGCCTGGTGGATGCTTGGCCGCACAGCCAGCGCGCTTTGCCATTTGGGTCAATCTGATCTCATCGAACGTCGTCATTCGTGTAACCTTTCATAAGGCGCAAGCAGTTCTCGGTTGTCACTATTTGTTTTACATTGCCCCGTGTACAGTACGCTTTATCTATCCGCAGCGCGAGTCGACCAGTCATAAATAGCGGCGGATGAGCACTTAAAACATCGTATTGTCATTGGCAGATTTTGCTGGCACAACTTGCAACACATCCCAATGTTCGACAATTTTGCCGTTTGCATCGAATCGAAAGATGTCCATGCCCGCATAGTCGTTATCCCCAGGCCATTCCTGTCGGCAATGCAGAACCACATAATTGTCTTCGGCCAGCGCGCGCACGAAATGCACCCGCTTGCCAGGGTATTCGCGCGCCATTTTCTCGAAGTATTCGATAAAGGCTGCCTTGCCATCGGCCACCATTGTATTGTGCTGGATATAGACATCGCCCACATACTGTTCAATCCCTGCGGCTGGCTGGCACTGATTGAACATAAGGTCATAGAAAGCCATTGCATTTTTCTTATTTTGCTCAAGTTGTTCGGTCATTTTAGACTCCTTATCGGTGGATGCGCGGTCAGCTAATCGATGATTATAGATATACCCAGGAGAATCGTTGAAAGCTCTAGCCTACAAAGTAGGCACCCAAGGGGTACCCGTGCTTGCTGTGCCTTCATGTGTACAGCGGGCGCAGCAAGCAGCGCCCCTACAGCGTAGATGAAGGATTAGTATACTCCCAGTAGAATTGTAATAAAAGAATAGCCATAGATTTATTCGTCAATTGTAGGGTTGGTGTGCAGCTTACAGCATCTTACGCCAAAAATAGGGCAGAATATTTTGCTATATAAACTTGCTTTTACTGATCAGGCTTAGCCATTAGCTCAGGCTAGGCAGTCTATTTCACATTAGTCATTGATGTTACGCCGACGCGCGTCCGTACAGCCACGAACTATCGTGGCCCTAACACTGGTGGGCTGCGTAACATGACTGAGTAAATCGATGCTTTGTTCTTTAACAAGTAAATGAGGCAGCAATGCCCCCAGGTTTTAGCCGATTGGCAAGCAAAACAGTGAAATTGGGAAATAATTCGCTCTGATTTTGAGCATGGTTATAGGACTGGTATAATTATCAAGAAATTTTGTATGCATATTGAAACGAACGCTGCCTGGTAGGTAAGAAATAAAGGAGGATATATGCTAGTTTACCGATTACCAATCACCTGCGCCAGAGCTAACTCCATGCTGGGCGCGTTCGGTTTTGCCGTAGGCAACTTGTTTGCCGCAGGCAACCTGGTAGATGGGTTGTTCGCTAATTAATAACAAGCAAGACTATCCCATTTTTAACCAAAAATCCATTGCAAAGTTGCTCAACCTGTGCCCATGGATGGCTGGGTTGCCAGCCATGGGCACAGGTTGAGCAGATTTTTTGTTTTTGAATGACAGCACTTCGAGCATGCGCCTTTCTGTGTAGCTACAGGGTTGTAAAGCCATGCGTTCCTTGTTCTATTGGGAGCTGCGCCTTACCCTGGAAGCCGCAGAATCTGCTATGAATGCTCAATGGGTCATCAAACGTATAAGGAGATTTCTATTAATGGTCACACCGGTAATCACACCAACCATGCCAAAGGTAGCGTCGTTAGACCCTAGCGTGCTGCCATCAGAGGTGGCAAACGATTTTAAGCCGGATGCACTTTCTACCGAAAAACTGATTGCCATGTATCACACGACCTTTCTGATTCGGCGGGTCGAAGAATCACTGTTAAAACTGGCAGAATCAGGCGAGATTGGTGGGGCCATGCACACGGCGCTTGGTCATGAAGCCAATGCGGTGGGCAGCGCAGCGGCTTTGCAAAAAGATGACTATCTCACTTGCACCTATCGCGGCCACCACCATTCACTGGCGCGCGGCATGGACCCTAAACGGGCCATTGCCGAGGTGTTGGGCAAAATCGACGGTTTTGCCAAAGGCAAAGGCGGCTCCATGCACTTCATGGATCCCTCTTTGGGCTTAATGGGGGCCAATGGCATTGTGGGCGCTCAGGTGCCGCATGCAGCAGGCATGGCCTTGGCTAGTAAAATGCGCGGCGATGGCCGCATTGCCATCACCTTTTTTGGGGAAGGTGCGATGTATCAAGGCGTGATGCATGAAACGTTTAACATGGCACAAAAATGGCGCTTGCCAATTATCTTTTATTGCGAAAACAACCGCTATTCCGAGATGACACCGACCTCGCGCACTTCTGCGGTTGCCGAAATTTATAAATTTGCCGAAGCCTATGGCATGCGCACCCTACAAATTAATGGCAATGATGTTGAAATTGTCTACCAAGCCGTCAGCCAGGCCGCCGAACGGGCGCGCGCTGGCGAAGGCCCGACCTTTATTGAAGGCATCACCTATCGGCTATCCGGCCATATGGCGGGCGATTTGGAGACGTATCGGGATGCCGAAGAAATTGCCCAACAACGGGCGCAGGAGCCGCTTGCCGTGTTGACACAACGCCTAGAAGCGCGCGGTGTCCAAGCCTCGATCCTCGAGGAAATTCGCGCCGAGGTTGAAAAAGAAGTCGCAGATGCCGTTGAATTTGCCCAAAATAGCCCGTGGCCTAACCCGGCCGAAGCTTATACCGACGTATTCGCCGCGCAGGAGAAATAAGGGAACATGCGTAAAACACAGTATATTCAAGCGATTAACGAAGCCATTCGCGACGAAATGCGCCGCGATGAGCGCGTCTTTCTCATCGGTGAAGATGTCGGTTATTACGGCGGCCTCTTCCGGGTCACCCGCAATGTTCAGGAAGAATTCGGCAGCTTTTTAGAAGAGCCGGAACAAGGCCGCGTGGTTGATACACCGATCAGCGAACAGGGCTTTGTCGGCATGTCAATTGGTGCGGCGATGGTCGGCATGCGCCCAATTGTCGAGTTAATGTATATGGATTTCTTTTTGGTCTGCGCCGATCAATTGCTCAATCAGGCCGCCAAAATGCACTATATGACGGGCGGCGTCGTCAATGTGCCAATGGTGATTCGCGGGCAACAGGGCGGCGGCAAAAAATATGGCTCACAGCACAGCCAGTGTATTGAGAGCGCCGTTGCGCATTTCCCCGGCGTCAAAGTATTGGCCCCGGCCACCCCGTATGATGCGAAGGGTCTGCTCATTTCCGCCATTCGCGATGAAAACCCGGTAATCTTTTTAGAGCACAAGATGCTCTATTTCACCCGTGGCGACATGCCCGATGCCGACGAGGAATACAGCGTACCGATTGGCAAGGCGGATGTAAAACGCGAGGGTAAGGATTTGACCATCGTCAGTTTTAGTTACTCTTTGTTGCAGGCTCTGGAAGCGGCGGAAGAGCTAGCCACCGAACATAATATTGACGCGGAAGTCGTCGATTTGCGCAGCATTGTGCCGCTAGACATGGAAACTGTGCTGGCCTCTGTAAAGAAAACGGGCCGCCTGCTGGCCGTGCACGAATCGCAAGCGAACTGTGGCATTGGGGCTGAAATTGTGGCGCGCATTTATGAAGAAGCGCCGTACCTGCTGAAAGCACCCGCCCGCCGCTTGGGCATGGCTCCGGTTTCAATTCCGGTGTCACAGCCACTGGAAGAGGAAATTCTGCCCTGGAAAAAGAATATCAAGGCGGCAGTCTTAGAGATGATGCGCTAACCAAGTGATGAGTGCTCGGTCAATGTCATTCAGGTAAGCATAAAATAGAAAATTAGGGGGGTAAGAGATTAGAGATTAAACACGAACAATCTCTCAATCTCTAATCTCTCAACCTCTCATCACATTGACGATCATTTATCGCACTAAAGCATTGTCAGTCAATTCTCGTTCCTATCAATTCTTTACGAGGAAATCATGGCCACAGAAGTGAAACTTCCGGACTTGGGCGAAGGCATTCAGGATGTTACTATCAGCCGTTGGCGTGTCAAAGAAGGTGACGAAGTCAAGGCTGGTGATGTGATTGTCGAAGTTGCCACCGACAAAGTAGATACAGAAATCAACGCGCCAGCCGACGGCAAGGTGCTCAAGATCAATTTCAGAAACGGTGAAATTGCCCCGCTGGATGCGGCGTTGGCCGTGATTGGCGCGGACGGCGAGAGCATTAGCGCGACCGCTGGCAGTACCGGTGCAGTTGAAAACAATAGTGCAGTTGAAAACAATAATGCAGCGGAAGACAAGGTCAGTGCGAAAGGCACAGCCGTAAAAGAGCCTGACCAAGGTAAGCCAACCACGGACGCGACCTTGCCTATTGGTGAAGAAGCGCCGGCAGCCGCCCGTTCGTCTTCAGACATTGCCTCGCCAACCGAGCCATCACCATCGGAGAATGGTCAGGATGTCAAGGCTTCGCCGGTTGCCAAACGTCTGGCCGCAGAAAAAGGCATTGCTTTAAACAAAGTCACTGGCACGGGACCTGGCAACCAAATTACCAAAGACGATGTGATCGCCTATGTCAACGGCGACGCAGCAGCGGCTCCTGCAGACGTGGACCAGGAAACAGGATTGCCGGGCGATCTGGCCGACGTGCCCAGCTTGGATGTAAGACGGGCGGCAGCCTTGTACAATATCAATTTGGCTGAGATGGCGCAAGGTCGTCCTTTGAGTGCTTTGACGCGCTATGATGTGATGCGCGCCGCCGGTGTTCCTTTCAACGAAGAATTCATTGCGCCCAAAGCAGCGCCACAACCCGTTGCGCAACCAGCGGCGTCTAGTGCACCTGCGCCCGCTGCAGAGCCAGCGGCCACGGCCGCCCCGCAACCAGAATCTGTCGCAACGCCAGCCGCCGCACCTGCGAAGCAACCAGCCGCGGCCACCCAAGCAGCGCCAGCCACAGCACGTCCAGGCGAAGAGTTGATTAAGCATTCGCGCATGCGCCAGGCGATTGCACGCAGCACTGCGCAAAGTTTGTTCACGGCACCGCATGTGACAACCATGTGGGATGTTGATATGACAACGGTCATCGCCAACCGTAAAGCGCAAAAGAAAGAGTTTGAGAAAGCCGGTGTCAACCTGACGGTGACGGCTTATCTGATCGAAGCGGCGATTGCTGGGCTAAAAGCCGTACCAGCTGCTAATGCCAGTTGGAGCGATGAAGGCGTGATCATTAAACGCTATTACAATATTGGCATGGCCGTGGCCCAGCCAATCGATGAAAACGGTCTGGGTGGTTTGATCGTACCGGTCATCAAAAATGCGGGTGATTTGAACTTGATGGGCATTGCACGCGCCGTCAACGATCTGGCGGAAAAGGCCCGCAAAAACCAATTGCGCAGTGAAGATTTGCAAGATGGCACCTTCACTTTGAGCAACTATGGTACCTCTGGCAGCCGTTTCCAGACCCCGATCATCGTGCAACCGCAAGTGGGTATTCTGGGCACCGGCGCGATCGAAAAACGCCCGGTTGTCGTCAGCAATGGCAGCCCACTGGAAGCCAATACGGGTGATTACCTGACCTTTAAACCAATGATGACGCTAGGCTTCAGCTATGATCACCGGGTGCTTGATGGCGCCACAGCCGATGCATTCTGTGCCGCCGTGAAAAATGCGCTCGAGCATTGGAAATAAACTTGTTGGCAAAAAGGTAGCAAACCAATCAATAAATCTCATTATATTGAGCGTGTGGTAATCAAAAAGGGACAAGGCCTGGGGCCTTGTCCCTTTTTGATTACCACACTATTTCTCAACTAGAAACCTTGGTTGCGTCATCCAACTGGACAAATTCATCGGAAAATCGTTCCTGCTCTTCCCTTAATCCAAGTACATCATATGTGGAAAGTAGCACATGCAGGTATGTGCTACTTTCCACGTATGATGAGAACAACCTGTAGGACTTCTATCTGATTCCCCGTAAAACTCTCTAAGCTTATCCGTCGCCATAGGTGAATCATAAAGCGTAGAACTACCAAATAAATTTCAAGCTCCCGAGCAGAAACACATTATTTAGCGCTAAAATTCGACAGATCTGTTTACGATTATCTTACGTCTTAATTATCAGCGTTATTTGCCTTACATTTAAATGCCAAATATTTAAGGCGATAACGATACTCAATCGTTGGCTTTTTCTACGCTACTTGCTTCGCTCCCAGACGAAAGCCGTCACTTTGTAGAAATTTCACTTGTCGAGATTTCGTAAATCATGCTATTGCTTGTGTTTTTACTGCATACTCAAGTTATATCATGCCAAAGTCATGTTTTCAGAAAGGATTACTAGTTATGCCAAAAATTTTCATTTCCAACTTGTCTGTTACTCAAGTGCAGGCCACCAGAAAAGCGCAGACAGATTGGCAACCGCGTATTTCAAGGTTGAACGTCAAATTAGTATGCATGGTGCTAACGCTGGTTGGCCTATTCTCGTTGCTACCCCATGCTGTCCAGGCCCAAGCAAATTGTGAAACTGTTGTCTGTGTTACGTCAGGCCCACGCCTGGCCAGTGTGGATGCCAAACAGAATACATTATTGAATGCGCTGCTCGGCAATCTGTCTGGCGCCAATCTAAATTTATCGGTTCTTGATTCGAATGCCCTTGCCCAGGCCAATATTGGCGAAAGCGACCTCCTGAATCAACTCAAAATCCAACTGGGTGTGGCCACAGCCAAAGATGTCTTGACATCCACGGTTACGCTGGGCCAAGTCATTCAGGCCTTGACGCAAGTGACGACTGACACGGCGACGCTTAATGCACTCAATGTAGTAAGCACCACCGCCAATCTGCCCACGACCGGCATTCAATTGGGCGACTTATTGCAATCGACCACATCAAATGGCTCGCTGAGCAATGTTGCTCTAAATGTGCTCGATTTGCTCACCGGCTCCATTGAACTTTTGAACAGCCAGAATGCCTTAACCACCCCTACCCCTATCACCATTTCCGGTGATGCGCTGGGGCTGGGTAGCCTGATCCATGAGATAACGTTACAAGCGCAAGTGGTTGAACCACCTGTCTATGTTTGTGGTGATGTCGGCGCACAGTTTTATTCAGCTGGCATTCGGTTGAAACTGCACGTCGATCTGATTGACACAAACTTGCTCACAACGGGTCTCCAGACGGCACTCCAGACAGCGCTAGGTGTCCTGGTGAGTGTTGATGTAGATGCGACCGTTGGTCAGTTTGATCTGTATGTGGATATCGCCCGCGGTTCAGGCATTATCAGCCAAATCAATGCGGCCACGCAAGCAGTGACGATTCAGGCAACACCTGGCGTGGCTGATCTGTATCTGGGGACGATTCAGGATACGAATTTCTTTAGCCGCACGCACATGCTCTCTCCTACAACCGACCTTGACTTTGCCAACCTCGGCACGATTGGCATCACATTGACTACTTTAGGCGTACCAGTCTCGACCTCAGCCAACATTGAAGCCAAGAGCTTTGCCAACGGCGATAATCCAACACCCACGACGCTTAATTTTGTGGCGCCCTATCCCAGCACCCAAACTGCGTCAACGAGCGCCACATTTGCTACGGATTTAGTTGCGGACTTAGTCACAAATCTACAAGTAAAGTTGAATAGCTCTTTGGGTATTGTCTTAGATCCGTTGCTCAATGCAACGATTCTGCCCAACTTACACACGCTCGTAAGCGACGCTATCACCAATAATAATGCGCTGCCGATCAACTCACTTCTGACCAACGTAGTTGACCCATTGCTGGCGAACTTGGGCATTGGCTTGGGCGAGATGGATGTTACGGTTAACGGCGTCGCTCAGGTCTGTGATACGGACGGCGATGGGGTTCCTGACACCCTCGACAGCGATGATGACGGCGATGGCATCCTGGATGTGAATGAAGGCAATGGCACAGTGGATAGCGACTTAGATGGTATACCAGATTCGCTGGATACCGACAGCGACAATGACACTGTGCCAGATGCGGTCGAGGCCTTTGATGCCAATCATGATGGTCAACCCGACCGGACGCCTAGTGGCAAAGATGTCAATCACAATGGCGTAGATGATGCCTTTGATGTTAGTCAAGGTGGGGTCATCGCCCCCTTGCCCGATACAGACAATGATGGTAAACCCGACTATCGCGATGCCGATGATGATGCCGACGGGATCAATACTATCAACGAAGACGCCAACGGCGACCATAATCCAAGCAATGACGACACCGACCACGACGGTCGGCCCAATTACCTAGACATTGCCAACGCCAATGCCTGTATTCCTAATGCTGGCTCTCTAGCCTGCCCAACCGGTGATAATGACGGCGATGGCACGCCGAATGGCAATGATCCTGCACCGACCAACCCCTGCGTACCGAATGCGAATGCGTTAGCCTGCGCCACCGGTGATGCCGATGGTGACGGCACGCCGAATGGCACGGATCCAGCGCCAACCAATCCGTGTGTACCCAACGCCAATGCAGTCGCTTGCCAGAACGATACCGACGGCGATGGCACGCCGAATGGCACGGATCCAGCGCCGAATAATCCCTGCGTACCGAATGCCAATGCCGTCGCTTGCACGACCGGGGATGCCGATGGCGATGGTACACTAAATGGCACTGACCCAGCGCCGCTGAACCCATGCGTACCTAACGCTAAT
>JBBREZ010000099.1:0-16940 GCA_038225095.1 Caldilineales bacterium
CAACGTGGCGGCCCAATATCCAGCGATTGCCTTTGTCTTTGGCTCCGGTCTTGGCCCCTCTGAGCCCAATCTTTCGGTCTTTGACAATTGGATCCATGAGCCAGCCTACCTCTGCGGTTTGATTGCCGGTAAAATGACCAATAGTAATCGGGTCGGTGTCGTGGGTGGATATCCGGTGCCCGAAGTCAATCGGAATGTCAACGCCTTTATTGCTGGGGCCAAAGAATCGAACAAAGACGTAAAAGTCAGCGTTACGTTTATCAATTCCTGGTACGATCCGGCTGCGGCCAAAGAAGCGGCCTTGGCCCAGGTTGATGCGGGTGCGGATCTGCTGTTTGCCGAACGTTTCGGCGTGATTGAAGCCGCCCAAGGTAAAAATCTACTCGCCTTTGGCAATATGTCCGACCAGAATTCGCTGGCACCGAAGACAGTGATCAGCGGCCCGGTCTGGGATATGAAGCCGACCGTGGCCTATGTGCTTGATCAGGTCAAAAACAAGTCCTATACCGCCCAAGACCTCAAGGATTTCACCATGATGGCGAAGGGTGGCGCTAGCCTTGCTCCGCTGCACGATTTTGAAAAGACGCTGCCCGCTGCCGTGGTCGAAATGGTGCAAAAACGCGAGCAGGAGATTAAGAGTGGTCTCTTCCGTGTGCCAATTGCCGAAGAAGCGCCGAAGAGTGAGTGAGAGATAAGTGAAAAAGGACTGCTCGTTCCCACGCGGAGCGTACGGAACGAGTTCACTCATCATATTAAAACGAATAATTGAACAAGTTACATGACTTTATCCACCAGAACTCCACCTGCGGTCACAATGACCGGCATTACCAAACGGTTTGGGACATTGACGGCCAATGCCAATGTCGATTTCGACGTGCAAAGTGGCGAAGTGCATGCTTTGCTGGGTGAAAATGGCGCGGGCAAGACGACGCTGACCAAGATTCTTTATGGGCTCTATCAGCCCGACGCCGGGACGATTGCGATCAACGGCAAGTTGGTCCAGTTACGTTCACCGGCGGACGCGATTGCGCAGGGGATTGGCATGGTGACGCAACATTTCTCGCTGGTGCCGACCTTGACCATAACCGAGAATTTATTGCTCAGCCGGCCACAGGGGATTATGCTGGACGTGCGCGCAGCAGAAGCGGCGATTCGTGAGACGGCCACGCGTTATGGCTTTCCCGTTGATCCCACAGTGTTAGTCCAACGCCTTTCTGTAGGTGAACAGCAGCGAGTCGAAATCCTCAAAGCGCTTCATCAAAATTGTCGCGTGCTGATTCTTGACGAGCCGACCGCGGTGTTGACGCCCCAGGAAGCTGAGGGTCTTTTTAATGCCTTGCGCGGCTTGGTGGCTCAAGGCTTAGCCGTCATCTTTATCAGCCATAAGTTGCATGAAGTGCTGGCGATCTCGCAGCGGGTCACCGTCTTGCGCACCGGCAAAGTCGTGGGCGAGGTGAAGACGGCCGAAGCCACCCAGGTTTCACTGGCGCGCTTGATGGTTGGCCGCGAGGTGACGGGCGTTCAGGGTGGCGATGCGACATCGGCAACAGCGACCCAAACGCCGGTTCTAGAATTACAAAATGTGCATGCGCTCAACACGCGCCGATTGCCCGCTTTGCGTGGTATCAATTTGACGATCCACGCTGGCGAAATCGTCGGGCTAGCGGGTGTGGCCGGCAACGGGCAGCCGGAATTAGGTGAAGTATTAAGTGGTCTGCGCACGCCCACGCAAGGCGCGGTGCGTGTTAACGGGATCGATGTAACCAATGCCGATCCAGTTGGCATGACGCGCACAGGCATAGGGCGCATTCCCGAAGACCGGCTCAAGGGTGTGGTCGCCGATCTAACCGTTGCCGAGAATATTGCGCTGGAGTCGCTAGCTGAATTCACCAAAGCGGGCGGCCAATTGGATCACGCATTGGTGCGCAACCATGCCCAAACCTTGATCGACGCCTTCCAGATCAAGGCGACGCCTACCACGCGCACCGGTTCGCTGTCGGGCGGCAACATGCAGAAGGTAATTCTAGCGCGTGTGCTCTCACGCAATCCACAGGTGGTGGTGGCTGCGCAGCCGACCCGTGGTCTAGATGTGGGTGCGATCCAATACGTCCACGAGCAATTATTGGCGCAACGCGCGCGCGGCGCGGCGATCCTCCTGATCTCGGAAGACCTCGACGAGATTCTGGCGCTGGCCGACCGTGTAGCCGTGATTTATGAAGGCGCAATTGTAGGTGAAATCGCGCATAACGCCTTCCAGAACGAACAGGCAGCGGTCATCGAACAGATCGGGTTGATGATGGCGGGTGGAAAGGAAGACCCAATTGCGCTTGCGCGTTGAACGGCGGGAAGCGTCCGCCTGGGTTGGCGTGTTGATTCCGTTGCTCGCTGTCCTCGTCACGCTGATTTTGGTGGCTGGATTAATCTGGCTTTCAGGCGCGGGCCTGTTGGAAACGTACTATTATTTCTTCATCAAGCCATTAACAAGTCGCCTAAGCGTCATCGAAGTATTGGTGAAATCAACGCCGCTTTTGCTTACAGGCGCGGCGGTGGCGCTTGCCTTTTACAGCGGCTATTGGAACATCGGCGCCGAGGGGCAATTGTATGCGGGGGCCGCCGCGGCAGCTTGGTTAGGCGTCGTGCTGAAAGGCTTGCCGCCAGTGGTCGTCATTCCGCTGATCATAGTGGGGAGTGGGCTAGCCGCGGCGCTGTGGGCCTTGCCGCCCGCCTGGCTCAAGACCCGCCTCAACGTGGACGAGGTCGTCACGACTTTGTTGCTCAACTCGGTGATGATTTTCTTTGTCAGCGCGCTCTTAAATGGTCCCTGGCGCGACCCCGTGACCAACTGGCCGCAATCACCGACGATCGAGGCAGCCGCCCACTTCCCGCGTTTGTTGGCGCGCACACGTTTACATTTAGGCTTTTTGATCGCGATCGTCGCCTTGATCTTTTTTTGGTGGATCACGACACGCACCAGTTTTGGCTTACGCATGCGCGCCGTGGGCCGCGGCCGCGCGGCTGCACGTTTTATGGGCGTGCGTGTAGAGCATGTCATCTTGCGCGTGGCCTTGATCAGTGGGGCATTGGCTGGATTGGCCGGTGCGAGTGAAGTGGCTGGCCTTCACTATCATTTGATCGAGGCGCTTTCACCAGGCTACGGTTATTCTGGCATTGTGGCCGCCACGTTGGGCAGTCTGCATCCCATAGGCATAGCCCTGGCAGCGCTCTTCATCGGCCTGATCTCTACGGGCAGCCAGACCGCCAGCCGGGCAATCGGTGTTCCTTCCTATCTCGGCGACGTGATCCAGGCTGTGCTATTGCTGGTGACGCTGGCGCTGTTATTGTTGCGCACTTATCGGATCAGACTAATAAGCAATTAACAAAGAGCATAGTTATTTATAGAGTAGTTAGCAGAACAATTGTGCAATCCACGTTATCAGGTTAAAATCTTCAGGTACAATAGATTTCAGCATTTCTCACTTTTTTGCTTACATCTCACTTTTAGCTACACCTCTAAAAAACTATGGAACAGGCGTATAATCTCCATTTGAATGGTGAAATCGAACAACCAGAGCATTGTTACCCAACGTCAGGGATAACACGCAAGGGAGTAATTTGGTCAGTCTATCTCGGACAAGCTCGCGCAATACTACAGCAATTACCCAGTGAAACTTTTCATTGTGTCGTTACCTCACCTCCTTACTTTTGGTTACGCAGTTATGGAGTCGAAGGACAAATCGGCTTAGAAGAGTGCGTATCAGATTATGTAAACGCACTTGTCTCGATCATGGATGAAGTTTTCCGTGTCTTGAGAAATGATGGTGTATTATTTTTGAATCTTGGTGATACCTATTATTCGGGGAAAGGAGAATCTCAAGGAAAGGATAGGAAAAGCAGCAAACGTCGTTTTGGATTGAGGGCTGTTGATAAAAGCGGTGGTTTAGGTATAGGTCTTCAACAGAAAACATTAATTGGTATACCCTGGCGCGTTGCTATTGAAATGATTGCGCATAGTTGGATTTTGCGCAGTTCGATTATTTGGCATCGAAAATATGCTCTTCCTGAAGCTGTTAAAGATAGACCTAAGCGAAGCTATGAGAATATCTTCATGTTTGTTAAAGATCGAAAATATTACTTTGATCGCCAAGTTCTAGAAGCTGAAGATCAAGAAGATATGTGGACCATTATTGCACGTCCTAAAGCAGCAAATGGGTTAGAAACTGCACCCTTTCCAGACGAATTAGTACAGCGTTGCTTAGATATTGGATGTCCACTCGATGCGTCGGTGTTGGACCCATTTGCTGGGAGTGGGACTACACTGCGGGTTGCCATTAAGACAGGAAGACATGCTACAGGAATCGATCTCCATCCTAAATTTTGTCAACACATGGTTGATCAGCTTCGAAAGTTGCAAGAGAATCATTGATGTTTCTTAGCAAAGCACAACTGATAAACTCTCTTCACAAATTAGATTCGGTGCATTCCTTCTATGGCATCACCTTTTTGGTATTTAAACTTGCTCAACTTCCAGTTGGCAACGCAATAGAATATCCGATTAATCATCAGGAAGAAGAGTTTCTAAAAACATATTATCAACCAGATAAAAGATCAAGTTGGTATTACCGAGTATTCCGAACCTCTGATAAAAGTAAGCATTGGCTTACACCAAAGTATCCCAGTAGTGGTTCACAGGCCATTAGAACTCAAACATTCGGTAGCGCTTTCATTCACTCTAAAAATACGGAGTTTTGGGGATGGAGTGAAAATTATATCCAAGCATTAAAATCTTTGCTTTATAAAGGTAAATCATTACCCGCCTATTACTTAGCTTGTTGGTTGTATCGTGACCGTAATTGGCCAATAAATACAACTCCTCAGGATGTAGTCAAAACTTTCTTTGACGAATTCCATATTGATGACTTCGAAAAACAGCAATTGTTTGATCTATATACACCATCCGCGGATACAGAGACTATATTTCAAGATAACCCAGTATCATGGGATGAATTATGGAGCGATGTAAGCGGACAATTACCACCAGATATTCCGCCCGATAAAGGTGGCGCACTTTCTTTACTTCAAATACGTGGAGTTGGCCCAGCAAAATTGTTAGATATTAAATTTGCAGATCGAGTTAATTTATTCACTGGTGATAATGGATTAGGTAAGACTTTTCTACTTGAATGTGCATGGTGGGCGCTCACCGGAACATGGTCTAGTTCTCCAGCTTATCCAAGAAATGATGCTACTAAGAATGAGCCACAAATCCGTTTTGAAATATTAGGAACATCGGGTCGGCCAGAAACCGGAAGAGCCAATTATGATTGGAAAACGCAAATTTGGATTCCTGAAGCAGGTCGCCAAACTATCTCCGGTTTATCTATATATGCACGTGTCGATGGTGCATTCGCGGTTTGGGATCCAGCAAAGATCAAGCACTCTGTTCCTTTGTTTTTTTCGCGGGATGATGTTTGGCACGGCTTACCAGATTCGGTTGGGGGTAGAACAAGCTACTTATCGAATGGTTTAATTAATGATTGGGTTAACTGGCAGAATAATCCAGAAAAATCTCCTTTTGAGACATTAAAAAAGGTTTTATATCGTTTATCCCCCCCAGGGTTAGACCGTAGTGATTTAGGTCTACTAGAGCCAGGTCAACCAACAAGAATCCCTGGTGATAGTCGATGGATCCCCACCATCAAACACCCATATGGTGAGATACCTCTTGTATACGCGTCAGCAGGGGTTAAACGGATTGTTGCTTTAGCCTATCTAATCGTGTGGACATGGGAAGAACATAAAGCACAATCGGAACTAATTCGCGAAAAACCTCAACGTAGAATGGTAATACTTGCGGACGAAATTGAGTCGCATTTGCATCCGCAATGGCAAAGACAAATTTTGCCGGCTTTGCTCAATGTACAAGAAGATCTAGAGTCTGATCTCCAAGTACAATTTCTCATTACAACTCATGCTCCGCTAGTGATGGCTTCGATGGAGCCTCGATTTGATCTAAATCGCGATAAAATTTTCCACCTAAATTTGTTTCGTGAAGGTCTTTTCGATGGCGAAGTTCGCCTTGAAGAGCCAGAATTTGTTCGTCATGGCTCCGTAGATGCTTGGTTAACGTCTGAAGATATCTTTGAAATGAAATATCCAACTAATTTGCCGGTGGAACAAATTATAGAAGATGCGAAAAACCTTCAGATGCAGGAGAATATTACAGAAAACCAAATCCAAACGATGTCAGAGCAACTGATGAAATTACTAGGAGCGCATGATCCATTTTGGCGACGGTGGTTATTCTTTGCAAAACAACACGGGGTGGAATTGTGATCCCTGTTAAACCACAACCTGAACCAAATAACTTCTTCGAAACTGTAAGCAACCCAGGTAATGCATTTTTGCGTATAATCCATCGCCCTCTTGAAAAAGAATGGACAGGAAATGAATACTGGCGTAACGTGTTGCCAGAAATGAGAAGTGCTTACAAACGTGTATGTGCTTATTGCGCCCACTGGATACCACATAGCACTGGCACCCACAGTATCGATCATTTTATTCCTAAATCAGTAAGTCCCCATCTTGCTTATGAATGGAGTAACTTTCGCTATGTATCAGCAAAGTTTAACAGTAGAAAAGGCATAAAAGTCATCCTTGATCCTTTTAAGATTCAGGGGGGTTGGTTCATTATCGATTTTACTTCTTTCCTAATCAAGCCTAATCCCCATTTATTACCAGAACAAAAACAACAAATTTTAGATACAATCAATATTTTGAAGCTTAATTCTGATGAGCGACTTGTTCAGGAACGCCAAGGTTGGATAGAAGATTTTCTGAGTGGTCAATGTAATTTCGAGTTTTTGGAAGAGAAGGTACCTTTTATCGCATTTGAACTACGACGACAGGGAGGTATAACGGATTTTGATATATTAAGAAATTAGTTCACACTTCTGATTACCTTATAGTTTGGGAGTTACCAATTTGTTTTAGACAGTATTAACAGGATAAGTCAATTGTAATTTCGTTGATGCTGTCTAAAAGTGTAAGTGAATCATATTACACGTATAATTTCAAGCATCACCGCAGCATTTCCCACCTAAACGCAGCAAAGGAAATCACATGAAGCAGAAAAATCATTTATTACACCGTTTGCGTCTACCTGTTATTTTACTTGTCCTGGCCAGCCTGGTGCTGACCGCCTGCGTCGCACCGGCCTCTGCGCCGGCTACCGGATCAACCGGGCCCGCCGCAGCGACCAAGGCGCCAGCTGCCGCAGGCGCAACAGCCAGCCGGGCTGACACCCTGATCTTCGCCGCTGATCTAACGGATTTATCCTCAATCGACCCAGCCGTGGCCTATGAATTTGGCAGTATTCAGGCGGAAGGCAATTTTTACGAAACCCTGGTCAGTTTTGATGCGGGCAATCCGGAGGTCAAGCCGTTGCTGGCTGAATCTTGGGATATCAAGGATACGGGCGATATGTGGACGCTCACCTTCAAGTTAAATCAGAAAGCTCATTTCGCCAGCGGTAAGCCCGTCACCGCGGATGACGTCGTTTACTCGTGGGGTCGTGCGCTTGATCTCAACAAGTCACCGGCCTTTTTGTTCACCGATGTCGGACAAGTTAAGAAAGAGAACTTGAAGGCCGTTGACGCCCAGACCTTTGAAGTCAAATTACCCAAGGCGGTCAGCCCACAGGTCTTCCTTTCGGTGATCAGTTTCACCGTTGCGGCTGTCGTGGAAAAAGCCGTGGTCGAAGCCAACAAGGGCGATGATAGGGGTTCAACCTGGCTGAATGATCACTCAGCAGGCAGCGGGCCGTATGTGTTGGACAAATGGGATCGCAGCGTGAGCGTCACCCTGAAAGCGAACGAGCATTACTGGGGCAAGGCGCCGCTCATCAAACAAGTGATCATGCAAAACACGTCGGAACTGGCAAATTTACAGGCTGCAATTGAGACCGGTGATGCTGATATTGTCCAAGATTTGGGCGCCGAGCAGGTGGCCACGCTCAAAGACAATGCCGATATCAACTTAGTGGTTGGACAATCTTCCTCGATTACCTATATCGGCATGAATGCCACCAAAGCGCCGCTCGATAATCCTGATGTGCGCGAAGCCATCCGCTATGCAATCAACTATGATGATATTATCACCTTGTTGAAAGGCAGTGCTCAGCTCGTGCAGGAGATCATCCCGATTGGTTTCCTAGGCCATACGGGCAACAACCCGTTCAAACAAAATATTGCTAAGGCCAAAGCGCTGCTGGCCAAGGCTGGTGTGAAAGACGGCACGGAAATCGAATTTATTGTGCCCGTTGGCACAGCGTCGGGTGGCATCGAATGGAGCACATTGGCCGCCAAAATCCAGAACGATGTAGCGCAAATCGGTTTGAAGCTGGACATCAAGCAGTTGCAACAGGCAGAATTGCTCAAAATCTACCGCGCCCAAGAAGGCCACATGATCTTCATCAACTGGGGCCCCGACTTCCCAGACCCAGATGGCAACGTCACGCCATTTGCCAACTTCGAGGCAAAATCGCTGGCCTGGCGCAATGCTTGGAATTCCCCAGAAGCGACCGCCTTGTCCAAGAAAGCCGCCGCCGAACAAGACCCGGCTAAACGCGTCGAACTTTACAAACAATTGACCGAATTGGTACAACACACGGGGCCTTATGTCTTGCTCTACCAGCCCACTCGCACCTTTGGCGTGCGCAAAAACATCACTGGCTTCACCTATGATGCCGTTGATACACCAAGCATCTCGTTCTGGTTGATTGGAAAAAAGTAAAGTATACAAACAGCACTTATGTCGCAATCGGGTCGAAGGGGACGGACGAGCAATGGCTCGGTCCAGGCTGAGCTGGTTCACCGTCCCCGGCCCATTAAAGAATCCTCGTTTGAACCATAAAGGAGAAACTACATGACAAAATATTTGCGTTGCAATTCGCGTTTACTCGTGTTATTGCTCATTGTGAGTATGTTGATGGTGGCGTGCGTGGCACCCGCCGCGCCGGCTCCATCTACCGGGGCACAAACGGCAGCGACCACGGCACCAGCCGCCGCCAGCGCTGTCGTTAGCCGTGAAGACACGCTGATCTTCGCTTCTGACACGACGGATTTGATCTCGCTTGACCCAGCCGTGGCCTACGAGTTCAGCGGCATCCAGGCCGAGGGCAGCATTTATGAAACGCTTGTTAGTTTTGAACCAGGCAAGCCAGGCGTCAAGCCATTGCTGGCCGACTCATGGGATATTAAGGATAGCGGCGACATGTGGACAATTACTTTCAAGCTGAATCAAAAAGCCCACTTCGCCGACGGAAAGCCGATTACAGCTGATGATGTGGTCTATTCGTGGAGCCGCGCGATTGACCTCAATAAATCGCCAGCATTTCTATTCACGACCACCAGCCAGGTCAAAAAAGAAAATCTGAAGGCGGTCGATGCCCAAACTTTCGAGGTGAAGCTTCTTAAGGCGGTCAGCCCGCAGGTCTTCCTCTCGGTAATCACATTTACTGTAGCAGCGGTTGTCGAAAAGGCCCTAGTCGATGCCAACAAAGGCGATGACATGGGGTCAACTTGGCTGAACGATCATTCGGCGGGCAGCGGTGCGTATGTGCTTAACAAGTGGGAACGTGAAGTCGCCATCACACTGGATGCCAATCCCAACTACTGGGGCACACCGGCCAAGATCAAACGCGTGCTCATTCAGAACATGAAGGAAGCGGCCAATCGTCAAGCGGCCATCGAAACCGGTGACGCCGATCTTGTCCAAGATTTGGGTCCCGAACAAAAGAAGGCGTTAGATGGCAATGCCGACGTGAAGTTGGTGACGGTCAACAACACGCAACTGGTCTATCTCGGCTTGAATGCGAAAAAACCGCCGCTAGACAACGCCGATGTGCGCGAAGCGATCCGCTACGCCATCAACTACGATGAGATCATGACCCTGACCGGCGGCGATGCCAAGCTCGTGCAAGAGATCATTCCTGACGGCTTCTTGGGGCATACGGGGCAGAATCCCTTTAAGCAGGACATTGCGAAGGCTAAGGAACTGCTTGCCAAGGCTGGTGTGAAAGAAGGCACCGAGATCGAGGCGCTGGTGCCCTCGAATTTCCCAGCCGGCCCGATTGACTTCCCGACCCTGGCGGCCAAAGTGCAAAGCGATCTGGCAAAGGTTGGGATCAAGCTAACCTTGAAGCAACTGCAAGTCTCTGAGTTGCTCAAGCTGTATCGGGCGCAAGAAGGCCAGATGACCTTTATCCTCTGGGGCCCGGACTATCCCGATCCAGATGGGAATGCCTCACCGTTCACCAACTATGACGCCAAGTCGATTGCCTATCGCAACGGCTGGGAGAACAAAGAGCTCTTTGCATTGGCCCAGAAGGCCGCCAGCGCTACCACGGATGCGGAACGAGTCAAAATCTACGCTGAACTCACCGAACGCGTGCTGCACGAAGGTCCATATGCGGTGTTGTACCAACCGTTACGCACCTATGCACTGCGCAGCAACATCGACGGCTTCCTCTTCGATCCAGCCGATACGCCGAGCATCACGTTTGCGCTGATCGGCAAAAAATAATAGATGCGGGTCTGAGGCCATTCCAAATAAATAAGTATACGGGCTGAGCTTATCGACGGACCTGACAGGTGGGGTCTTTTCCACCTGTCAGGTCTCGATCCCTATATCGTTATTTGTTTTTCTGGATTGGTCTGAGTGCAGCGCACACCACATAACCTGTTCGTATGATAGGATTGGGGTTGTGGTGTGCAATGCACTCGAAGCTCGTATCATTCACCATTAACCATTCCTTATGCTGCGTTTCATCTTCCGCCGTATCGTCGGCCTCTTCTTTGTGATGGTCGGCGTCTCCATTATTACCTTTTTCCTAGCCCAGGTGGTGCCGGTTGACCCAGCCCTGGTTGCGCTTGGGCAGAACGCGCGCGAAGAGCAGATCACGGCTTATCGCCACGAAATGGGGCTGGATCGGCCAGCGGTGGTGCAATATGTTTCCTATGTGGGCCATCTGCTCCAAGGTGATTTAGGTAAATCGATCCGCACCCGGCGCGCCGTTGCCTTGGACTTGCGTGATTTCCTACCAGCCACGCTGGAATTATCGTTTGCTGCGTTGTTGATCTCTGTGCTTTTGGGCATTCCCCTGGGCATGCTTGCCGCGCTGCGCCGCAATAGCTTGACCGATGCACTGGCGCGGCTGATCGCCCTCGTCGGCGGCTCAATGCCAATTTTTTATGTGGGGCTCTTGTTGCTGGGTCTTTTCTATCGCCAACTGCGCTGGTTGCCTGGCCCTGGTCGCCTCGACGCAACGGTCCAGCCGCCCACGTTGATTACGGGCCTGTATACGATCGATTCATTGCTAACGGGCAATTGGCCGGTTTTGCAGAATAGCATTTTCCACCTAATTTTACCCAGTTTTACCCTGGGTATTTTCTCGACAGCCGTCTTGTTGCGCATGACTCGCTCGGCCGTGTTAGAAGTCTTGCAGCAAGATTATATACGCACGGCCCACGCCAAGGGCTTACATAATCTGTTGGTGCTCTGGCGGCATGTGCTCAAGAATGCCATGACGCCGGTGCTGACCACAATTGGCATCACGTTTGGCAGCTTGCTCAGCGGCGCGGTGCTCACCGAAACGATCTTTAATTGGCCCGGCCTGGGGCGCTATGCCACCACCTCGGTGACAAGCCTGGATTTCCCAGCGGTAATGGGCGTCACCCTGGTGGCGGCGGTGATCTATCCACTGGTCAATATGCTGGTTGACATTAGCTATCATCTGATCGACCCGCGCGTGCGGACAAGTTAAGCGGTCGCGCGCCATAGGTGATACTTTTGTTTTATCACAAAGGCATTTTTTGCAAAAAGGGGTTATAATACGCGTGATCCTTGTGAGTTTATGATAGGGGAATTACGAACATGAGCACCCAAATTTTGACGACACCGACACAAATGCCAGACCCTAAGCCAACGCCATCATCAGTTGCGGGCGTGGCGGAACACAATGGGCACATCAAACCCGTCAAGTATCCAGACAGCGATGGTCAACCAATGGCGGACAATACCAAGCAATTTCGCGTAATTGTTACTTTACATAGTGGTTTCGCGGGTCTTTACAAAGATAATCCCAACTTATTCGTCGCCGGCGACCTACTCTGGTATCCGGTTGAGGGCGATAATCGAATCCGTGCTGCGCCCGATGTGATGCTTATTTTCGGTCGTCCAAAGGGCGATCGTGGTTCGTATCGGCAATGGGTGGAAGACAATATTGCACCCCAAGTGGTCTTCGAGGTGCTTTCGCCTGGCAATCGATTAACCGAAATGGCGAAGAAGTTTGTTTTTTATGCGCGCTATGGGGTGGAAGAATATTATTTATATGATCCTGACCGTGGGGATTTAAGCGGCTGGCTACGTTCCGGGCAAGGGCTTGAGGTGATTGAGGAGATGCAAGGATGGGTTAGCCCTCGCGCAGGCGTACGTTTTGAATTACAAGATAGCGAATTGGTCATCTACCGACCGGACGGACAGAGATTCGAGACCTATACAGAACTGTTAGAACGGACGGAGCAAGAGCATGCACGGGCCGAACGGTTAGCCGCCCAGTTGCGCGCCCTTGGGGTTGAGCCAAATTAGAGCCTAATGGATCAGGGATAATTGCATGTTACTTTCGCGTCCTGCTATAGCACCTGTTCCGGCGTCCACAACGCTGCCGTCTAAACGCCGCAATCAATTTCTACGGCGTCTGGCTAAAGAACCAACCACGATCTGCGGCCTTGGCTTGCTGCTGATTTTTGTCCTCTTGGCTGTGCTCGCGCCGATGATCAGCCCCTTTGACCCGCTGCTCCAAAACATCTCGGTCAGCCTGACCAAGCCTTCTGCCCCCTATTATTTCGGCACCGATAAACTAGGCCGCGATCTGTTGAGCCGCATGTTATATGGCGCACAGATTTCAATCCGCTCCGGCATGATTGTCGTCCTGTTGGCGGGCAGCTTTGGCACGTTGGTGGGTTTGGTGGCCGGTTATCTGGGCGGCTGGGTGGACGAAATCTGGATGCGCATTACCGACATCTTCTTCGCTTTTCCCGCGCTGATCCTAGCGATGGCAATTGCCGGTGCACTTGGCCCCAGCCTGACCCATGCGCTGATTGCCGTTGCCGTCGTCAGTTGGCCGGTCTATGCGCGTTTGATTCGTGGCCAGGTCTTAAGCTTGCGCGAGCGCGACTTTGTGCAGGCAGCGCGCTCGATTGGCGTACGCGACTGGCGGATCATCTGGCAACATCTCCTGCCCAACACGCTCGCGCCTTTGCTGGTGCAGGCTAGCTTTGACATGGCCGGCACCATTTTAAGTGTGGCCGGGCTTTCGTTTATCGGGTTTGGCGCCCAACCGCCAACGCCAGAATGGGGCGTCATGATCAGTGAAGGGCGCAATTATATCACGACACAATGGTGGCTGACGGCGGTGCCCGCGATTGGAATTTTGCTGTTGGTCGCGGCGTTGAATTTGGTCGGCGATGGCTTGCGCGATCTTTTGGATCCACGGTTGAGAAAATAGCGCCAAACGCCCAAAGAGCGTCTAACAGAAACGCGCAGTTCTAAATTATCTGCCAATTTCCGCGATCTGACAATGAGGGTTGAACCAAATCCACACGTTGCTCGTCTATGCTAATACACGTCAGCTTCAACGCCCCATCTGACGTGTATAACCGAGCATTTCAACCATTTTGTCATTCATATACGCAGAGGAACCAACCCCTATGAAACGCCTGCAACGTCATCACATCGCTATTTTATTGGTTGCGCTTGTTTTAACTAGCATTTTGTTCCTATTCAATCGTAGTACACACACGTTGCAATCGTACAACGTTAACCGATTGATGTCCCCACTAAGCGCCGCCGACAACAGCGCAAGCATGATCAATAAAGCCGCAATGCCGATGGCTGCTTCGCTACCAGCCGCCCCAGCCGCCGCCCCTGCGCAGGCAGCAATGGCAGGCCAGCCAGCTGCACCGAGCATCCAGCGTCGGGGGTGATTGGCAAAGCATCGATTGAATTGGTGGTGGTGGACACAGAAGCCATCGTCAAGCAGATCAACAAACTCATGAACGACAGTGGTGGTTATGTTGCCAATGCAAATTTGCAAAGAAATAATTATAACGGTGATGAACGGCTGCAAGGTACATTACAGCTACGTGTGCCAGCCGATCAATTGGACACAACGCTGGCGAAATTAGAGGCAATGGGCGTCAAAGCACGTGCCAAAACCATCAATCGTGAAGATGTGACCGATCAATACACCGATATTGATGCCCAGTTGCGCAATCTGCAAGCGACAGAGACCGAGTTGCGCCAACTGCTGACCGAGGTGCGTGAAAAACCCAATGCTAAAGCAGAAGATATCCTTACCGTACACCGCAATCTGACTGACATCCGCAGCCAGATCGACCAGTTCCAGGGCCGCAAAAACATGTTTGACAATCTAATTACGCTGTCCACCATTGACGCAACTTTGACACCTGATATTGTCAGCCAGCCTGTGATCGAAGCGGGATGGCGGCCCACAGTTGCCCTGCGCGTTTCGCTGCGCGATCTGGTCGGCACCCTGCAAACGCTGGCGGATGTGGGCATCTGGTTTGCCGTCTATTTCTTGCCTGTCTTGTTAACTTTATGTATTCCGCTTGCCATCCTGTGGCTGATTGTACGCACCGTGCTGCGCTGGTGGTCACGCCGCCAACTGCCCACCGGTGTACAAAGTTAGTCAGCCAGCGCGATAACGATTCGCCGACTGAGAAAGTCAAAAGCGTAAATCCACTGTCGAATTAGCCATGAACGAATCGCTCACCATCACGATTGTCACCCTACTAGCCGCCACCCTGCGCGTGGCGACACCCTTACTCTTTGCGGCCCTGGGCGAAACCTTAACCGAGCGCGCCGGTGTACTCAACCTGGGCATCGAAGGTACGATGTTTTTGGGGGCAATGGCGGGGTTTGTCGCGGCCTATTTCAGTGGCTCACTCTGGGTGGGGGTGGTTGCGGCCTGCGTGGCCGGTGCATTAGCGGGTTTACTGATGGCACTGCTGGCCGTTTACCTGGGCGTCAATCAACACGTTGCTGGCATCGGGATTACGTTATTGAGCACAGGGCTAGCGCTTTACCTCTTTCGCATTATTTTCGGCGAACAACAGGTGCCCCCCAAGATCACACCGTTTCCCCAACTGAATCTAGCGGGCTGGTTGGGACCGCTTACGCCGATTTTCGAGCAGTATGGCTTAACGTACCTGGCATTATTACTGGTACCGGCGCTTTGGTGGGTGCTCAATCGCACGCATTTTGGCTTGCGCGTGCGCGCCGTGGGCGAAAATCCAGCAGCGGCAGATGTGGCGGGCGTCAATGTCTTTCGCACGCGCTTATTGGCCCTTGCGATTGGCGGCGCACTGATGGGCTTGGGCGGCGCGTTTTTGTCACTGGCGCAACTGGGCGCGTTTACCTTTGGCATTATTGCTGGGCGCGGCTGGGTGGCAATTGCGTTGGTGATCTTTGGCAACTGGTCACCGCGCAAAGTGCTTGGCGGCGCGCTGCTTTTTGGCGGATTCCAAGCCTTGCAATTGCGTTTGCAGGCTTCTGGTTTTCAATTACCCTATCAGGCGTTGCTGGCATTGCCCTATCTGGTGACAATTGCGGCGTTGGCGCTGGCTGGCCGCAATGTCAGCGCGCCGAGCGCCCTGTTAAAACCGTATCACCGCGAAGCCTAAGCAACCCCAATAAGTTGGCAGCGACTTAACAGCCACTATCCTGCCGTACCATATTCAGGGCTGGCAATGTACGCCCGCCAACCGCCCCACTGCGTGATCTCACGCCCGGTCTCGCACAGCGCTGGCTCACCCAGCACGCCCAAGACAGCCTCGCCATTCGCCAACGTAACCCGGCCGATACTAAGGCCGAGCGGTTCTTCCAGCAAGATGGTGGCTAGCGCCGGCGCAGGCACTTCCCAAACTTCTAGAGCAATCGCGCTGCCGCCGCTCCGCATCCGTAACATGGCCGGATGGCGGTCTTGAATCGTCCACAGTCGATACGCTGGGCTAGTGGTCGTTTCGTACAAAAAGTGCGCCCCGGCCTTGAGTAAATTGCCATTAAGCTCAAGGCCACGCATCAAAGTGCCATTGACCGCCAGTTGGACGGTTTCCACAGGTTACTCCATATTTTTAGTGAATAGAATTTGGGTGCGACTAAATTACACTGAGAAAGTTGTTTAGAAGTTGCCGATCAAAGTTTAGTACACCTGGGATAAATAATGAAACAAGTTTCATTCACCGGTTACAACATCTTACCATTATTTTTGGCATTGTTAATATGACAGCGCCAGGTTGCGCGCAAGGGCGGAGCAAGCACGCCTCGTGCGCATGGTCCAGCCCGTAGGCGTGCCGGCTCCGCTGTGGTCTACCGATTAACAACCTTGCGCTGTCATAGTAAGAAGCTCTGATTATATCACATCCACCCTTTTAGGAGGAAGCAAACCGATGGACTCATTCATGCAAGCAGCCCTCGAAGAAGCAAAACAGGGCTTGGCCGAAGGCGGCATTCCGATCGGCTCGGTGTTGGTGATCGACGGCAAAATCGTCGGGCGTGGGCACAATCGGCGCGTCCAACAAGGCAGCGCCATTCTCCATGCCGAGATGGACTGTCTGGAAAATGCTGGTCGCTTAACCGCAAAAGATTATCAACGCGCCACGCTCTACTCCACGCTCTCGCCATGTGACATGTGCAGCGGGACCGCGTTATTATATAAAATCCCCAAAGTTGTGATTGGCGAAAATGTAACCTTTCAAGGGCCAGAAGCGTACGTGCGCAGCCGCGGCGTCGAACTGACCATCTTGCAAGAGCCAGCCTGCATCCAACTGATGCGCGACTTTATCGCCAGCCGGCCCGAGTTG
>JBBREZ010000100.1:0-16900 GCA_038225095.1 Caldilineales bacterium
GAGTAAGGCAGGGCTATAAGTTGGTTGGTGGTTTTATGCGCCATGCCTTCTGCCAACCCTGCTGAATTAGGTGTTCGCGGTAAGACGACGCCAGGGGGTGTACATCGATAAAACTTGTTGTCATATTGCATAACTGATGCTGTAGTGACGCTCAGTGAAGTGCGTATTCATCTGGGCATGACTGATAGTTCATGAAATTTACCGTCATTAGCGATGTTACCAACCTACGTTGCTCAGTAACTTTAGGCATAGGGAGTAAAAGGTTAAAGCCATGAGCATGGCTAGCATGAGTATTCAGTTAGAAAGTAAGTAGAGCATGCTCTCTTCGGCGCTTTGCTGCCATTTCGCAAAATCAGGACGGATCCCCTGGCTGCTCTCCTTACTTGACTCGGGTCTCTGGACAATTCGCCTAAGGATTCTACTCTATACCATTCTGTTCAAAACTCCGGTTTTCATTCCGATTTGAGTTAGTATCAGCAATGGGGAAAGTTGTCATCAAATGTAGATCCTTTCGCCACTAATAGAGCAACGACTTTAAAGTGGCACAAAGGTGGCGTAGGCATGCTCTAAGGCGTTCGCCCAAGCGGACAACGCTGGGAAGACGCTACACACTTTCAAGCACGCGCAAACAGGCGTCGATCTCATCGACGGTATTGTAATGTACCAAACCCAGGCGCAACAGACCACCACTCGTTTCCACGCCAAGCCGCTCGCTCAGCATCAGCGCATAGAAATTACCATTCCAGGCAAAAATATTCGCCGCCGCCAGGGCTTGGGCCAGTTGCTCGGGCGTCGTGTTGTTTTTACGAAGGGAAACGGTTGCCATGCGGCTTTGCCACTCGGCTGGATTCGTGATGCCATAAATCTGCACCCCCTGGATCGCCTGTAACCCGCTGATCAACCGCTCAACGAGCATTTGTTCATACGCTTTGATCACCGGCCAGGCCGCGCACAACTGAGCGCGCCGATTGGCCGTCGCAGTTGCCCCGCCATACAGCACACCCAGGTCTGCCAGATATTCAATCGCTGCGCCGACGCCGGCCAAGCCTTCATGATTTTTGGTGCCGGTCTCCCACTTGTCTGGGGCGTTGTCACCAGCCGGGCGCACGCGATAGGCGCGTAAACGGGCCAGGTGTTCGCGTTTACCATAGAGTAAACCCACATGTGGGCCGAAAAACTTATAGGCGCTACACGCAAGAAAGTCGCAATCCAACGCCTTCACATCAATCAAACCGTGCGGCGCATATTGCACGGCGTCGACGAAACTGTAGGCGCCCACCGCTTTGGCCCAATTGATAATCGTCGCAACATCATTGATCGTGCCGCTGGCGTTGCTGGCGTAGCCGACCGCCACCAGCTTTGTGCGCGCGGTGATCAGCGAGTGGAAATGCGCCATGTCCAGCGTGCAACTTTCTACGTCGATGTCGACCCAACGCACGGTCGCGCCCCGATCCCCGGCCATCATCAACCACGGCGCAATGTTAGCATCATGGTCCAATCGGGTGAGCACAATTTCGTCCTGCGGGCCAAATTCGGCGGCCAGCGCATGGCTCAGAGCGAAGTTCAGACTGGTCGTGTTGTTGCCAAAGACCACTTCGTCCACATCCGCGCCCAGCAGATCGGCGGCGGCCTGGCGCGCGTGCTCAATTACAATGTCGGTGCGCCGGCTGGTTTCAAAAACACCGTGCGTGTTGGCATTGCGCCGAATCAGATAATCGCTGATCGCGTCGATCACGCATTGGGGAACCTGAGTGCCACCAGGGTTGTCGAAGAAAATGGCAGGTTTGCCGTTGTAGTTTTCTTGCAAAGCTGGAAACTGGCGCCGAATGGCCTGAACGTCGAGCATGGTCATATTTTCTCCGTTACTGGGTTGGATTAGTGAGTGATTACTCGTTCCTCACGCTCTGCGTGGGAATGTCGTGTAGACGCTCTGCGTCCTATGGTCAAGCAGAAATTTTATGCACTGCGCCGCTATTTGAGCTTTGGCAAACTATCGGCAATCAGCCAAATGCGCTCGTTGCCCAACAAGGTTGCCCATTCACCCGTGAGCGCGACTTCCGCCAGTTGACTGAATGACTGTGGCTTGTCCAGCCCAAGCAAGGCCTGCAGCGCCTGCATGGGTTCGGCCAGTACGCTGTGTTTGGGCGCAGAGATTTCGATGGTCGCCACACTGCCGTCCACTGGCAAATTGGCCGCCTGGCACGCCAGATCCAGCGCCACCTGAAAATCACCCAAGGCATCCACGAGTTTGTGCTCGAGCGCTTGCGCCCCCGTCCAGACCCGCCCATTGGCGATCTCGTCCAGATTCTCATAGACTAATGCGCGCCCTTCGGCCACGCGCTGCTTAAATTTGCCATAAACATCGCGAATACTTCCTTCGATTTTGTCGCGTTGTTCTGCGTCCCAGACATGCGTGTCTTGGTACAAATCGGCATGCTTGCCGCGCTGGATAATTTGCCGATTGGCACTAAGCTTGGCGTAGGCATCTTTTGTCACCGGTTTGGCAATAATCACGCCGATGCTGCCGGTGAGCGTGGCGCGTTGCGCGACGATTTTACGCCCAGGCGCAGCGATATAGTAACCGCCACTGGCCGCCACATTGCCCATATAGACAATCACCGGTTTTTCCCGATCCAGCAATTTTAATTCGTGCCAGATCAAGTCACTTGCCAACGCCGAACCGCCCTGCGAATCCACATGCAGAATCACCGCAGCTAGGCGATCATCCGCGCGTGCTGCGCGAATTTGTTGCTGGGCGGTGGTGCTGCCAATCGTCCGTTCGCCGAGCAAAGGCAGCGGCACCGGAAAAGAGCGGCTTTGCCCTATCGACATCGCGCCCAATAGACTGATCACGCCCACGGCTTGGGGATGATGGCGCTGGGGTCGTCGCCAGAGTAGCTTGTGAATTTTGGTGTAGAATTGTAATGATGCAGGATTGTCGGGCGTACCCAGCCAAGTCGCCAATTCGTCTTCGTAGGCAATCTTGTCGATCAAGCCTTTAGCCAGGGCTTGCTCCGCACTCCACGGCGCTTGGTCAATCAGCGTTTGGACAATTTCCACCGGCAAATTGCGCCCGCTGTGAATGGCGTTGACAATGTCGTTGTACAGGCTGTCAAAGAGCCAGCGAATTTGCTCGGCAAATTCGGGGCTCATATCGGCGCAACTAAATGGGTCGGCGGCGGTTTTCCAGGGCGCAATTTTAACGACATCCATCGCAATACCAAGGCGCGCCAGCGTTTCTTTATAAAAGGTAGGCGCGCTGTACAAGCCCAAGACTTCCCAGGTAGTCAGCGGGGTGACGCTGATTTTGTCGGCGGCGCAGGCGACGACATAGCTGGCACTGCTGATTTGTTCCAGGTGGACGATAATCTGCTTGGCGGCAGCGGCTTGCGTGTGACGATATTGCTGATCCCATTGGTGAAAGCGCGCAAAGAGCGCCGCCATACTCTGGGCCTGGGCCAGACCGAGCGCCGCCCCTTTGAACAAAAAGATCACGCCCTTGACATCCGGGTCACCGGCGATCCGCTGCAAGCTTTGGCTGAGCTCTTCCAGCGTGAGCGGCGTTTTGTGGGTGGGTAAGTAGGCATACCACCATGGCGCGGCCGGTGGCCGTTCTTCAAGCTCCCGATCCAGGACAATGATGACGTAGTCAGTCAGGCGCTTGCGGAAGATGCGTCGGCGCAAATTAGCCAGGGCGCAAAGTAACTGTTGCCAGCCTGTGGCCAGCGCCGCACCCAAGCGTTGTAAGAAGTTGATCAATGGTTGTTTCATGAAGATTGCGATTTCCTAGTGGCTGACGGATAGAGCAGGCAATGAAATGACCCCACGAAATTAACCCCACCCTAACCCTCCCCTAGAAAGGGAGGGAGCCGTCACGGGACGGAAGAAGTAACTCATTCTGTCCCGTGACGGCTCCCGCCCAGCAGGCTTCGACGGGGCCTTCGGCAAGACTTCGGCGTGAGCTCAGTCGAACGCTCAGGCCCCGTGCGGTGCGCTTGTCGAACCGCAGCCGAACGGGAGCGGGAGCCCTTTGGGCGCGGGTGGAGTCGATTTAAAAAAATGATGGGATCAGCGAGCGCCAATCAAAAAAGTAGTAGAGATAAAGCGCGCCGCCTACCAGGCCGAGCAGGATGAGCCAGCCGATCAAAGCGCGCAGGCGACTCATCCAAAGGCCGCGACGGACAATTTTATTGACGCTCACTAGCGTTTCCGCGTTCGTCTGTTGGGCCTGTCTGAGGATGCTTAACTCTTGGACGAGGCGCATTTCAAGCGTCTGAATTGCCGTTGTATTGGCTTGCAATTGCTGCTCAAGCTCATCAAGGCGGAGGAGTAAATTTTTCTCGTAGATGCGCAAGGCTGGGGCAAGCTCATTGAAACGCGCAATTGGCTCGCTGGTTTCGCCATTTTTGCCAGTCAGGCTCGACGGCTCCCCTTTGTTTACGTTTCGATCAATGCTCATTTTGCTTTCCTCAACCTGATTATCATCAAGCAATTTTCAAAATTATACGTAACTACTACGACAACGTGTAGACAGGTAGACAGGACCTGCTACCTGTCTACGTCCCATCTACTGATGGGCGTCTACCTAGCGTAACGCTCCACCTGAGTAGTTACCATTATTCTACCATCATTCGTCTAGATTATTCTCTCAGGCCATTTCAATGAAATAAGTATCCAGCGTTTGCCGAACAAAATCATTCGTAGGTGCGTGCTTTTAGCCGCACGTTCTGCGTATACCCCATTTGTGCGGCTAAAAGCACGCACCTACTGGATACTTTATTCTTTGATTGCGCCTCAGTAAACCAGAACTTTCGCAAACCAGGGCTAGTGCTCAACTTCGTGATGCTGGAATTTTGCGGCGAATTTGTCGGCGCGTTACGTCAAAATGAGCACGTTAGCTTTTTCCGATTGTAAGTTCAAACTTGTTGACGCTGTACAAGATTCTCATCTACAATGATTGGCGGTGGTCCTAAGTTGGGAACCACCGTGCCGCGCTGAACGTTTGTTCAGCGCTTCCACTTATATAAATTGCTTGCTTACCATCAAGTGAGGTTTTATTATGTCATCCTTTTTAATTGAAGGTGGCCATCGCATCCAAGGCACAATCCAACCGATTGGCAACAAAAATGCCGCGATGCCGCTGCTTGAAGCCTGCTTATTAACCGATGAACCGGTCACGTTGCACAATGTACCGCAAATTGGTGATGTGAATACGGTGCTCAAACTTTTGGCGGGGTTAGGTGTGACCGTTGAGCGCCAAGGCGATAGTGTCACGCTTTGTGCGCGCAACGTGAGTAGTACGACGCCCGATGCCCACTTGTTTTCGCAAATCCGTGGTTCGTTGACACTGATGGGGCCGCTGCTGGCGCGCCATCAACATTTTATGGTGCAGCGGGCGTCGGGCGGTGACGATATTGGCCGCCGGCGGATTGATACACATCTCCAGGTTTTTGAAGCATTGGGCGCGCGTTTTAGCAGCAATGGCAAGTTTGAACTGCGCGCCGACAAACGCTTGCGGGGCAAAGACATTTTGCTGGATGAAGCCTCGGTAACGGCCACGGAAAATGGCATCATGGCGGCCTCGCTTGCCCAAGGCACGACCGTTCTGCGCAATGCCGCCAGCGAGCCGCATGTGCAGGATTTGTGCAAACTGCTCGTGAAAATGGGCTGTCCGATCGAAGGCATCGGCAGTAATACGTTGACCATTCATGGCCAAGATCGGTTGGGCGGCGGTGAAACGCGCATTAGCCCCGATTTTATTGAGGTGGGCAGTTTTATCGGCTTGGGCGCAATTACGGCAGGTGAATTGCGCATTGCGGGGGTGGACCCGGCCCATTTACGCATGATGGAGATGATTTTTGTTGACCGTTTAGGGGTACAGATGCATCTGGAACGCGATCCGGCGCCTTCAGATCCAGCCGCCACCGCGGCGCCATCTTATACCCTGGTGGTGGAAGATGAACAAGAATTGCGCGTTAAACCCGATTTCGGTGGTGCTGTGCCTAAAATTGACGATGCGCCGTGGCCCGCCTTCCCGCCCGACTTGATGAGCATTGCCCTGGTCACGGCGACCCAGGCGCAGGGCACCGTGATCATCCATGAAAAAATGTACGATGGTCGGCTCTTCTTTGTGGATAAATTGATTGCGATGGGCGCGCAGATTATCCTCTGTGATCCGCATCGCGTCGTGGTGATCGGTCCCAGCCGGTTAGTCGGCCAGCCGGTGAGCAGCCCCGATATTCGCGCGGGGATGGCGCTTGTGTTGGCGGCCCTGGCGGCGAAAGGCACAACCACGATCGGCAATGTGCGCCAGATCGACCGCGGCTATGAAAAGATTGATGAGAAATTGCGCCAATTGGGTGCGCAGATTGAACGAGTTGATCGTTAGAAAGGTAGGCAGGTAAACAGGTAAACAGGTAGCATGCCCTGTCTACCTGTTTACCTGTTTACCTGCCTACACGAGGGCTGAGTAGTTACGTATAACAAAGTTCCAATCTTTACCTTTATTCCCCACCAACTGAGAAAATTTATGACCAAGCTCGCCAAGACTGCCGTGATTGCGATTGGCGGCAATTCGCTGATTAAAGACAATCGCCATCCTGATATGATTCATCAGTGGGACGCCGTGCGCGAAACCGCTAACCAGCTTGCTAACATGGTCGCCACGGGCTGGACCATTGTGATCACACATGGCAACGGTCCGCAGGTTGGTTTTAATTTGCGGCGCAGCGAACTGGCGGCTGGCGAACTGCATACGATTCCGCTCGACATTATCGATGCGCACACCCAAGGGGGCATCGGGTATATGTTGCAACAAACGCTTGGTAATGAGTTCAAACAGCGCGACATCAAGCGGCCTTGTCTCACCTTGGTCACGCAAGTCTGTGTCGATGTCGATGATCCGGCTTTTACCAACCCTACGAAGCCAATTGGCGGTTTTATGGATGAAATGACGGCACGGCGTTTTGAACAAGAAGGCTGGGGTGTGATCGAAGACGCCGGGCGCGGTTGGCGACGGGTGGTTGCCTCGCCGCAACCATTAGAGATCATCGAAGAAGCGGCGATTGCCCAGGCAATTGCGCTCGGCTGGATTGTGATTGCGGTCGGTGGCGGCGGCATTCCGGTGGTGCGTAACGCAAAAGGCGAATTGCGCGGCGTCTATGCGGTGATTGATAAGGACCGTGCCAGTAGTCTCCTGGCCGCTAATCTTCAGGTCGATCTGTTTTTGGTCAGCACCGGCGTGGAGCGCGTGGCGATCAATTTTGGCAAACCGAATCAACGTGATTTGGCCGAGATCACGCTGACCGAGGCGCGCCAATATCTGGCCGAAGGGCATTTTGCCGTTGGTAGCATGTTGCCCAAGATGGAGGCCTGTATCCGCTTTCTGGAACGCAGCCAAAACCCCGGTGCCTATGCCTTGATCACGAATCCAGAAAATCTCCAGCGGGCGCTCAACGGCGAAACCGGCACGAAAATTGTGCGTTGATCGCTAGCAGATTGCCAGCGCTATGCCAATTGACCCAGGCACACGCTCATCCTGCGACTGATGCACCCTGCCACCGTGATTGCAGACAAAATACAATAAACTTTTTCGCTAAAAATTTGTTAACCTGGCAAACGCGCATCGTTAAACTGGATGCGCGAGCATAGGCGTGCAAGTTGCTTATATAGTATGTTTAACTTTTGGCGTTGGTGACGATTGACGAGCGCGATTGGCTACGGTATACTTGCCCTGTCGTAAGCGCTTTGGCATTTGCCAATTGTTTGGCGCTTGCCCGGCGTCGTTGGGTATCGCAACCGTTCCAGGAGTAGTTTGGGCCATGGACAGCACGCTATTGACCGGTAGCACTCGCTCCACGCAGCAGAATGAACAAGCAAGCAAACAAGTACAGTCACGCTGGTTTACCGGTCGGCAGGGACGACGTTGGCGCGAGGGATTGTTAGCCTACCTTTTCCTGGCTCCAGCTCTGCTCATCATTGGCACTTTTGGGCTCTTTCCGCTGATCTTTGCCGCCTACGAGAGCACCCTGACTGGGCTGAACAAGATTGTCGGCACCTACGACGGCCTGAACAATTATGTTAAAGCCGTAGGTGATCTGACCTATGTCTTGGGCTTCTGGATTGCCGCCGCCTGTCTGTTTATCAGCGTACGCACGATCACCCAAGCCAGGCAGACTGCGCGTGAGAAAAATCAGTATTTATGGCCGTGGTTGGCGCCCGGTGTGCTGATGGGCGCGGGCATGGCGGCGCTGATTGTCTTTATCTTCCGTTTTTTGCCAGCACTTTTGCAGATTCCCAATAAGTTGCGTGGACAAGCAAACGCAACTGCGCTGTTTCGCAAGCTCGTGATCGAAGCCTGGTGGAGTGGACCTGTGCAGCAGGCCTTTTGGGTCTGCATCTTGCTGGTGATTGCAAGTTTGGCACTGAATTATTGGATTGAGCGCAGCCAGCATCGAAATGCCCACCAAGAAAGCTTTTTGGATGAGTTCACGGCGGCTAGTTTTTTGCTGATTTTTGCCGGCGCCCTGAGTTGGTTGACCTGGACTGAGATCCATAAAGCCTATGCGGATGCGGCGCAAGCGGGCACGGGGTTGGATATTTGGTCGCAAGTGATTACGATCAGCGCTGGCTTTGCGCTCTTGTTGTTGGCCTGGTGGTTGTGGGACAGCGCCAGCTATCGCCAATCGACAGTGAGTACGGCGTTGCGGTTGGTGGGGGCGGCCTTGCTGATGGTGGGCGGCTGGTTACTAATTGCTGAGTTGCCGCGCTTGATGGCGGATAGCGATAAAACTTGGTGGCAGAGCTTGGCGAATACGGTCTGGTATTCGATTGGCACGATTCCCACGCAATTAATTATCTCACTCGTGTTAGCCACGCTGCTTTTTCAGGATATTTGGGGCAAATCACTCTTTCGTGTGCTCTACTTCATCCCCTATATCGCGCCATTTGTAGGCACTGCGGCCATTTTCCGCTTGCTCTTTTCTAGCCGAGCCAATGCACCGATCAACTTATTATTCGAGAAGATGGGGCTTCACCCTTTGCAATGGCTCAACGAATCGGGCGGTATCTTTCAATTGATGCTCGGCAAGAGTGCGACCCTGCCTGGCTGGGCGGCTGGTCCTAGCCTGGCGTTAGTCGTCATCATGATCTATGGCGTGTGGACCTTTATTGGTTTCAATACAGTGGTTTTTTTGGCCGGTTTGGGCAGTATTCCGCGCGAAGTTTATGAAGCCGCCGCAATGGATGGCGCTGGGCGTTGGGCGCAATTTCGGCATATTACTCTGCCGATGCTTTCACCTACCATCTATTTTTTAACACTCTATTCGGTGATTGGCACCTTTAAGGCGTTCAACCATATTTATGTGTTGCGCAGCGCAGCGGCGTTGGGCAGTACAGACACGGCTAGTATCATCATTTTCCAAACGTTCAAACGCGACACGCGCTATGGGTATGCTTCCGCCTTGGCAATTTTGCTCTTGATCATCATTTTGATCTTGACGTATCTAAACAATCGGGTAGCCAGTAAGAGGGTTTTCTATGGCTAGTGATATTTCACTTCAGCCCACCGCGACAGTCAAACCAAGCAACGCGCCCCATCCGCCGTTGAGCATTGGGGTGTTCCTTACCTATCTTGTGCTAATCGTCGGCGCGATTGGCGCGATTGTGCCTTTTTTATACACATTGAGTGTTTCGTTGATGAACCAGACGGAAGCACTCGGCGGTGCCTTTGTACCGCAAACGGTGCACTGGGCAAATTATCTGACCGCTTGGCGCGAGGCCCAGTTTTCGCACTATTTTGCCAACAGCGTGATTATTACCTTGATCACGGTCGCCGGTGAGCTTGTCTTTAGCACACTGGCCGCTTACGCGTTTGCCCGGATGGAATTCCCTGGTAAGAATTTTCTGTTCATGCTGATCATTTCGACCCTAATGCTGCCGGAGGCGGTCACCTGGGTGCCCAATTTTATCACCGTCTCGTGGCTGGGCCGCGTCGGGCCGATCCCCTGGATCAACAACTGGCCGGCGTTGACGATTCCGTTTATGTCGAGTGCCTTTGGCATCTTCTTGTTACGTCAATTCTTCCAACAGATTCCGAATGAACTGTGGGATTCTGCCCAGTTGGATGGCGCTGGACATTTGCGCTATTTAACGCAAATTATGGTGCCGCTTTCCAAAGCACCGCTGATGACGCTTTTGCTTTTTGGTTTTATTGGCGCTTGGAATTCGCTGGCCTGGCCGATTCTGGTCACCACGACACCCGCTTGGCGACCGATCTCTTATGGCTTGCTCGCTTTTTTGGATGATGCAGGTTCACAATTTCATTTGCAAATGGCCGGCTCTATGATTACGATGGCCCCGATCTTGATCATTTACTTTTTCACGCAGCGACAATTTATCGAGGGGATTGCAACGTCAGGTCTAAAAGGATGAGGTTATTCGCTCATCATACGTAGTCCTCCTGCGGTACGGTCGCGAACGAGCGTCGCCGTGCCCTGGGGTGTGCGCGTAAAATGAGTTTTATAAAGTCCACTGTAATATATTTAAATTTGTTATTCAAGTAGTAAAAACAAAAGGAGCAAAACAGATGCAGAAAAAGCAACTCTCGTTCGTCACGCTGCTCGTCATCGCAGCCTTAGTGCTGTCCGCTTGCGGCGGAGGGGCGGCTGCGCCAGCCGCCCCGACCACGGCGCCAGAAGCAACCGTGGCCGCAACCGCAACATCAAGCACCATGACCAACACGACCACCACAACTAGCACGACGACGACTAGCAGCACGGCTACGGTGAGCAACACAGCGCCCGTGAGCGGCACTGCACCGGTCAGTAGCACCGCACCGGTCAGCGGCACAACATCATCCGCGCCCGTTGGCAACTGCGACTTGGCGAAAGATGGCAAATTCGCTGGCGTCGATCCGCACGGTCAAAAAGTGGTCTGGTGGCACAATCATACCGGCGCGCGCGAAGCAAAGCTCAAAGCGCTGGTAGAGGAATTCAACAAGAGCAACCCCTGCGGTATTACGGTTGAGCCACAAAGCCAGGGCAATTATGATGCCATTCGCGATAAAGTCAATGCTAGCATCAGCGCAGGTGAGCAACCGGCGGCCTTGATTGTCGGCTACCAGAACGACCAGGAATTCTATCAGCTCAATAACGCGCTGGCCGATCTGAATCCGTATGTTGATGACGCAACCTGGGGCTTGAGCGCCGCCGACAAGAAAGACTTTTATGCCAGCTTCTTTAAGCAAAGCGTTCACCCAATCTTTGACAACCAGCGCCTGGGTTTTCCCCCCAATCGTTCGATGGAAGTGCTTTATTACAATGCAACCTGGTTGAAAGAACTGGGCTATGCTGCACCGCCCACGACCCCCGATCAATTCAAGGAAATGGCCTGTAAAGCGGCCAAAGCCAATGGGGACGGCACTGGTGGTTACATTCTGCGCGATGATGCCTCCGCGCTAGCTTCGTGGACCTATGCTTTCGGTGGTGACATTCTCACCCAAGACGGCAAAGATTATGCGTTGAATACCCAACCCACGATTGATGCGATGAAATTGCTCAAGGATATGGCTGATCAGAAGTGTGCCTTCTTCTTGGGCGATCCAGCGGCCAATGCCAATCCAGATTTTGCCGCACGCCATGCGATTTTTGCCCAAGGTTCTAGCTCAGGCCTGCCATTCTATGCCACGGACATGGCGAATGCCGCTAAAGAGAAGGGCAAACCGGCGGACGAGTGGGGTGTGACGGCGATTCCGCACACAACCAAGGATCCGAAGCAGAATGTGTACGGTGGCGATGTGATGTTGACCGTTACCACGCCCGAACAACAACTGGCGGCCTGGCTTTTTGTCAAGTGGTTTACCACGCCGGAAACGCAGGCGAAATGGGATACCATTAGCGGTTACTTCCCGACCCGCGCCAGCACCCTTAATAATCTGGGCGATTACCTCAAGAAGAATAAGCAATGGGGTCAGGCTGTGGAACTGCTGCCATTTTCTTATTACGAACCACAACTCATTTCCTACACCGCTGTCCGCGATGAAATGAAGAAGGCTTTCCATGAGATGATTCAAGGCACCGACATCAAGACTCGACTGGATGGTCTGAATAAATTTGCCAGCGAGAAGCAGGTTGAGTTGATGAAAGAAGTGAAGAAGTAAGCTGGATTGCTTAGAATGAAATCAATCCGCTGAGCAAAACAAGCGAGCGAAAGATGCATCATGCATCTTTCGCTCGCTTGTTTTTTACTGCCGAATTATGTTGGGCAACTGCGTAATCGTCGCTACGAATTCAGACGCATCCTTGTTAGCGTTGGGCGCATCTGAGGATGCGAACTACACGTTACCTCAATCAATAATGTAACGTTCATCAATTCTCTTTCGGCTTATCCGAATTTCATCGCCTTAAACTGCTCAAAATAATGGACAGAACCATCCTCCTGCTTTTCGCCCCAACGCGCTAACCAATTTTTGGGCGCCTCTTCGGGGTTGGAAATCTGTGTTTTGTGACAGAGGATCGCCTTGATTTTGGTCTCAACGTCAGCCGTAATATCAATTTTAACGCTCGAATCGCGATGGCCAAACACATACATTTGGCTGATCTTATGGGGCAGATAACCCTCTTCCGCCATCTCTGGGTAGAACATCATGTTGTCGGCGGCCGGGAAAATCGCTTCCAGCGCCACTAAGCCTGCGTTGCGATGATCCGGGTGATTGATATAGCCATCACCCACTAAATAACGCTCTGGGTCCGTAATGATCACCAAGTCGGGGCGAACGCGCCGAATTTCGCGCGTGACACGCTGGCGAATTTCGGGCGTCGGGCGCAAAAATCCATCTTCTTCGCCCATAAAAAGCACAGCTTGCACACCACAGACCGCAGCCGCATTGCGTTGCTCGATCTTGCGCATGGCGATCAATTGATTGCGCGTGATCTCTGGGTTGTGGTTGCCCTTGTCGCCGTTTGTCAAGATCATATACGTGACTTCGATGCCCTGGCGCGCCATCTGGAGCGCCGTGCCAGAGCAGATGAAATCAGGATCATCCGGATGGGCCATAATGACCAGCGCGCGCTTGACGTTGGTCCAATCTGGCTGCTTGGATTTTGTTTCTTGGGTCATAGCATGCTTCCTTCGCTTGGGTATTGCGTTCGTAGATGGCGTCGGCTATTTCTACCTTCCGACCGTCCCATTATATTTTGTTACCAATAGAAAAAACCTCCGCCAATCGCAGAGGTTTTTTACAGTATAACAGGTCAGCCTACTTCTTCAGCGCCGCATAACCAGGGCCGTCTGTAAAGTAAAGCGCGTTCAATTCTGTTGTATACTGATATTGTTCAGGCAGATCTTCTTCGGGCAAAATGGCCTCCACCGGGCATTCAGGCACACAAGCGCCACAATCAATGCAGGTGTCGGGGTCAATATAATACCAAGGCCACTCATCTTCGGGTATACCTGGCACAATGCATTCGACAGGACACACATCTACGCAGGCGCCATCACGGATGCATAAATCAAAAATTACGTGAGTCATAACGATCAAACCTCCTAAAGCGAATGATCTAAAAGCAGTTCTATTGGGCTAAATTGATCATTGTAGCGCCAGATAAGCCAGGCAACAAGCGACAAACTTGCCACTTGTTCAAAAGCGCACAAAGTTATATTTGAAAGAGATTGTACTTGGGTTTTGGGTAAATGTCAACTGGCTCGCGCAAAAAGAAACGATAGATCACTCAGTCATGTTACGCAGCCCACCAGTGGTAGGGCCACGATAGTTCGTGGCTGTACGGACGCGCGTCTGCGTCACATCAGTTACTCAGTAACCTGCCATGATTGGGTCGTTTGATTACAAACTTAATTGTCATATTTCTGCGCCAGTTGGTAGAATTACGCCGCACTGTGGAACCAGCTACCGGTGCCCGGGTCGCACAACACGCTACCGGTGCCGATTTGGAAGTGATTGGGGATCAGACATGCTAGATGGAAGCAGACCTAGCCTTTCATCGGGCAATTTTTCAGGCTGCTCACAACGAATTTCTCTTGTTTTTGGTCAATAGCATGGCCCCGGCCTTGCGCCGTAGTCGAGAATTGACGATTAGCCTGTTGGTCCACCCCGCCTTAAAACAATTAACGAAACAGGCTGAGCGGATTCTCCAAGAGGATTTGGAGCGCCATCGAGCGGTATGGCAGGCGATTCGTGATCGCAATTGTGAAGCTGCCCAGCGCGCCACCATTGTGTTGCTGGACGCACTGGTGCAGATGTTGCATTATATGTTGCAACAGGCCGATCAGCTAGATGAAACTGGATGCAACTGAATAACAATTTCTGAGGCTAGCATCATTTTACCTACTATCACAAAGCAGAAATAGGTGCCTTATGTTATTAAAAATTATGTTGATTTTTGTACCTGTTGCCTTCGTACTAGAGTATATGCACGCCTCACCCACGCTAATTTTCCTGGCGACTGCTCTGGCAATTGTACCGTTGGCGGGGTGGCTCAGCCAAGCGACCGAAGAACTCGCGTCGCACGTAGGGGCAACCCTCGGCGGCTTGTTGAACGCAACCTTTGGTAATGCCACTGAGCTGATCATTGCTTTTTTTGCGCTCTCGGCTGGGCAAGTAGATGTTGTGAAAGCCAGCATTATCGGCTCGATCATTGGCAACATTCTGCTCGTGTTAGGCTTTGCCGCTTTCTTGGGTGGGCGTCGCCACTTACGGTTGGTGTACAACGAGGAGAACATTAAAATCCTCTCTAGCATGTTGGTCATTTCCATCATTGGCTTTGTCATCCCGGCGATCTTTGATTTCAGTGAGCGCGTGCATTACGCCCTGCCCGAGAACCAATCGGTGGTGATGGATGAGCGCTTGTCGTTGGGGGTGGCGCTGGTCCTGATTGCGCTGTATGTCGGCAATTTGTTTTTTTCCTTTGGCTCCCACAAGGACATCCTTTCTAGTGGCGAGGTGCCCGAATTGACGGCTGCTTCGTGGAGCGTCACCCGCTCGATCGCGGTGCTGCTGGTGGCAACCGTATTGGTTGCCTTTATGTCCGAGTTTCTGGTGGGCGCGTTAGAAGGTTTCACCAAATCGTTCAGCCTGTCGGCGAGCTTCGTGGGCCTGATCATCATTCCGGTCGTTGGCAACGCCGCCGAGCATGCGTCGGCTGTGACTTTTGCGCTCAAAAACAAGATGGACCTCGCCGTGACGATTGCACTCGGCTCAGCGCTTCAGATTGCGCTGCTGGTTGCTCCGATCTTAGTGTTGCTCTCCTGGTTGATCGGACGCCCAATGGACCTTGTCCTGCGTAGCCCGCTGGAACTGGCGGCGCTGATTGGCTCAGTCTTGATCGGCAATTCGATTGCGCGTGATGGGGAGACGAATTGGTATGAAGGCTTGATGTTACTGGGCGTTTATGTCATTCTGGCGCTTGCCTTTTTCTTTACACCCGCCGCACGCGTTTAGCCTGGCGCATTTGATCATGATGTAAAAGGAGAATAAAATGATGCTCAGGCGCGGTTCAACTGTGATAGCAGGCGCGGTTTGTTGGCTAAGTTCAGGTCAATTCTTTCTAATCCAACTGATTGTCCAACTGGCCTGGACGACACCCTATAGTTTATTGCATAACTATATCAGCGATCTTGGCAATACGGCTTGCTATCCTACGCCCATCAGTTCACCAGCATATATCTGCTCACCGCTGCACATTGTCATGAATGCCTCCTTTATCCTGCTGGGCGTCAACCTGATCTTGGGTGCTTTTTTCACCTATCGCGCGTTCGATCCGAGCCGTTTACGCACGCTCGGCTTAGCCTTGATTGGCCTCGCCGGTTTTGGTCTGATGCTGGTGGGGTTTGCGCCAGAAAATGTGAATACGGGCGTTCATGTCACTGGCGCGGCGTTGCAATTTGTGAGCGGTAATCTCGGCATGATTGTGCTGGGCGCGCTGTTTTATCGCCACCATCACGTGCCGTTTGGCCGCTTCTCTATGCTCTGGGGCAGCCTTGGGTTGATCGGGCTCGCAGCCTTTCTGGTTTGCCGCAGTTCGCAGCTCAACCTGGGCCTTGGGGTCGGCGGCTGGGAGCGCGTCATCGTCTACCCACTGCCACTCTGGGCTATGATCATGGGCTTGATCCTATTTATCCGCACGCAGCAGCCGAATATGCCGGGGATGGATGAGGGATAGATGGGGCTAGGGCAAGCTTGGTCGCCTCATCCGTCCCCGGCCGATCGCCAAATAGCCTGATCCTAAATCGGGCCGGGCCAACGAGACGAGCGTTGTCTACTCTGATGACAAAGGCGTTTCAGGACCTTGATAAGGCGGTGCAAGATTTAATTGAAACTGTGGCGTCGCATGAATAAAATCATACACTTTTCCAGAGGTGTCTATCCATCAAGTTACCCTTGACAGAACACTAGCTGGCTAGCGCAGCCATCGATCGACCCTAACTTTCAGCCACCAATTCCAACCCCTCGCGGTTCAAAATCGTGATCCGTTTGCGGCCAATGTCAATATAACCGTCCGCTTTGAGATCGTTGAGCACCTGCGTCGCGGTTTCGCGATAGGTGCCAACGCTTTCGGCCAGATCTTGGTGAGTCAAGCCATTAATTTCCTGGCTGGCTTGTTCCTCGGCCAGGCGCAGCAGCAAACTGGCCAAGCGCGCTGGAATGCCTTTAAACGCCATGTTCTCCAGGCGTTCCTCTGCTTCGCGTAGTCGTTTGCCGGTGATTTCTAACAAACGGAGCGCCACTTGCGGTTTATTCAGAATCAACCGTTCCAGATCCGTGCGACTCATCACACAGATCAGGCAATCTTCGACCGCCTCGGCAAAAGTGTTATGCATTTTGGTGCCGAGTAGGGCCATTTCGCCAAAGAGCGTGTGTGGCCCCAAGGTGGTAATGACCAGTTTC
>JBBREZ010000101.1:0-16861 GCA_038225095.1 Caldilineales bacterium
AACGGCTGGCGATCAGGGTGGCTGGCCAGCGCAGGGTCAATGGCGCTATGAAGACTATTTGCGTTTACCCGATGACGGCAAGCGCTATGAAATCATTGCGGGAGTACTTTACGTGGCGAACGCACCTGGGTACGACCATCAGTTTACGGTTGCTGAAATTACTTTCCATTTTCAAGTCTTTGTTAGAGAACATAAGCTTGGTAGCGTACTTAACTCACCATTCGAAGTGCATCTCTCGGAAACCTCGCGCCCGGTGCAGCCGGATGTCTTATTTTTGACGAATGAGCAACAACCGCCGCCCGGCACTCAATTTTTTGATGGCGCGCCGGCGCTGCTCGTCGAAGTAATTTCCCCAAGTTCTATTCGATTGGATCGGTATACAAAATTCGACGCATATGAGCGCGCAGGCGTGGCTGAATATTGGCTGGCCGACCCCAAAACGCGTTCGGTTGAAGTGTACGTCCTCTCCAATAATGAGTATGCGCTCTTAGGTCAGTTCACAAATGAAGAAACGATCACATCAAATGTGCTAGTTGGCTTGACCATTCAGACCAGCGCTTTGTTCAATTAAACGAGTACCCTTGAGGAGCAACCGAATGCGCAAGTCCATCATCAGCGACAAAGCCCCCAAGCCGCGCGGTCCCTATTCACCGGCGATGATTGCCAGTGGGCCGACCGTCTACGTCTCGGCCCAGGGTCCAATCGATCCCGCTACGGATCAATTTATCGGCGGCAGTTTTGTCGAACAGGCCGAACGAGTCTTTCAGAATGTCACAGCCTTGTTGGAAGCGGCGGGTACTTCTTGGCAAAACGCAGTCAAGGTCACAATCATTCTCGCTGACTTTGGCAATTTTGCGGCGATGAATGAAGTTTATCTCAAGTATGTCACGGCGCCCTATCCCGCGCGTACGACGCTGCAAGCGAAGATCGGCAACAGTGCGCTTGGCGTCGATTGTATCGCCGTGTTGCCCGAGGATTGAAGCTAACCAGGCAATTAGATGCACCGATCATGGAACTAGCCACGCTACAAGCTGAGTTCACAGCCTTACAAAGCGATTCGTCATTGGACGACGAAACCAATCTACACGGCCGCGAAAAGGCGCTCGATTATATTCGGTTCATCGACGAAATCGCTCATGCCCACGGCAGTGATGCCGGTATAGCTGCGTTGCACCAACAAACCTTAGCAGTGCGGGCACGTTTGGAGCGGCTCAATACTGAACTTTTTGGGCGGTTACGGACAAAAATTCAGACGGGCGCGTATCCACGCCAAGCATTGCGCCAGCAATTCGACCAATTCACTACCTACACGCAGGGTGATCACGGTCAAGCACATATCGGCTACGACGGGTTGGACGTTCTGATCAGCGGCTTGTTTGAAATCGAACCGCCACCCCAGGCGCTCCAAACACTCAGCGCCGAGATGGTGCACTACGAACCAACCCCCGCCCGCGCGATTCTGGATTTAATTGATCACCTTTCTCTTGGCCCAGCTGACGTTTTCTATGACCTAGGTTCTGGGTTAGGCCAAGTCGCAATGTCGGTTACTTTACTGACGGGCAGCAAAACCAAAGGCATTGAACTCGAAACAAGCTTCTGCACCTACGCCCAACATTGCGCCCAACAACTAGGGTTGGCGAATATAGAATTTATCAACGCCGACGCGCGAAGCGCTGACTATAGCGATGGCACGGTGTTCTATCTGTTTACCCCGTTCAAAGGGACGCTCTTACAAATTGTGCTCGCCAGGCTGGCCCAGGCAGCACGGATGCGGACGATCAAAGTTTGCACCTTTGGCCCGTGCACCCTAGTGGTCGCCCGCCAAAGCTGGCTGCGCAGTCTAGACGACAACGCCAACCATGAATTCAAATTGGCTCTCTTCGAGAGCAGATAACGTTGTGATTTTGTTTGAGAATTAGCGAAATGGTATCCGCGCGGTCGCGTCGGTCAGCCGGATGACGTTGCCAAAGCGGCGCTTTATCTAGCCTCGGAGGATGCGGCGTGGGTCACGGGGACAACGCTTACGGTGGGTGGTGGGTTGATGGCAGGCAATTTTCGTATGAATCAAGCGTTGCAGGGTGAGGGATGAAACAGGTAGCAAGTAACAAGTAGCAGGTAATCAATAATGGATGATTCCGCAGTTACAAATTACTTGTTACTTATTACCTGCTACCCATTATCTAGCGTATCAATTCCCACGCCAAGTGCTGAATCTCCGGCAGAATCAACTTTTCCATCGCTAATTGTACGGCATTCGGTGAGCCGGGCACGCTGATCACCACACGGCCACGATAGACGCCGGCTGTTGCTCGGCTGAGCATAGCCGCTGCGCCCACCTCGGCATAACTGAGCATCCGAAAGATTTCGCCAAAACCGGGCAATGGTTTTTCCAATGCTTTGCTGATCACATCATAGGTGCGATCACGCTGGCTGATGCCTGTGCCGCCATTAAAGATGATCAACCGTGCAGCGCCCGCCGCGAAATCCTCTAAAGTGCGAGCAACCTGATCTGGTTCATCCTTGACAATTCGATAATCGACAATCTGATGGCCAGCTGCTTCTGCCAACGTGCGGATCAACAGGCCACTCGTATCCGTCTCAGGCGTACGCGAATCACTGACGGTGACAATCGCAAGCGCCACACTGCCCTGCGACGTTGCCTTTTGATGGTGGTCCGCCACACTAGTCGATCCCTCAGCGTTCATTAATAAACGTCTCCTTGTATATTCAACAACACCGACTGGTTAGCGCCAGGCAAAAAGCCCAATTCGGTGACATCATCTTTGCAGACCACCTGATTGTGAAAACGACCATCACTGGCTTCTAACCCGATAGTTACATGCGGCGGTGCGGTTTGCAAATCTGGCACCTGCTGATAATTGAGCCGCACATCGCCATTCGTATACAAAACGATCTGAAAAGTCACCGTGTACGCTGGCAAATTGTCCACTGCGGTCGGCACATTTTGATATTCGATAACGAAACGATCACCGCCCAGCCTAAAGGTTGAGACGCTTGCCTCTGGGACACCTGGATTCAAATCAGCCCACCAGCCATAGATAGCCTGTTGGACCTGGTCAACTTGGGGCAAACAGACATTCGACGTTGTGGCCCCACTGCTTCCGCCAGGGAAAACAACATAACCATCAGAAAAAAGGCTAAGATTGGTATAGGCTTTGTCGCGCAGCGTGAAGGTTGTCGGTAACGTAACACTGATCTCGTCACTATCGGCCATGTTATACATCGTGCGATCAGTCGCCTTGGCCGGGGTTTCCCAGTGATAATCGGGATAGGCGGTGTTATTCACCAACAGCGTCCCTTGAAAAATTATGGGCAAAAAGTAAACGATCGGCTTTGTACTAATAAAGAGGCTGACCGCAATCGTCTGGGTAACCGAACTTTTATCCGCGCGTGTGCCAATCACTTGCAAATTGGCAATATAGCTGCCGGTCAGTAAAGTGGTCGGCGTAATCGCCAGTGAAATCGTGGCCGGCGCACCGTAACGAACCGTCCCCGTTATTGTGCCAGTGATTGCCTGCTGGATGCTCACCCAGTTATACGTATGATCAAGCTTCGCATGCCAGGTGATGGGCGCCAGGCTGGGATTATCGAGCCGCACCGTCACGCTATAAGGCTCTGTGCCAGCCCCCAGATTGCGCGTGATATTGTTTGGGGAAATCAGGCTCAAATCAGCGGGCAACAACTGATGGAGGGCCGCATCGATATCCAAACGTCCGCTGCCCACGCGCGTGGCATCTTCATTCAACGGGGCAGCCGTACTGAGCAGCAGTTGGCGCACTTGGTCGGCCGTCATAGCGGGGCGGACGCTCATCACCAACGCCGCAGCGCCGCTCACGACAGCCGCCGCCATACTCGTGCCGGCCGATGTGCAATAGCCACTTTGGGGTAACTTTGCCTGAATATCGTTACAATAAACACCGCCAGGCCAGGTGCTCAGCATCGGAATCGAGGACTCACCGCCCGGTGCAGCAATTGCAACCTGTGCGCCCATATTGCTATAACTGGCACGGTAATCATTGTAATTGGTGGCGGCCACGGCCATGACTTCTGGGTAAGCGGCTGGAAATGCGACAGAGCTACAACCAGAATTACCAGCCGCCGCAATCAAAAGCACCCCCTTACTATAGGCATATTTGATAGCGGATTCTAAGACAACCCCAGGGTTAATCCCAGTGCAGCCATTAACCTCAAGACTCAAATTAATAATTTTGGCCTTGTTATCAGCAGCTGCGCGAATAGCCTTTGCTACATTGGCAATGCTCCCACTCCCAAATCGATCTAAAACTTTGTAAGGCACAAACTCAACCTTAATCCCCAGGCTGGCAATTCCGACAGAATTGTTCAACGTGGCGCCGATCAGCCCGGCCACATGCGTACCATGCCCGTAGTCATCAATTGGTTTGGTCGCACCGCTGGTCAAATAATTGTAACCGTCCAGGATGTGGCCCTTGAATTCAGGATGGTCCATATCAATCCCACTGTCCACAATCGCAACCCGCACAGTCGTCAATTTGCCACTGAAGCCATCGCTCGCATAAGACAGTGACCAGGCGCGGCTGGCGTTGACGCGCTGTAAGTACCACTGGCGCTCGGCATAGAGCGGATCATTCACGCTGAACGGAATTTCGGTTTGTGGTTGTTCGGCCTTAGTGTTTTCCAGATCAGCGGCCTGCACCATCCAATTGGGCACAGCAAAAGCAATCGCCGGATTTTGGAGCAACTGATTAATAGCTTCCCATTCACGGCCTTCTGGCACGCGCAACAATTGGCCGTCAACGCCAGCATCGCCTTCTGCGCCGTCTAGCCCTCGCAGATCGATTGCTTCCACAAATTGAACATCCATGCTAGCCAAAAGCGCAGCGGAACGCACCTGGTCGCGGTGAAACCCAACCAGAATCTCACCCCGAGCAAACGGCGTATCTTTATAAGTGCTGGCAGCACCAGGCAACTGCCAAACTAAATGGTTGTCTGCATTGGACAATGGCGCGTTCTGAGCAAAACCAGGTGTACTGCCGCCGACTACGAGAACGGCCAACGCGATTAACAACCACCCAATCATCAAGTTCTTACGAATACTCATGTAATTTTCCTAAAATACGAATAGGTAAAACGTGTAAATAGCGTACAAGCGGCAGGGACACCGGCCAGGTATCTTCAACCAGTAACGAACATCATTCGTTGATCGGCTGCGTCTCCGCATCTAATTGGTTAAAAAAATCTACCATAAAGGCGTGACGTTGCTTGCCAATCTGGCGCGCCGTATTCGTGTGCAACGTTGCCACTAGTTGTTGCAACTTATAGACAAATTCGTGAACCGGCGTATAATCCGCACCGGTTGGCTGCTGCGCACGCGCGGGGATCGATAAAATGGGCGTCGTCCATAGGCGATTGTTATAGCGCCCGGCATAGGCGAAGGCGCGCGCCACCCCAATCGCACCAATGCTGTCGAGTTTGTCAGCATCATACAAACATTGGGCTTCCAGTGTCGCCGGTTGAATCGACTGATCGCGAAAGCGATGCGCCTCAATACAATGAACGACATTAGCCACCTGTTCCGTTCCCAAGCCACGCGCCAGCAAAAATTGGCGCGCAAAATCAGCCGCTACTAAGTGATGTTGGCAGCGCATATCATCGGCATTTGTCGCCTCATGCACCGGCACATCGTGCAATAGGGCCGCAACGCGCACCACCACCATATCAGCCTGTTCTGCCTGGGCAATTTGTTCACCCAGCCTAGTTACCCGCAAAATATGGTCAAAATCATGGGCGACGTCGCTCTCCGCATAGAGTTGGCGCGCTTCGGCTTCGCTTAGAAAAAAGGAGTCATCTGGCAATTCTTCTTGGTTACTCATTGGGGTAATGGCTTCACCGAAACATCAGTTGGCAGTGGTTTTGACGCAAGCGGCTTGCCATTCATACCACCGCGCACCCAAAGCACGCCGCCAGGTAAACTGACCAGATAACCGATGAATTGTTGGAGCAGGCCGACCGCCGCGCCCAGTTGCACGCCCGCGCCGATGAACGAGAAAAGCGTGGCAAACGAAATTTGGCGCACGCCCAGCCCGCCCGGCGATAACGGCACCACCACCAGGGCAAAAACGATGATTGGGTTGATCGCTAAGACTTCAAGCAACGAGATCTTGCCTGGCTCGATTGCGCTGGCAATCAACCAGATATTGACGCTGGTCAATACGACAATCAGAGCGCTGCCTAACGCCGTCAAGCCCAAAGCGCGCCCCTGATCGCGATAGGCGTCGAAGGCTTGCGCTAACTTCTGCCAGATCGGCACCAGACGATTCGCCAGCGGTAGGTGCCTGAGCAAACGCTCCACTAAGCGTTTTAGGCGTCTGCTCAACAGCGCAATCACGGCGCTCAACAACAGTAAAGTGGCTACCGCACTGCCCACTGCGGCCACACGCATAAAAACCAGCGCATCGCCGGTAAAGGCCGCGCCATCTGGCTTGCCATAAATCAGCATCGATCCCGACGCCAAGGCCGAGGCCAACATAAAAACCATCAAGCCGATAAATCGGTCGATCAGCACGCTGGCCGCGGCATCTGCGGCGCGCGACGTGTCGCTGGCTAGGGCATAACCGCGCATCACATCACCGCCCACTTGCGCGGGCAAGAAGTTATTGAAAAATTCTGCCACCCATTGATAAGCCAACAAACGGGGCGTCGCCACGGGGATGCCAATCGCGCGCAAGAGGATGCCCCATTTGATCCCGCTCAACGCCACCGCGGCGGCATAGCAACCGGCGCCCAACAAGAGGAATTCTAGATTTGCATTGGTAATTTGCTGCCAAAGCAACCCAGGATCTTGTAGCTTATGAAACAGCCAATACAACAGGCCGATGCCAACAATCAGTTTTAGCAGGTTGAGCAGACGATTTTTCAAGGAAAATTCTCATTAGAATAGCAACAGGCCATTATCTATGCCGTTTCGTTGTCGATGATCTGTTGTTCGATTTCTGTCTTATACGCTCGATAAGATAGGCTGCAGACCATTGGCACGAGCGCTAGCTCTCGATTTTTTGTAACAGACTCTAGGACAAAGTCTAATGCACCAAACAATTCAGCAATGGCAGTGACGGTGTATCCTTCTGTATCGCGGATAAAGGTGTCTCCTGTCAGTTTGCCAAATTTCCACAATTCTCCATCAGTCACTATCCCATAGATAGGCAAGCTTGCCTCATCATTGATTTTCTGAACTGCCACCAATTCTGCCAAACATTGCCCCCAACCCTGCTCGAAGTCGTTCTTCTTGGCTTCAACGATAACAACCAGCGGTGACTCTAAAACTGTTTTGCCCAGTTCTGATCTAGTCGCAATCAGATAGTCAGGGACGCCACTCAACATATCGTTATAAGCAATCGGTTTTTGAATCCAGAAGGAATATTTATCAGCATAATTTTTGTAGATTTCGCGCAAAAGTGGAGAGATGACCAGTTCCGTGCGCGATGCCTCTGATGTAAAGACATCAATGTTTTCCAGATTAAACCTGAGTTCTTTCAAAAAGGTTTCGGGTGGAACAAGCGGCTGCGCCGCAATAAACGGCTCTTCTTGATATTTGATCCTAAACTCTTTTTGAACTTGGGCAATATTTCTATAATCGCTGAAAGCCATAAAATAGGATCTCCATCAACGTTTTAACTGAATCAAAGGTAGATAAATATATTTCTGACATCCACCAATAGGCGTACATTTTGAATCTCGTGGATCAGCATTGGTAGCAAGCTCAAACTCGTCTCTATTCTCAAGTCAATTTGAAAACCGGATTTTTATAAAGCTTTCAAACTTGTCACGAATGACCCGAATCAGGCGAATTTTTTTCGTGTCATTCGCAAAATTCGTGACAAAAAAGTCCGGTTTTCATGCTGCACGCAGTATAAAGTGGCCAGGTCAATATCTGAAACATTAGCATAAAATATGAACGCAAACGTAACGATTGTCAGTTTAAAGATAGCAATATAAACAGGACGTATTTCCATTGTTATTAGTTCTCCTGTCTTTGCTCTCTGCTCTACCTCGTGACGTGGAACAAACCGCTAAACGATACTTCTATGACCGCTTTAACAAACCACTCACTACTCCAATCTCGTGCGCGAGCTGACCGCAAATGACTCCTGCTGCGCCTGCGCATCGAGAAGAATACCTTGCACATCCTGTTTTTGCGTCCAGGCCATGTTCCACACCACATGGCGATCCCGTTTGATCGCAAAATCATACCAGCCTAACAGGCGGCTCCAGCCTTCCACGGCGGCCAAGAGCAAGAGTACCCAAACCAGACGAAGCACGCCCCACAACTCCTTCAAGGCGACACGGGCCACGCGGCGGTTCTGGATGCTGCTCACGGCGTAGCCATACTTATGCTTCAAATAAAGATGGCCGGCATGATTACGGCGGCGTTGGCGCACAAAATCGGTGAGGGTGGTGGGGCCGGTATTATAGACGATCGCATCCGGCGCATATTGTACAGACAGCCCATGCTTGACCACCAGCGACTCGACAAAGGCTTCGTCCATCGCCACATCAGCCGGAATGTAATCGAACAATTTACGGAAGGCGATCATCTCGCCCAGCCGCGGGATCTCCAGGCAAAGCTCGTGTTCCATCCGCAAGCGCAAGTGGCTGAGCAGGCCGATGATGTGGTCGGGTGTGTTAACTGCCACTTTCTGAGCGCCCACCATGCCCACTTCGGGGTCCTCAAACATGCGCACCAGATGTTCAACGGCATACTCGTGGGGAATCGTGTCACCGCTCTCCAATACGCAAATGTCAGATTGTGAGGCGGCGAGAAAGAGGTTGACGGCGCTGGTTTTGCCTTCGCGCTTTTCCTGTTCAATCAGCTTGATGCGGGGGTCAAGCTGCATGTATTCCTGAATAATCGACACTGTTCGATCGGTGCAGGCGCTGGCAACGACGATGATCTCGGCAATTTCTACACTGTGCAAATGCTGATCGACCAGCGCCGCCAGCAAATGACCGATATTCTCTTCTTCGTTATAAGCGGTTACACCGACACTACATAGGATTTTTTCACCCCGCGCAACATTCATAGCTTATGATGTCCTTGTGTAAGGCATTAGAGTGATTGATTGGTAAGTGAGAGTCAGCATTGGCGCTCAGTCGTAACTGTTCAGCGCTTGGGTAGATAGGGAGACAAGGAAACAGGGATAACAGGGCGTACACCCTGTTTCCTTGTCTCCCTATCTACCCAAGCGCCACGCCTGAATCGTTACGTTCAGTCTTACCTTGTTGAACACCAATGCTGACTCTCACTTACCGGGGGTTATTAACTGCTGACCAATTTCGCCACCGTGACGCCATCGCCGCCTTCGCCCAAATCGCCGGACCGCGTCTCGCGCACAATGGGGTTTTGTTTCATGCTAGTACGCACCGCGTCACGCATAGCGCCCGTTCCTTTGCCGTGGATGATGCGCACCCAGGGCAGGCGCGCCATGGCCGCACTGTCCAAGTAACGTTCTAACTTATCCAGCCCTTCGTCCACGCGTTCACCGCGTAAATCCAACTCCATGCCAGGACTTTCATGGCCAGCACTCACGTTGATCTTGACAGCGTCCGCTGTCGGCTTCACAGCTTTCTGGCGTAATTCCAAACGCTTGATCGGCAATTTCAGGCGGAAGTTGCCCAATTGTACATCCGCTTCGCCAGCCCGCTCATTCATCGACAACACTTCGCCGCTAGCCTGCAAACTGGCCACCCAAACGCGGTCACCTACCTCAATCGGCCCAGCCAACCGGTCTTGCACATCACCAGGGATGATCACATCGCGGCGCAGTTCATCACTAGATTGCTGAGATTGTTGGCGGCGCGCCAATTCTTCCGCAGCGCGCGTCACAAACTCATCGTGTGCGCCCGTGGCGCCGAAGTTACCGCGGGTCAATTGACGACGAATCTGATCAACTTCATTGCGCGCCTGCGCCAACTCCGCTTCCATGATGGTGCGCGTCTCGGTGATCACAGCCCGCCGCGCTTCTTCGATCTTAGCCATTTGATAACGCAGATCGCGCTCAATTAGTTGCGCCTGTCGTTCGCGTTCTTTGGCGCGACTTTCGGCCTGGATAGCCTCTTGCTTGGCGCGCTTAATATCGTCGAGCAACGCATCGGCCTGCAAGGTATCGGGGCGCACAATCGACTCGGCGGCGTCCACAATTGTTGGGTTTAAGCCCAACCGCCGCGCAATAATTAAGGCGTTAGAGCGGCCGGGCAGACCAATGCTCAACTCGTAGGTCGGGCTAAGCGTCTCGACGTTAAATTCAACCGACGCGTTGCGCACACCCGGCGTGTTGTGGGCATAAAGTTTCAGATCGCTGTAATGGGTGGTGGCAAAAGTCGTGATGCCGCGGTCGCGCAATTTTTCCAACAAGGCCATTGCCAACGCCGAACCCTCATCGGGGTCTGTGCCGGCGCCGAGTTCATCAAACAACACCAGGCTACGCGGGTCAGCCTCATCCAAAATGGCAATAATATTGGTCAGGTGACTGCTAAAGGTGCTCAGGCTCTGCTCGATGCTCTGCTCATCCCCAATATCCGCATAAACCCCGTCAAAGACCGAAAGCTTACTACCGGGTTCCACCGGCAACATCATGCCCGATTGCGCCATCAAGGTTAACAGCCCCACCGTCTTCAGGGTCACCGTTTTGCCACCCGTGTTCGGCCCAGTCACCACGATGATGTAGGTTTCGTCATCTAGATAAATGTCAATCGGCACGACATGTTTCTGATTCAGCAAGGGATGACGCGCCCGGCGCAAATCGATAAGCGAGCCAGGGTGTTGCAACAAATTTTCGGCTTCAGCCTGTTTATACGTCTTTTTCGGTGGCTGAAATTCGACCATTTCGGGAGCGCTGGCTTCCAGTTGATACGCATATTTGGCCTTAGCAAAGGTAAAGTCCAGTTCAGCCAAAATTTGCACATTGCGCCGGATGTAAAGCGCTTCTTCGCTCACCAGTTCGGTCAACTGCGTGAGAATGCGCCGCACCTCTTTTTCTTCTTGCAATTCTAACTCGCGCACCGCATTGTTCTGTTGCACCACCTTGATCGGCTCAATGAAAAGCGTCGCACCGCTCGCCGATTGGTCGTGAACAATACCCTCGATCTGGCCTTTATATTCGGAGCGCACCGGGATCACATACCGTCCTTGGCGCTGGGTCACCAGCGTGTCTTGCAAATACGGCTTGAGATCGCTGCTGTGCACCAGACGATCCAGAATGGTTAACAAGCGGTCCTGGGCCACCCGCAACTCGCGGCGAATTTGCGCAAGGGCGGCGCTGGCGTTGTCGCCCACTTCGCCACGTTCGTTAATGCAACGTGCGATCTCGGCGCTGACATGGTCGCATGGCTCAATGTTATAGGCCATCTCGGCTAGCAAGGGATAAAGGTGTTCCAGGCGCGTGAGCAAATTGCGCAGACTGCGTGCGCGCAACAATGTGTTTTTAATTTCCAATAAATCAGGCGCAAAAAGCATTGAGCCGCGTTCAGCCTTATCCAAATAGAGCCGCAAGTCCTTGACGCCACCAAAGCCAATATCATTTTTTTGTTCGAGCAGGCGAAAAGCTTCTGCCGTCTGCGCCAGTTGCGTTTTGATCGTGGGCAAATCGTCGCTGGGCAACAGCGAGCGCGCCATTTCTGCGCCGCCGCTGAACGCGCAGAAGCCAGCCAGTTGCTCTAAAATTTTGGAATACTCAAGCACTTTCAGGGTATGGGGATTCATAAAGCCTTAGTATGATAACAGATCAAGTAATTCTTCCACAGTCAATTCGGCATTGCGCAGTCAGAAACGCTATATGCTTCTAAACACATTTTGACAACTTCCTGAATATTTCGCAATAGTTCATCTAATGTAAGCCCCTGGGTATAACAAGCGCGCAGTTGGGGAACTTCTCCCACAAACAGGTCATCTTCATCTCGCGCAATTACCGCATAAAATTCGCGAATCATTTATTTTTATATCCAGAAATTGTTCAAGCTAAAATAAATACCATCATAAGATCATATCACAACGCGTAAGGTTCTACCAAAGCGGTAGCAATCTGTCAAATCGGAAAGCCGTAGGAAAACCCGCCTAACCACAGTACAGTCGACTGTGATTGATGGCGGGTTCATTTTTATCACTCATGTTACGCACGGGCGGCAAGGCACCCAAAGGGTTCCCGAATCCCTGCCTGATATACAAAGTGCGTTGGCGCTTTCGGGAACCCTTTGGGTGCCTTGCATGAAGAAACGCACTGGGGTGCCAACCCGTTTCAACGTATTTTATATACCAGGGGGTGAATTCATTCATTCCGCTACTTTGGGTTCAGGATCGGCTCATAGCATAGCCTAAGCGCTTGAGTGTGCCTTCTCGCTCACGCCATTTCTCCCATACTTTCACCCAAAGCTCTAGATAGACGCGCGTGCCCACCAACTCTTCAATTTCGGGCCGCGCCGCTTGACCAATCTGCTTGATCTTGCTGCCGTTTTCACCCAGGACAATCCCCTTTTGGCTATCGCGCTCCACATAAATCGTCGCCGATATATAGGTCAGGTCGGCGCTCCGTTCGGTGAATTCGTCAACGTCTACGGCAATGCTGTGCGGCACTTCTTGCTGCAAAAGCAACAGCGCCTTTTCGCGGATTAACTCGGCGGCTAGAAAACGCACCTGCAAATCCGTCACCTCGTCGGCGGGATAGTAGCGCGGGCCGAGCGGTAGATGCCGGCGCAGGGTTGCCTTCAACGCATCAACACCTTGGCCCTTAAGACCGCTGAAAAGCACCGTCGCTGGCGTGCCCAACCAAGTGAGTAAAGCCAGATATTCCTGCATCCGTTGCGCCGTCGCTGGCGAGTCGCCAGACCACTGATCAGCCTTATTCAGCCCCACGATCAACGGCGGTAAAGGCTCCACTGCCCGTTGCGTGCGGTACAGTTTGTGCAATAACTCCGCAATGTGACGGTCTTCGTCTCTGGGCGACGTGTTCACATCGAGCAGCCAGAGTACAAGATCGGCATTCTTGATCGTTGCGGCGGCGACGCCCACCATGTATTCACCCAGTTTGTGCTGCGGCATGTGGATGCCAGGGGTGTCCAAAAACATAATTTGGGCGTCGTCTTCCGTCAGAATGCCCAAGAGTTGGTCGCGCGTGGTCTGCGGCTTGGGGCTGGTGATCGCAATCTTCTGGCCCAATAGGCGGTTGAATAAAGTTGATTTACCCACGTTGGGCCGGCCAATCACAGCCACGAAACCGCTGCGATGGTCAGCAGGCAGTTGTTCAGAGTCGAGTAGATGCGGTTGATTTTCCAGTTGAATACCTCCGGTTAACGATCAAATGCTGAACCCCACCCCCGCCCTCCCCTGGTAAGGGAGGGGGCCGTTGGTCGGACAGACGAAGTGACTCATTTTGTCCCTGATGGCGCTTTCGGGAGCCCTCTGGGCGCGCGGTGCGAACAGTCCCCTCCCTTACCAGGGGAGCGGGAGCCCTTTAGGGCGCGGGTGGGGTTCCTATTTTCTTATCGACTATCCACTAACGACTTTGGCAGTGTCAGTTGCACCGAGCCGGTCGCTTCCGTATCAATTTTCGTACGCCAGCCGAAAGTGGCGCTCAGATAGCGCAGATAGGGATCGGGATTAAAAATTTGCTCAATCGTATAGGTTGAGCCAGTCACAATCACGATATCGTCTGTCCCTTGCAGCGAACGGGCGATCTGATAGGCTTGGCGTGGGTCAGAAACCAGCAATGTTGGCGTGTTGCCAGCCAGCGTAGCAATTTCACTCTGTAGCTTGCCCGGATCTTGCCCCTTATACGAAGCGCCAGTGACGACAATTGTCTTGGCCACCTTTGCCAATGCAGCAAAAACCTGGCGCGGCGCCCGCGTTCCCGACAAACCCACCACCATAATCTTGCCCTGGTCAGGGAATCTTACCTCAAGTTCACCGACTAAGGCTGTGATCTTTTCCGCATTATGGGCGATATCAATGTAAACGTGGTCTTCGACTTGGCGTAAACGCCCCATCAGGCGGGCGGCAGCGAATTTTTCTAGCACACATTTTTCATCAATCTGAGGGCAGAGCTGGCGAATCACAGCCAAGCTGAGCGCAGCATTCCACTTCTGATAGGCCGCGCTTAAGAGTGATTCAGTTGCCAGCGGCGTTGCTGTCGCCTGTTCCACCTGAGCTTTTAATTCGTCGATCTGCACTTGTTCAATCTGATGTAGTGGTGCGGCTACATCGCGGCAGACAGCCGCAATGATCGCCAAATTGGCTGGATTGCGATCGCTGGTAAAGAAGGGTATACCTGACCGCGCTATGCCCGCTTTGTCCAACACGCGCTGCCACTGTTCTTGGCCGAGCATGTGCGCATGATCAGAGCCTACATTGGTCAGCACAGTCGCCACCACATCCAGCGCGCGCGTTTGATCATACCGACCACCCACGCTCGCTTCCAACGCCGCCCAGGCCACTTCGTGCTTCTCGAACAAGGCCAACGCGATCAAAATCGAGATTTCGGGAAACGTGTGCACATGGTCTGCATTGTTCAGCGTCAGCTGCACACAATGCGGGCGAATGCGCGTTTCCCAGGCCCAAGTGACATCAGCCTGGCTAACAAACTCGCCATTGATGCTAAAACGCTCGCGATAGTCGAACAAATGCGGGCTCATAAACGCGCCAGCCTTGCCGACACAGGAGAGGCCCATCTCCAAAAAACGACAGGTAGAACCCTTGCCACCCGTGCCAGCCACATGGATCAAGCGCGTCGGATGACCGTTGGGCCACAAGGTTTGAATCGACTGGCGCAACAATGCCTGGCGCGCTAATTTCTGGGTTGTCCATTCGGCGTGATAAATCTGATCGACGACGTTATAATAAGGAAAATTAGGCGCTTGCCCTTCGTTTTGATTCAAGGTTTGCTTACCATCTTTAATAGGCCCGCGCGAAAATTGCCATGCGCATGGCAGGTTTACCCGTACAAAAACAGATGCCTTCGCCGCCTGGCTGGTCTAGCAGATAACAACGATGGGTGGCCTTCGTCTCCTGTTGGATGCGTTTTTCATCCTCATCGCTGCCAGCCCACCAAACGCGCACGAAACCGGTGTTCACGCGTGCTTTAAACTCGTCATAGTTGGTCGCCTCGAAAATATGATCGTCGCGAAATTTTGTCGCGCGTTCTAAAAGATGCTGCTGAATTGTCGCCAAAAGCGCCTGCACGGTTGACGCCAAATTGTCCTGGCTAACCTGTTGCTTGCCGGGTTTGCCCAGCACATCGCGCCGAGCCAGCACAACCATATTTTGCGCGGCATCACGCGGGCCAATTTCCAAACGGAGCGGCACACCGCGCATTTCCCAATCATTAAACTTGAAGCCTGGCGTCAAATGTTCGCGCTGATCGATTTTTGTACGAATATCAGCAGCGATTAATGCCTGATGGATTCGCGCTACAGCGGCCAACACTCGGCTTTTTTCATCGTCATTTTTGTAGATCGGCACGATCACAACTTGATGGGGCGCCAGTCGCGGCGGCATAATCAACCCATTATCGTCGCCGTGCACCATGATAATCGCGCCGATGAAGCGTGAACTCAATCCCCAAGAAGTGGTCCAGCAATGTTGCTGAATGTTATTCTGATCCATAAATTGAATATTGAAGGCTTTGGCGAAATTCTGGCCTAGATTGTGCGATGTCCCCGACTGGAGCGCACGACAATCGCCCATCATCGCTTCAATCGTAAAGGTACGCTCGGCCCCGGCAAAGCGTTCTCCTTCTGATTTCTCGCCGGGTATGACGGGGATTGCGGCCTCATTTCGCGCAAAATCGGTATAGACATCCAACATCTGCTTGGTTTCGAACTCGGCCTCGGCTTGCGTTGCATGCGCCGTGTGGCCTTCTTGCCAGTAAAATTCGGTCGTGCGCAAAAAGAGCTTAGTCCGCAATTCCCAGCGCACAACGCTATTCCACAGATTGAGCAGAATCGGCAAATCGCGATGGCTTTGTACCCATTTGGCGAACGCATAACCGACCATCGTTTCAGAGGTAGGCCGCACCACCAACGGCTCTTCCAGCTTTTGACCACCGGCGTGGGTCACTAACGCTAATTCTGGTGAAAATCCCTCAACATGTTTTGCTTCCCGTTCCAAAAAACTGTAGGGCAGAAACATGGGGAAGCCCGCGTTCAGATGGCCGGTGGCCTTGAAGCGCCGGTCTAAGGCACCTTGAATGTTTTCCCAGAGCGCCCAGCCATAAGGCTTGACAATCATCGTTCCGCGCACCGGACCATAGTCGGCCATATCCGCGTTCAGGACAAGCGTATTATACCATTCGTTAAAGTCTTCGCTACGCGAAACCAGTTTTGCCATAAGGTATTGTCCATCGAAAGACCTCTCCCTAGCCCTCCCCTGCTGGGAGGGAACTGATTTGGGAAGGTCGAAGTGACTCGTTCTGTCCCTGAACAGTCCCCTCTCCCAGCGCAGCGTCCGGGGGGGCGGAAGCCCCTTGGGCGCGGGAGGGGTCTGGTCGGGGTCCTATTCAAAAATTTCCTGGGTAATGGTTGCTTCAATCGCTTGCCACTCAGCACTGATCAGGGCTTGAACGCCTGCGAGCAGATTATCCAGCGCAATCTCGCCCACAGCACCGGTGCGCCGCACTTTGGTCTCGACGATACCATTTTTCAGCCCTTTGCCGCCCACGGTTAAGCGCAACGGGAGGCCAAGCAGATCAGCGTCGTTAAATTTGACGCCAGCGCGCTCGTCGCGGTCGTCATAGAGCACCTCGATGCCGGCATCCCTTAGTTGACGGTAGATGCGCTCGGCGGCTTCGATCACGCCTGGCGTCTTTTCGGTGCCCAG
>JBBREZ010000102.1:0-16840 GCA_038225095.1 Caldilineales bacterium
GATTCACGAACAACGGATGGACGTACAGGTACTCGATACGCTGATTGTGGTCGTCTCCTTTAGCACCGGCCAATGGACAGTCACGGCGTTACAACTCTGGTTCAATTATGTGGGCGAAAAATATTTGCGTGAGACCGAAGCTGCTGCGCGCCAGCAACTGCTGGCTCCGTTTTCGGCCGCTCTGCCAACTAACCGACAAGGCATATCGCAACTCTGTCCCCAGCCATTGCCCACTGTGGGCGCACGAATTATGCTGGAGCCGGGTGACATCATCCCTGCCGATGGTGTTATCATCACGGGGTATGCATTGATCGATGAACAGCGATTGACCGGCAACACCCGCCCGGTAGAAAAAGAAGCCAGCGATCCTGTTTTCGCCATGACTGTGCTGCTCGCTGGACACATCTCTTTGGTGGTTGAACGTACCGGTAAGGATACGGTGGCCGCGCAAATCGATGCGGCGCTCCAGCATGCGGCCAGCCACGAAACCCGATTTCAGGTGCAGCGGACAGCTGCAACCCATCAAATTATCGGTTGGATGTTGAGCATTGGTGGTCTAGCTACATTATTCACAGGAGTGAACACAGCCGCGGCTTTGAGCGATGCTCGGTTTGGCTACGATAGTGCAATGTTGACACCGCTAGCCCTGTTGCGCTATCTCAAACTAGCTTTGCAAAATGGATTACTCGTAAAAGATGGACATAGCTTTGAACGCATGGCTGCGGTGAATACGTTGGTGTTTGATGCACGCGTCATGCAGCACGCTGCTGCTGCAGCCACTATTTGTGCGTTACGGCAGCGCGGGCTGGCATACATCTATCTGATCAGCACCGAAGATGACCCAATCGTAGAAAACCTGGGGGCGGCGTTAGGGCTTGATGGGATCTTGACTGCGGCAAAGCCGCAGGTACGCCTGCAGGTGATCCAACAGCTACAAGCAGAAGGCAAAATTGTGTGTCTGGTGGGGGATGGGATGACGGATGCAGCCATGCAACAGGCCGATGTCGCGGTTTCGTTGGGCTCGCTTGCCACACTGGCCGATGATAAAGCCCAAGTGATTTTACTTGATGAACGCCTGGATCGAATCACACAGCTATACGACCTGGCCAAACAATGGCAGGTCCAGGTACGCACGCTCAGCCAGGTGACGTTCCTGCCCGGTCTGTTGACGGTTGCCAGCACCCTCTTTTTGCATACGGGTTTGATGATAGCCGTGTTGATCGATGCTGGTGGCCATTTCGCCGGTATTTACACGGCTAAATTTCTGGCCGCGTCCAAACGGGACGAAATGGCTGAAAACGGGACAATTCAGCCAAGTATTGAGAAGCGTGAAGCGTAATGAGTGAGCTAGGTCAGAGTATTGGGGCAACCTTCACTTATCACACTGCACGCTTCACCTACCATCCTGCCTATCTTTAAATTTCTACCAGAAAGGTCCGCTTGTGTCCCTTGCCTTCTCGCATTCCACACGGTCACTCCAGGCCGATCGTAACAATGTATCGCGCTGGGGGTTGGTGCTGGCCAGCCTGCTTTTAGTCGCTTGGGCGATCTGGTTCTATCGCGCGCATTTCAATGTATACGAAACTGGACAACTCACGGGTGGCATGAATGGTGATTCTCTGATCGCAACCTTTCCCCCCGAAGCCGCTACGCGACTGCAAATGGGCCAAACGGCACAACTGCGGCTGGCGGACAGCTCAACCCCAATTTCGGCGATTATCATGCGCATCACGAATCAAGATGGCAAAAGTCCGCTCTTGGTCGAACTGTACCCGCTGATCAAAGATACAGAAAGCTTGACGGCGTTGGAAAACGGCGCCACTGGCCAGGTGGACATTGAAGTGGCGCAGGTCTCTCCGGCCACATTGATCATGGGGGCGGCCCGCCAATTCCTGAACCAACCAGCAATGCCCGCCAAGCCGTAACCCACACGCATAGGCCATCATGCAAACGCAACAACGTTTTTTCGCCCCTGAAGTCGTGCAGACTTCAGAAATGGATTGTGGACCCGCGGCACTCAAATGCCTGTTAGAAGGCTTTGGCATTAGCGCCAGTTATGGCCGGCTACGTGAGGTTTGCCAAACAGATGTCGATGGCGCTTCGATTGACACGCTTGAAGAAGTCGCGATCCAACTAGGATTGCGCGCCGAGCAAATCTTGCTGCCCGCCGATCATTTGCTGTTGCCCGCCGCCGAGGCGCTGCCTGCGCTAGTCGTGACCCAACAACCGAATGGCACGCCCCATTTCGTCGTGGTCTGGAATGTGGTTGGCGGGTGGGTGCAAGTGATGGACCCCGCGATGGGGCGGCAATGGATCAGCCGTCAACAATTTTTGCAGAGGCTTTACCAACATATTGAACCAGTGCCCATCGCCACTTGGCGGGCGTGGGCTGAGTCAACCGCGTTTTGTGAGCCGTTGCGCCAGCGGTTGCTGGCCCTCCGGGTGGCCGAGCCGCGCATCACCGAACTGCTTGACCAGGCGCACGCCGCCGACAGTTGGCATCCCCTGGCAACCCTAGATGCGGTCACCCGCCTGGTGGCCACGCTGGTGCAAACGGGCGGTGTATGGCGGGGCGTTGAAGCGCAAGCCTTGCTCGACCAGATGGTAGCCACCACAGACACAAGCGCGATTCCCGATCTTTTCTGGTCTGTGCGTCCGGTGCCGGCTGAACCTGGACCCGCGTCACCGACCACCCAGTTGTTGATGCAAGGCGCGGTGTTAGTCCGCGTGCGCGGGCGGCGTGTGCCCGCCGAAGTCGCCAACGTGGACGAAAGCAGCGAACCCCCAACACCAACGCCAGCATTGGCGCCCATGTTGGCGTTGGTGTTGACCGAGACACCGAGCCAGCCTACACTCCACATTCTCCAGGCTTTGCGCGCTGATAATCTGCTCACGCCCATGCTGCTTGGCTTTGCGCTCCTGCTAGCCACAATTGGCATCACCTTTGAAGCAGCCTTATTGCGCGGGTTGCTGGCGATTAACCAGCAACTAGACGTGGTTGGTGCGCGCGTGCAACTGCTCGCCGCTGTTTTGTTTTTTGCGCTGATGTTAATGTTATTGGAAATCCCGATTTCGATCAACGTCCTGCGTCTGGGACGCCGTCTAGAGACGCGGCTGCGCATGGCCTTTTTAGCGAAGATTCCTCGCCTGAGTGAGCGCTATTTCCACAGTCGCTTAACATCGGACATGGCGCAGCGCGCCCACGATCTGCGCCAATTGCGCACGTTGCCCGACCTGGGCGTGCAATTCCTCCGGCTAAGCTTTCAAATTATCCTCACTGCGGGGGGGATCATCTGGCTGGCACCCCGTAGCGCGGGGCTAGTGCTCCTGGCTGCGGTTTTGATGATTGGTCTGACATTGCTCTTTCAGCCGCTGCTGGCCGAACGCGATCTGCGCGTGCGCGCCCATAATAGCACGTTGGTGCGTTTCTATCTAGATGCCATGTTGGGGTTGCTCCCCATTCGGACGCACAGCGCCGCGCGCGTCGTGCGGCGTGAACAGGAACGCATGCTGGTCGCCTGGGTGCGCGCCAATTGGGCCGTATTCCGCTTGCAAACGGCGATTGAAACAACATCCGCCTTAGTCGGGGCTGGCTTTGTGATCTGGATCGTGCTCGATTATCTGGCCCATGGCGCAGACAAGACCAGCCTGCTACTTTTGCTCTATTGGCTGCTCAACCTGCCAGTTCTGGGGCTGGCCCTCTTGGAAATTGCCAAACAATATCCTGTTCAACGCAACCATGTGCTCAAGTTGTTGGAGCCGCTTGGTGCGCCGGAGGAAGGGGAGGAAGACAAGGAGATAGAGAAACAGGGAGAAGAGCACGCGGTGTTTCCCCCTGGCTTTCCCTCGGCGCATGGCGTTGCGATCACCATCGAAAATGTGACCGTTCAGGCCAGCGGACACACGATCTTGGAAGGCATCAACCTCACGATCCAGCCGGGCGAGCAGATTGCGATTGTGGGGCCGTCGGGGGCGGGCAAATCGAGCCTGATTGGACTGTTGCTGGGTTGGCATCAACCAGCGGCTGGACATGTGCTCATTAATGGGACACCGCTGACCGGCGAAAATCTGGCTGCCCTGCGCCGAGCCACAGCCTGGGTGGATCCAGGGGTGCAGATCTGGAATCGTTCGCTGGTGGACAATTTGCGGTACGGGGTCGAGAACGTCGATCTCCTGTCGCTAGAACATGTGATAGAAACCGCCGATCTGTTCCAAGTCTTAGAGAAGTTGCCCGATGGCCTGCAAACCAGTCTGGGCGAAGGCGGTGGATTGGTCTCTGGTGGTGAAGGCCAGCGTGTGCGCCTGGGGCGCGCTTTGCTGCGTCCCGACGTGCAATTGGTGATCTTGGATGAGCCGTTTCGCGGGTTGGATCGGACCAAGCGTCACGCCCTGCTGGCACAAGCCCGCCAACACTGGCCCGATTGCACGTTACTTTGCATCACCCATGATGTGCAGGAAACCCAATCCTTTGCGCGCGTCCTTGTGATCGAAGAGGGGCGTGTGGTGGAAGATGGCCCGCCCACCGCGTTGGCTGCCCAGCAGAATTCACGCTATCACGCTTTGCTGAGTGCCGAAACGGCTGTGCGTCAGGGCTTATGGGCACAACGCCACTGGCGGCGATTGTGGTTAGAAAACGGTCATCTCCAGGAAAATCGTCCAAATCCGGCCAGTTGACGATCATTTGACGTTTGCCTGACGAACATAGGCTAGAGTTTAGGGATAGAGTAGGCATTCGTAGGCGCACATGGAACATCGTGTCCACATCGCTGGAAAACACGATAGAGCGAAAAGCCTAGCCAATCACCAAGCAATAGGGATTCATTTTGCCCAGCGAGCCATTGACTACTGCGCAAGCGAGTAGCGAACTCTATAAACTCACCTGGCCGTTGAGCGACTTAGGCGAGGCTATACCAGCTTTGGCCAAGGCAAGCGGCTTGGTAACGCATCCGCTTGGCAAAAAATTGGCCTGGCCTGGGGGCTTACCCGCCGATGAGCAGACGCTCGACCAATGGATCGATTGGGGTGCTAGCCAACTAGGGCTGGAGGCCGAACCGATGGCGGCAACCTATGCCGAAATCGATCAGTTCTTACATAGTGCCGGGCCAGCCCTGTTGCAATGGCCCAGGGTCATGCCCATCGAGACCCTGCCAACCCAAGAGCCCCGTTTTTTACTGCTCGTGCGCAGCCGCTATGCCCGTCTCACCCTGATTGGGCCTGACCGTGCGCTGCACCAGGTGCGCCCTCGGCTGGTGCGTAGCCTGTTGTGTAACACCGTTGCAACGCCGCAACAAGCGATGGTCGACCAACTGTTGCAGGATGCGAACATTTCTGAGCAACGCCGTGCCCACACGCGCGCGGCGTTATTTCGTGAACTGGCTGGGCGTAGTCCATTGCGGGGCTTTTGGTGTTTACGCTTGACGCCGGCGGCGGATTTGAAGCAGCAGTCGCAAAGATTAAGGTTGCCACAGGCGGTGGGCCAACTTTTGATCAGTTATCTGGGCCAATTATTGCTTACCCTGCTGGCTTGGGGGGTGATCAGCCAGATTGCGAGCAGTGGTGATGGGACGTGGACATGGCGCTGGGGTTGGGCGTTGCTCCTGCTGACGCAAATTCCTTTTGTGGCCTGGAGCAACAATGCACAAGATGCGATGGCGGTTGGCCTGGGCCAAATCTTTAAGCAACGCCTGCTCTATGGGGCGTTGCGTTTAGAAGCCGAGGAAGTTCGCCAGCAAGGGGTCGGTCAATTTTTGGGGCGGGTGCTCGAAACAGAACTACTGGAGCAATTGGCGCTCACGGGCGGCTTTACGCTGGTGTTGGCCTTGCTGCAACTGAGCGCAGCCTTGGTGGTGTTAACGTTGGGTGCGGGCGGGTGGAGTCATGCGCTGCTGCTGTTTGGCTGGCTGCTCTTGATGTTGCTCTTCGTTTGGCGGTACTGGCGGCGTCGTCGCACCTGGATCAACACCTACCGCACCATGACCAACGATGTCGTGGAACGAATGGTGGGGCATCGCACGCGGCTAGCTCAAGAAGATCGCCAGACTTGGCACGCCGAGGAAGACCAACTCCTCGATCAATATTTGAATGTATCAACCGAGGTAGACAAAGCCGAAGCGCCCCTGAAAGCCCTGATCGCACGCGGTTGGATGGTGGTGGGGCTGGGTGGATTGGCCTATAGCTGGCTGTTCATGCCGGATTCACCCGGTCTGTTTTTGGTCAGCTTGGGCGGGATTCTCTTAGGACTTCAGGCGTTGACTAATTTGATGACCGGGCTACAAAGCGTGATCGGGGCGCTCTTGGCCTGGCAACAGGTTGGCCCACTTTTTCAGGCTGCGGCGCGCGCCACAGATACACCAAGTCAAGACGCATCGTTGTACGCGATCAATCCGGCGGCACGGCAGGAACAGCCAACCTTTCTGCTGGCGCGTGATCTGCATTTTCGCTATCAGGGACGTAGCCAACCTATTTTACAAGGCTGCAACTTGCAGATCCAACGGGGTGATCGACTGTTGCTCGAAGGCCCATCGGGGGGTGGAAAATCAACGCTGGCAGCGCTGCTGGCCGGTCTTCGCAAACCCGAAACAGGGTTGTTGTTGCTGTGGGGCTTTGACCACAAAACATTGGGCTCGAATTGGCGGCAACGAGTGGTGGTGGCACCCCAGTTTCACGAGAATTATGTGTTGACGGGGACACTGGCCTTTAATCTGTTGTTGGGCCGCCGCTGGCCACCCCACGCGACTGATCTGGCAGACGCCGAGGTGATTTGTCGAGAGTTGGGCTTGAGCGATTTGCTTGACCGCATGCCAGCCGGGTTGCAGCAAATTGTAGGGGAAAGTGGATGGCAACTTTCGCATGGGGAGCGCAGCCGCTTGTACATCGCCCGTACACTCTTGCAGGCCGCTGATTTGCTGATCCTAGACGAGAGTTTTGCGGCCCTCGACCCCGAAAATTTACGGCTGGCGTTGCAGTGTGTATTACGCCATGCGCCGACCCTTTTGGTGATCGCGCATCCTTAGAAAATGGTTAAAAATGATAGGAGAATAAAAGTGAAGACCAAGCAGAAGCGTCAAAACAAAGAACAGGCAGCAGCGGGCGCAGCAATAGACAATCGCCAGCCGCAACAGCCGTCGGCCACCGCGGTGAGCGCTGCGCCAGTGATCAAGGTGAAGACCAATATCAAGGCGGGGCATTATCTCAGCTTTACGATTGGGGCAGGGGCAACCCCAACCACTGTCTAGCCAACACGGCAGGCAACCAGACGGTGCCTCACGATTCTGTAGTTGCACCGTCTGGTTGCCTGATTGGCTACGTGCCATCTACCAGTCTCACGCCGAGGCAACGCGCCGATCTGTCTGCTGACCATCGCCTTGTCGCGCTATTTAACCCGCACCGACCCTATCGAGCGTATATCACGCTGGCGAAAGAAAAGCGCGTCAAGCTACCGGTGCTGTTAAGCTTAAAAATAAGCTTGGCACGTCGTCCAGTTTCACCTTTTGATAACATAGAGGCCAGGCCAATCAATTACTCATTTATGCTGTTGCCGTGGAATATCGACAGACCCATCCGGTTGCGCTTGCTATCTGGGCCTGGTGGGGATTGGTGGTTCGATTGGGATTTAGGCCGCTAGTCTCATCGCTGGCCTGAGCATTGAAACATCAGGAAAAAGACGAAGGCGAGGCAAATGTGGCGCTATTGGTAAAGAGTAGACCGCCATCCACACTGCTGCAGCGCCGGTTGGCGGGTCAGAATTGTCGCTGTTGGCCTAGTCAGATTAACCAATCGGTCGCTGTAACCCCAAAAAAAGCTACATGCGACTGACGTTTGGCTGACGATGAAGCCCTATGATTAGAAAAAATTTGTAAGTATATCCCGCTTTATATTTCGATTTCCCATCTGATTTATGAGGAAAGCAGAATGCTCTCTGCGTTGACACAAGCCACTCCAGGCCGGTCGTTTAGCTTTGATGAGCTATTGGCACTGATTGCGACGATTGGATGGTGGGTTTTTGCGATCTATGCCATTATTATCCTTATCGTAACCGCTCGGCAGCAAGGCTGGACGGATGGCCTGCTTGAACTCCTGTCAATGCGTGTGCTCTTACCACTGTTTGGCGCGATTTGTCTCTCGCTGATCAGCATGGCCCTGGTCTTTGTCCAGCCGCAAGAAGTGGCTGTGATTGTCTCGGTCATCTCGCCAAGTGGTGTACGTTCACAACCTTTTCGTGCCGGTCTGCACTGGATTATTCCCATTCTGGAACATGAAGAACGTTATCCGATCTCCTGGCAGACCTATACGATGTCGCATACGCCAACCGAGGGGGCCAATCTTAACGATGATTCGATCAGCGCGCGCACGAGTGATGGACAAGAAGTCCGCATTGACTGCTCGATCATCTTTCGCGTGGACCTGCAACAGGCGGTGCGGGTATATATTGACTGGCAAGACCGGTATACCAACGACCTGATCCGTCCGGTGACGCGCTCAGTGGTCCGCACCCAGGTTTCGCAATTCACGGTCAAAGAAGTCAATAGTTCGGCCCGTAAAGATCTGGAAGCTACGCTCGACCAGCTTTTGGCCCAGGAATTCCGCGACAAGGGCTTGGTGCTAGACCAATTCCTACTGCGCGATATCTCCTTTACGCCGCAATATGCTGCCGCCGTCGAACAGAAACAGGTGGCTTTAGAAGGGCAACAGCAAAAAGAGTACGAAGCCGAGCAGATCCGCAGCCTGGCCGCCGGTCGCCGTGATCAATTAAAATTGGAGGCGGCTGGTGAGGCCGATGCCACCTTGCTGCGCGCCGATGCCGATGCCAAAGCTTCGGTGCTCAGAGCGAAGGCCCAGGCTGAAGGTTTACAGGCAATTTCGGATGTTTTAATCAAAAATCGCGATCTGTTGACCTTTGACTACATCCAAAAATTATCGCCTACGATCCGAACGATGCTGGTGCCCAACAACGCGCCGTTGATTCTGCCCTTGCAGGATCTGGTACAGAATTCCCCTTTGACATCAACACTGCCACTGAAAACCACAATTAATGCGAGCGCGACCCCGTTGCCGCCGGACAAGGTAGGTGCGTCAGCGACCGTCACAACGACAAACCAGCAAAACGGCAAAGAATAATCAACGATACAAGGAGAAAACTCTCTATGGATTTCATACTCATCCTGTTTGTTCTGGTTGTCATGTTCGTGGTGGGAGCCAGAGTACGGCGGCAGCGCAGACGCGCCAGGGCCATGAAAATGTCTGGCATCGCACCCACCGCGACGAAAACCCCTTTGTTGTCCCAGCGCCTGTCAGACACGTTCAGTCAGACGCGTGCTAGTGTACAGCAGGTCTGGGCCAAGCGGCCACGCATGTCTGGCCCAAACCTTGCACCCCAGATGCAACAATGGCTCACGCAAGCTTTTCCGGAGCAGCCGGAGATCCAACCCTGGTTGGCGACCCTTTCCGAACCACAAATCCATTATCTGGCCGATCAAGTCGTGATCTTTTGCCTCAACCTGAACATTGACCCTGCTTGGTTGGTCAATCACCAGCTAGATCTCGATAGTGAATTGAAACAAGCCATTACCCTGCTGGTGAAAAACTACGTCCAAACCTTGTGGCAAGCGGCTCAACTGCAACCCGACCTGCAACGGTTGCACATCTGGCAAGCCTTCGAGGAAAATCCCTATGGCAAACAGCCGCAAGTATTCGCACAGAAGCTCCTGACGAAACTCGTAGAAAAAGAAATCAGCCCGGCGTTGTCAACTAATCTAATCTTAGCTACCGAACCCGAGCGTCAGATCTATTGCGTGCAGGCGATTCGGCAGGCGGCGGAGAAATATCCTGAAGCCTTCCAACTCGCGCTCAGAGAAGTTGTTGCCACCCTGGATAATGCTGCGGAACAGATCAGCGCCGTCGATGCTCAGCGCAAATTACGCTGGTTCCGCCGCGCACCCGTCAATGTGGCGGGCTTAGACGCAGCTTCAACCAGGATATGATGACCTTCCAGCCATAAGCGCCAAGTAGCTGAGCTGATAGCAGAAGCGTAGACAGCGGACAGGCGATTTGTTTGTCACTCTTTTATTTGGCTCATTGAGAGCAGTATGCTAAGCAAAACAAACAGGAACCATCTTTTGAAGCGCAGAACGTTGCTCAAGCAACTGACCGTAGGTGCAGCGAGCTTAGGCTTGCTGGCCAGTTGCAACTCGGCCAGACTGCCAGGGCAACGAGCACCCACCGCAGCCGCCGCGATGAGTAAGCCACGGGTGGAGGGGCCGCTGCGCGTGGCCTTTCCTGGTGCGCCCACCGAGCTAGATCCCGCCCAGGCGGTCGGTGCCGAAGATATTCAACTAGCGACCGACATTTATAGTGGTTTAGTCTGGGTGGATCAAAAACTAGCCCTCCAGCCCAGGTTAGCCGAGTCTTGGGCCGCGACCCGTGATTTGCGGCATTGGACATTTAAACTTCGGCGTGGTGTGAAATTTCATCATGACACACCATTTACTGCCAAAGATGTTGTGTATACCTTCGAGCGCATTCTAAAACCGGGGTTTGGTTCGCCGATCTATTCCGTCTTGCGGACGATCGAAACCGTCGAAGCTTTGAATGATTATAGCGTGCGTTTTAATTTGAGCGCGCCTAGCGCCGAGTTTCCCTTGCTGTTGGGATCGGCGCAAACGTCGATCGTGCCGCATGATCGCTCTGACAGCCTGCTCGCGTCCGCGCCTATGGGGACAGGTCCGTTTCGTTTTGATGAATATTCGTCGGGCAAACAGCTTTTAGTGAAGCGCAACGAAACATATTGGGCCAAAGGCATGCCTCAGCTTGATCAAATTCAATATCTCTATCAGATGCCACAAACCGACCAGATCAATGCGTTGAAAAATGGTGAAATTGATCTGATGTGGAAAGTTAGTTTGGACGACATTCTCACGCTGGGCGGCCATCCCGATGTCAAGATTCTGGAGGCACCGAGTGGCGCGTATCAGACGATCATTATGCAGGCGACCGAGGAACCTTTCACCGACAACCGGGTGCGCGAGGCTTTTAAATATTGTGTAGACCGTCCGGCGCTGCAACAGCTTATGCTGCGCGGGCATGGCGCGTTGGGCAACGATCAACCAGTGGCCCCGATTGACCCCAATTGGGCCGACATTCCGATCCGCAGCCGCGATCTGAGCAAAGCCAAAACCTTACTCTCCGATGCCGGTTATCCGCAGGGCTTGGATATAACGCTGGTTGCTTCGGATGTGATGCCTGGGATGATGGAACTGGCGAATGCCTTTCAGAAGATGGCTGCGCCGGCGGGCATCCGCATTGAGGTGGTGCAGGTGCCATCCGATGAATATTGGACCGCTTATTGGCAAAAGGTGCCGTTTCATATCGGCAATTGGACATTCCGCACCAGTATTGAAGAAATGTTAAACATTGCCTATCACTCGAAGGCGTCACAGAACGAGAGTAATTGGCGCGAGCCTAAATTCGATGCCTTGCTGGATGCGGCGCGCAGTGAGTTTGATGACCAAAAACGCAAAGCACTCTATCAACAGGCCCAACAAATGTTGGTGGATGAAGGCGCAGTGATCATTGCGCTCTTCAGCCCGGTGTTGCTGGCGGTCCGAAAAGAAGTCCAGGAGTTTACGCCGCATCCAACCAGTCAATTAGACTTCCGCACGACACATCTAGCGAAACCATAGCTGCTTAATCGATCTATGAAAAAAACCGTAAAGACTCGCTTTCTTGTGTGGCGTATTCTCCTCTTAGTGGGAATGATGGCCGCCATCCTGATTGGTGCCTGGTATTGGGTGGTGCAACCGATTCGCTGTCTGCCGAATTGCATTGGCGCCAATTTGATTGGCGTCGATTTAAGCCATCTGAATTTGCATGACGCGCGCTTGGTGGAAGCCAATTTGCGCGAGGCGAACCTGAATGGCGTCAATTTCTACAATGCCAACCTCAGTGGGGCGGTTCTCGCGCGCGCTACCCTGGAAGATAGTGACTTGCGCAATGCTAAGCTGTTGGGCGCTGATTTAACCAGCGCCAACCTCAGTGGCGCAAAACTGGAGGGGGCCGATCTGAGCGGAGCGGATTTAAGCGGTGCTAATTTGTCTGGCATTGACTTAACCAAGGTCACGCTCAATGGGGTCAATCTGGATAAGGCAATTCTCATTCATGTCATTCTGACCAATGCGCAGTTGGCCGGTGCCCAAATTGCCGAAGCACAGTTGAAAGGGGCGCAACTGAGCGGCGTAGATTTGAGCGGCGCGCACCTGAGTAGATCGGACTTGAGCGGCGCTGAACTCTCGGATAGCAACCTGAGCGGTGCGCAGTTGAATCTTGCCAATCTGAATGGCGCGCAATTAGCCGATAGTGATCTGTCTGGTGCCAGTTTGATCGGTGCGAATCTGGCGTCGGCCAACTTACGCGGGGCTAAACTGAATGGGGCGGCGTTGGTTGGCGTTAATTTCAAAGGCACCAATTTGCGCTCAGCCAATTTAAATGCCGCCAAACTGACCGCCGATGCCCTGACCGATGAGGATTTAAAGCTTGACCCAATCATGATCGGGCTTAACGAATTGGCCCGTCGGCAAATCATCACTGATACCGATGTCACTACGGTCGATGCCAACGAACGCACGATCTGGCCCGCTGCGAACATTACCCAACAAGTCGCTCAGCTCCAGAATTCAGGAGCAGCCAACGCCCAGCCTGTGATCACAGACACGATCAAGGTCGGTATTCTCAATTCGTTGAGCGGCTCCATGGCGTCGACCGAAGTTGCCGTACGGGATGGCGCGCTGCTTGCGATTCAAGAGATCAATGCCGCCGGCGGTGTCTTGGGCAAGCCGTTGGCCGTCAGTGTCGAAGATGGTGCCAGCGACTGGCCCAACTTTGCCGCCAAAGCCCGTAAGCTGCTCGATCATGATCAGGTGGCCGTTATCTTTGGCTGTTGGACCAGTGACAGCCGCAAAGCCGTGATCCCGGTACTCGAAGAATTGCATGGACTGCTCTTTTATCCGGCTCAATACGAAGGGCTGGAAAGTTCACCTAATATTTTCTATATTGGTGCCGAAGCATCGCAAGAGATTGTGCCGGCTGTCGAATATTTGTTACTCGAGCAACACCGGAAGAAGTTCTTTTTGCTGGGCAATGATTCAGCGATCGGGCATACCACCAACACCATCATCAAGGCGCGCCTGGCCTACAGTGACACGACCATTGCCGGCGAAGCGTATGCAGCGCTTGATCAGACAGACTTTACGCCAATTTTTGATCAGATCAAACTGGCCGATGCCGATGTTATCTTCAATACCATGACCGGGGCCAACAACATCGCTTTCTTTCGCCAGGCCAAAATCGCCGGGATAACCTCGGCCAGTCTGCCGATCATGAGTACCAGTATTGCCGAAGAAGAAGTGCGCCAGATTGGGGCTGAGAATGCGGTCGGCAATTGGGTGGCGGGCAACTATTTTCAAACGACCAATACCCAGGAAAATGTTAAGTTCGTGGACGCCTATAAACAAGCCTACGGCGCAGAGCGGGTGACGGCCTCTACGATTGAGTCAGCCTATACCAGCGTCTATCTGTGGAAGGCCATGGTCGAGAAAGCCAAATCGACCGCCATCGACGATCTGCGCAAAACCGTTGCCACGCAAACGATCAGCTACAAGGCGCCTGAAGGCTTGGTGCGCATTGACGCCAAGACCCAACATACCTACAAAACCTTGCGGATTGGCGTCATCCGCGATAATGGCCAGATCGAAGAAATTTTTGCCTCACCCGCCCCGATCAAGCCCGATCCTTTCTTGACCCAATATGTGTGGGCCAAGGATTTGAAAGTTTTGACCACCAAGTAGGACGAGCGTACAGGATGAACAGACACCGAGTTTATACGCCCCAGCGCTGGGCTGGGGCGGTGATGATTAGCTTAACGCTGGCCGCCTGTAGCCTGAGCGGTCTACCCGCCGGTTGTCCACCAGTCTGCCAGGGTGCCTATCTGCTCGAACAGAATTTGACTGGCGTTCAGTTGCCCAATGCCGATTTGAGCAACGTGCGCTTGACAAACGCCCAACTCACCAATGCCAACCTGAGCGGTGCGAACTTAGCTGGGGCTGATCTCTCGGGTGCGCTCTTGACCGAAGCTAATCTGGCTGGCGCACAGTTGATCGGCACCAATTTACGCAACACCAATCTAAGCGGCGCCAACTTAGACCAGGCCAATCTAAGCGGTGCCGATTTAACCGGCGCGATTCTCACCCAAATCGATCTGCGCAATGTCAAGTTGACCGCCGCCATCTTGCGCGAAGCCCGCATGATTGGCTGTGATTTGCGTGGCGCTGATCTGCGCGGTGTGAATCTCAATGGTGCGGATCTGCGCGGTGCAAAACTCGACTGGGCCTATATGAAGGGCGCCAGCCTTTCGATCGAAACAGTCGGTGCGACCGTGAGTATTTTACGCGGCGCTGACTTAACGGGGGCCATTTTAAGCGGTGCCAACCTGGACAAGGCCGATTTGCGCGGTGCCCGCTTGTCGCGCGCCGACCTAAACGGAGCTAGTTTAGACGATGCGAATCTGCAAGGTGCCGACCTGTCCCATGCTCATCTCAACCAGGCCAAATTACAACGCACCAATCTCAATGGTGTCAATTTGCGCGGCGCAACGCTGATTGAAGCCAATCTGTTAGAAGCCATCTTGAGTGGCACAGAATTGCATGGCGCTAATTTGACCGACGCCAAATTGCTAGAACGTAATGGTGACCAGATGATCAGCCTCGAACTGACGGGGGCCAAATACAATGATCAGACCAAATGGCCGCTCGGCTTTGGCCCCCCAATTGGCACCGTTTACGATCTAGGGAATTAACATTCCCTGAGTATGACAGCTAGACCGTCGATCAAGCGATACGTTGGCCTCGTTGATTATGTTTTATGAATGAGGTTCGATACATGAAGGGAAACAATAAAACGAAGCAGACATCACAAACCATCACAACCAACTGCGCTGCCACGCCGATTGGCGGTGTGCCAGTGCGCACCAACCTGCGTGCCAGCCTCGCCTGGGATGATCTAGATGTTCAGGTGGGTGCCTTGTGGGGCAAGTTGAGCAATGCGGTCACCGAGGCCACCAGCGCGCTGACCGGTAGAAGCGATACCAGCACCTCGACCCGTAACCTGGCCCCAGCATTGGGCATGACCGGTTATTTTGCGAATACCTTGCCTGAGGCCAAAGCAGATACGGTCGCACCGTGCAAGCGGAAGAACGTCTAGGCTAGGTCACAGTAAACTCGAAAAAGTCTTAATCAAGCAACGAAAAGGAACAGAACAATGGAAAAGACAATGGATGTAGCCACCCAAATTGACCAGTTGAATGAAGAATTCACCAGCAACGCAAAAAAGCAGCTCGCGGATTTGAGTGGGTTTAGTACCGAGACGCTTGAATGGCTCATGATGGAACACTACCAGTTTTCGTTCCGCAACTGTGAGTTTTTGTGGACAGCAGCACAAACAACAGGTTCATTCGACACCGATTTCGTCAAGAAGGAACTTGTTCGTAACTTTAACGAAGAGAGTGGACATGCAGCCATGTATAAGGCGGCGCTCAAGAAAGTTGGCGCTGATGTCGACACTCGAGTAGAGTTTACACCCACCACGCGTTTCTTGGATTCGATTGGCGAACTCTGCGTGCGCGAACCTTCTGCTGTGTTGGGGACGATGTTCGCCACCGAAACGGCGGCGATCTTCGAGCACGAAGTATTTCGGGCTATCTCCGAGGAAGTCATTGCAAGGCGAGAAGCAGGCGATAAAGGAAAGTCTTTGGTTGCCTTCCACGACCTGCATCTTGATGGTGTGGAGCAAAGCCATAAAGATGAACTCGGTATCTTCATGCGTGGTGTGCAGCCGGACCAAACTGTCGCGCCCAAGGAAGGAGATCGACCCACGATCAACCCGAAACAAGCGCTCGAGGGCGGCAAAGAAGCCATTGACCTAATGAAGAAGTGGTGGGTTGATCTTTTCGCTGAAATGAACAAGAAAAACAAGACCCCCGCTATGGGCTAGCCAGTGAGACCTAGAGTCTAGGTAAGGATCGCTCAGGAAATTAACTACCACAAAGCCGCTTGCGCCAGAGAAGAGAGGCAGGAGCGACGGCGGCTAATTTTCGGCGATCCTTACCAGCTACATAAACGGGCCTCGACCGATTGGGGAGGATGCACAGTTGAGCATGCCAGCATCACAAATCCTAAGCCGGATCGCTTTCGACAGTCGTCCAGCGATTGCTAGAATGAGAGTACCGCATGAATTGGAGATCGTGCTGAACGGACCGGTTGGTCCGCAGCGATTACGCGATGATACGATTGTGATTGATGAAGGCGGTTGGTATCGAACCCTGACACCTTCGTCCTCCTGGTCTGCTGCCAACGAGGTGCTCTTCTCAAACCTCAATGAGCAGAATGCGGATGCAGAGATCGACGCGATCGTCTATGAATATCACAGGCTAGGGCTGCCGCTAACGTGGTGTGTCTATCCGTGGACACGACCAGGAGACCTTGGTGAGCGGCTACTTGCGCGCGGCGCCACGCAATCCGTCATCCAGGCATTCCTCGCCAGCACTGCCCTGACCCTCGATTTAGTCGATGGGGTGGACGTTGAACAGATCGATCCCGAATCAACGGAAGCGTACGAAGCCTACATCAGCGTAATGGCTTCGTGCTATAGCCTCCCTGCGGACGAGGAGGCATTCAGACGCCGCCGCTATTATCAATTGAGCACCGGGCCTGAGCCAAGCATGCATCTGTTCCTCGGTCGCTACAACGGGGCGGCTGTTGGTTGCGCGGCCATGGTGATCAAAGAAGACTCCGCG
>JBBREZ010000103.1:0-16769 GCA_038225095.1 Caldilineales bacterium
TTGATTATACGCGCAACGGTCACAGATAAGAGCGTTTGTAGACAATGACGCCTCAGGAGAAGCGCCGACCACCTTTTATACCGTCTACAAATGACAAAAAACGCAGCTATGCCCGTGCCGCGTATAGTAATCATTCAGTGCTTCTCAGCCTCTAGTAAAGTAAGTAATCGTCCAGAAATAACTTGTAGATTTCATCTTCCGGGAAGCTCAGAACCAACCATCTCGACGGTCAGACAAGCTTCCCGGAAGATGGTTAACTTAATGTTGGACGATGACTAAGTTTGATAGAAGTTTCAAGTAAGGGTAAACGCTGCTCTCCCTCTCCTGAAATCTGTCCTTCGATTCAGGAGACCTCGCTGGGGGGAGGGCTGTATTACCACTTCAACCCTCATTTCCCCAAACGCTTCCTTATCCACTGCACCAACACCAATCCAACAAATGACGGCAACTTCAACATGCGTCGCCAACGCCAGGGCTCGTAGATCAAGCGGTGCAACCATTCCAACCCAAGCCGCTGCACCCAACGCGGCGCCCGCACCGTGACCCCCGCCACAAAATCGAACGCGCCACCCACGCCAATCGCCACTTTGGCTGGCAATTCATGCCGATGCTCATCGATCCAAAAGTCCTGGCGCGGGTGACCAAAGGCGACAAAGAGAATATCGGGCTGCGTTGCGTCCAAGCGTTGACGGATGCCCGGCCAATTATCATCCTGGGGGCTGCCGCTGTACGTACCCACAATTTGTAGGCCAGGATAACGGTTTTGCAAAATGATCGCCGTCTTTTCAGCGACACCAGGCGCCGCGCCTAAAAGATAAACGCGCCACTGCTCGCGCACTGCCCGTTCACAGATGCGGTAAATGCCGTCTGAGCCCGTCACGCGTTCGTGCAACGGCGCACCCAATAAGCGGGCGGCCCATAGCACGCCAATCCCATCCGGCACACGCAGATCGGCGCGCTGCAAAACCTGCGCAAACGCCTGATCGCGGCGCGCATCCATGATAAATTCGGGGTTGACCGTGCAAATTTGGCGACAAGCGGATGCGGGGGAAGCTGTTTCCACCCATTGCGCAATTTGAACCAGGGTTTGCGCAAAATTGATGCAGTGAATGTCGGTTCCCAAAATTTTGAGGGTAGCGAATGTCACTTGGCTACCCCATTACTTTATCACTTTTGCCGTAGCACGCTCTAAAACTGCCAGTGTTTCGCGCGCAGCCTTTTCCCAGGAAAAACGTTTTACGTTCGCATAGCCAGCCGTGATCAGTTTTTGGCGAAGGTCTTCATCTTGGCTCAAGCGCAACATGGCATCGGCAATTGCATCGACATCCAGCGGGTCAACCAGGATCGCGGCATCGCCGGCGATTTCGGGTAGAGAAGAATTATTAGCAGTCATAACGGGTGCTCCATAACTTTGGGCTTCTAGCACAGGCAGGCCGAAGCCTTCAAACAAGGAAGGAAAGCAAAAGAAAATCGCGCCGGCATAAAGGGCAGGTAAGTCGGCGTCGGCCACGTAGCCAATAAAATGAACACGTTTGGATAGACCCAACTCGTTGACTAATTCGGGTAGTGATTGCTTCAGCCAACCAGCGCTGCCTGCCAACACCAGATCCCAACTGAGCGATGTGGTTTTGCTTAATTTTGCATACGCCTGAATTAACCGCACCAGATTTTTACGTGGTTGTAGTGTGCCCACAAAAAGTGCGTAAGGACGTTGCAAATGGAGCGGCCTACCTTTTGTCGCTGCTGAATCGTCGATCTGATCCGACGCAAACGCCTCATACACCACCTGAATTTTATCCGACGGCGCTCCATAGAACTGCGTTATATCGTTGGCTGTGGCCTGGCTAACGGCAATCAACTGCGTGGCCGCGGTGGCGCTCCAACGGGTGCTTACCTGTAAATAGAGCCGCTGAAAGCGTGTATGGGCTTCGGGAAAATAATGATAACCCAGGTCATGCAAGGTGACAACGCTGGGCGGTAGACGACGGCTGGGTAGGACAAAGGGCAGCACATGCGCCGGGATAAAGAGCACATCTGGCTTGTGCTGGATCACTTCACGCGCCAGCGCCCTGTGTGTCCATAAGTGGCGCGCGGGTAAGTAACAAATTTCTACATTCGGTTGCGCGGCACCGGGTGTTTGGGCGGGAAAGAATTCCTGGGGTGGAACAACGTCAACATAGAGCCGCCATTGATGTTGGGCAGCCGCTGGCAACACGAGTAAATGGCGAATAATCTCCAGCGAGTAACGCTCCGTACCCGTGCGTTTGGCGCGCAACGCGCGCGACGCGTCAATGCCAATTAACATGAAACGCCAAACGTTTGCAATACGGCGCGTACCGCATCCGCAATCGGGCCTGGCCGGAGCAAGCGTGGTATGCGATTGGTTAGATCGACAATCGTGCTCGGCAGGGCCGTGCGTTCACGCTCATCATCTGCCAGCAGCATTGGAATGCGTCCGCCTAGTTGCGCCAACACTTGGGCCACTGTAGTCGAATCCGGGCCGCCACTGAGGTTTGCGCTGGTGGCAGCCAGTGGGCCAGCGCGCGCAATCAATTGGCGTAGCATTGTGTGATCCGGCATCCGCACGGCCACGGTCGGTTGCCCAGCCGTTAGAATACCTGGTAGTGTTGCCAACGCCGGCAGAACCAGCGTTAATGGGCCAGGCCAAAATTTTTCGATAAGCTGCTGGGTCAAGGGCGATGTTGATGTTAGCGTGACCAAGGCTAATTGGGCTTGATCGCTGATCAGCACAGGGATCGCCTTTTGCGGAGGGCGTTGTTTGGCTTCGTATAATAGCTCAATGGCAATAGCGGAATCGTAGCGACACATCAGGCCATAGACGGTGTCGGTGGGGGCGGCGATGATTTGCTGCGCCGTCAGCAGGGCAAGCGCAGTGGCTTGCGCATTGGGATCTTGAATCGGAAGGGTTCTAGTTTGCACGATGTAGAAATTAATTTGGACAGTATGAAATAAATCTTTGGTCACTCATTTTACACAGCATAGCGATGCACTCGGTGTAACTGTTTTTCGCACAACGACAACAAGCGTGCATTGCGCGTCCGCTTGCCTTGCAGCGCACGCCGATGCAGAAGATTTTGTCATCCCGGTTGTGTGACGGCATGCACTGCACTCACGTGTTCGTCCCTGCAATAGGCCCACTCAGGGCGCAAAAACTTTTAGCGCAAAGCGTGGCAGCCAGAATTCCTGATGATAGACGCCTGGTTCACTCTGTGCCATGTCGGCCAGCGCTCGCCCAATCGCGATCGAATGCTTGAAGCCGCGCCCGCTAAAACCAGTAGCAAAGAGGATCTGCGGATGTTCCGGATGCCGGTCGATGATAAAGTCGCGGTTGGGCGTCTCGGTATAGCGGCAACTTTCGGCCCAATGTGGTTCGGGGTCCACACCAACGAGCCGTTCAGTCACAATGGCGGATAATTGCTGCAACGCCTGTTGATCAATCGCCGTGGGTTGGTCTGGATCAATTGGGATATTCGCCAATTCGATGGCAACTTTGACGTAACCAGGATGTTCATAAATCGGAAAACCGTAAGCGCCCAGGTTGCCATCAAAGAAAATATGGATGGGGCAGCGGCCGATGGCATACAATTCGGGCTTTTCCACCCGAAAATAGGCCACTTGCTGGTGCGTAGGCGTCAAGGGTAAGACATAACCGAGCAACGGATCGAGCAGTTGGTGCACCCACGGCCCCGCGGTAATCACGGCGCAATTGGCATAGACTTCGGTCTCTGTGCCGTGCGTTGCAGTACGGACGGCAACGCCTTCGCCTTCTGCACGGATTTCAAGCACTTTACACGATTCTTGTATTATCGCGCCATGCTGGACGGCTTGAGCGACCATCGTCTGCACGCAACGGGTTGCAGCTAGAATGCCGGTTTCAGTCTGCTCCAATGCCATCCATTCGTCATCTAATCGAAATTGGGGAAATTCCCTGCGCACATCGCTTGTGGTGAGTAGGCGGTAGGGAAAACCCAGGGTATGCAGCGCGTGTTGGGCACCGGTTAAAAATGGATCGTTGCCCAGCCCAAAGTACAGCCCATTGGTGAGCTGCATGAGTGACTGACCGCTTTCCTGTTCCAGTTGCCGCCACAAAGCAAAAGTCGCTGGCATCCATCGAGTAAACTCAATATCTTCATGGGTATAGCGGATAATCCGGCTGCCGCCATGACTGCTGCCGCGTAGGTGTCCAACCTGGAATTGCTCCAACACCAGCACACGCTGACCATCTTGCGCCAGATGATAGGCGGCGGCACTGCCCATTGCGCCAGCGCCGACGACCACGACATCGAAATGTTGGTGCTGGTTAGACTGATGCAAATTGGCTTGGTATTGACCCATAACTTTTGCTCGAAAATATTGTGAACTGTAAATTTTGCCAATCCAGCGAATAAAGCGCACTTTGGCTTTCGGTCCCCATCATAAAGTACGAATAGGCATCCGAACAAATATTATCTAGCTTTTGTGACCGCTTTACGCCCAGCACGTATAGGCCGCTGAGCACTTGGCTTACTCTAACGTTGTCGTACGAATCACTTTTCGTGTAGAATATTAGCAGGCTTCATCAGCAATTTGATCACGGCCGGCTGGTTTGGGTTCTCGGCGAACAGCGGCAATTTTAGCGCACGCGAATGGAAGGCACACTTTGAATCGTCAGCAGACTTATCTTGGCCTCATCGGGTATGTTTTCGTCGGCACCGCCGCTGTTCTCATTCCTTCGGTCATGCCGTCGATCACGAAAGAGTTCGTGGCGACTGGTATGACCCTAGCGGCCATCGGGTTGATTTTTCCGGCCGGAGCGGTGGGCGGGATATTGGGCAACATTCTCTCTGGGATTGGCTCCGACGTGATCGGGCGCCGCCGACTTGTCTGGCTCTCGGCGCTGATCCTGGCGGCCGTGCTCGCCTTCACGGCAGGGGCAAAGTTCTGGGTGCTCTTCATGGTTGGCTACATCTTGGTCAGCGCGACGCAAGCGGCACTGTCAACCGGGATCAATGCCATGATCGCCGACGCCAATCGCGAGTCTCGCGCCCGCGCCCTCAACATCCTGCATGGCGTGTATGGCGCAGGGGCGACGGTTTCACCGCTGATCATCGGCTATCTGATCCAACACGGCTTACAATGGCGCTGGGCGCTGGGTGGCGTCGGGCTGATCTGGTTGACCTATAGCATGATCGCCTACTTACTTTCCCGCACGGCTGCGCCCGAAGCGCGTGCGGCAAGGGTGCAGAAGCTCGACCTTGCCATGCTCCGTGATGCGCCCTTTCTCGCTCTGTTCGTGATCGGCTTTATCTATAACGGGGTTGCGGTCAGTTTGCTAGGCTGGGTCGCTGTCTTTATGCAGAAATCGGCTGGTTTCTCAATGCTTTTTTCGGTTTCCATGATCTCGGTCTTCTACATCGCGCTGACGATTGGGCGCTTTCTGTGCGCCGCCTATGCCGAGCGCCTCGGCTACGCCAAAACGCTGCTCATATTGGCCTTCGGGATTACGCTGACCTATCCCTTGGTGGTGCTGGGCATCAACAACCCTCTGCTGATGGTGACTGGCGTCTTCCTTACTGGGTTGAGCCTTTCTGGTCTCTTTCCTACTTCACTGGCTTATGGCTCGCGGCTCTATCCCGAACAGACCGGTAGGTTGAGTGGGACCCTAAGCGTGGCGCTGACGCTTGGATCGATGGTGCCGCCCTTGTGGACGGGTGTCATCGCCAGTATTTGGAGTTTTCAGGTGGCGTTGGGGGTTAATTACCTGCTGGTCTTGCCCCTAATTTTCGTGGCGCTTTATCTTGGCCGGATCGAACGTGGCCCTGGCGATACCCAAAATCGTGATCCACAACTGGCGATAGGCGCTACTCGGTGACCGCCAAGGTGATGGCATTTGCCTGGACAAGGCGAATGGTTACGCAGGTAGCGGCGCTACGGATTAGATTGAAATACGCTGGATAATTGACATTACAAAGAGGTATTATGTCTTCGCTTTCTGATTCTCCTGCTATCGTGCCATCCCCGGGGAATGTCACGGGCGGTGGCGCAACCATGCAGCCGCCCACCTCCTGGCGGCTGCTGCGGGCCTGGTTGAGCATTGGCACCCAGTCTTTCGGCGGTGGTACATCCACCCTCTTTTTGATCCGTCGCGTCATTGTTGAGCGGCATGGCTGGATTAGTGACGAGGAGGTGACGAAAGCTTGGGCGATCTGCCAGATTGCACCGGGGATTAATTTGCTGGCGCTCACTACGCTACTTGGCTGGCGGTTGGGCGGTGGATTGGGCGTCATTGCCTCGCTCGCTGGCCTGTTGCTGCCAAGCGTGACGATTACGATTGCCTTCACCGCGCTCTATCGCAACGTACAGCAGTTGAGAGTGGTGCAAGCCGCCCTGCGCGGGATTGTCCCCGCTACGATTGGCTTGGGGATGCTCATGTCCTGGCAATTGGCACGCCCGTTACTGGTTATGAGTCGCGCCGAGAATTGGCAAAGTTTAGCATTAAGTCTGGCATTATTAGCCAGCGGCGGCATCATCGTGGTCATGTGGAACGTGCCAATTATCTTGGTGCTGGCTGGGGCGGGGCTGTGTGGCGCGTTTGGTTTTCGCTGGATCAACAACTACCGACGCATCGGCGGGTCTGCATGATTGACCCCGGCAAATTATTCTGGCTGATCCTGCGCGCCACGCTCTTTTCGACCAGTGGCAGCGGCAACATTCCCATGTTATATAACGATCTGCGATCATTGGGGTACGCCACCGAGCGGCAATTTGCCGAAGCCTTAGCGATTGGTCAAATCACACCTGGTCCGACCGGATTATGGGTGGTCAGCCTGGGCTATTTCATGGATGGCGTGCGCGGGGCCTTGCTTGCGACCGTCGCCGTCACGCTGCCGCCACTGCTAATTTTAGTGGTCGAACGACTCTATCGCCGCTTTGGCACGCATTGGGGCGTGCAAGGATTTTTGCGCGGTCTGGGGTTAGCTGTGGCTGGCTCCTTTGTGATCGTGATTGTCGGCCTCATGCGTGGCAGCACTTTTGATCTGAGCAGCTTGGTCATCGTGTTGGTCAGCATTGGCCTGGGGGCCACGCGGCGTGTGCCCGTGCCGATCATTATTGCCGGCGCTGCACTGGCTGGCGTCACGCTCTACCACTAATCGCTACTGTGCTTCTCAAGGGACTGACCTAAACCATGATTTTCGTGGGGCGGACCCAGTTGTAGTTTGCCAAGAGTAAGCAACTTCTGAGGAAGCTGACACACATTTTACGGATACTCTAGCTCCGTGTATACTATCAGTTGAGTGGTCGTTACAGCGCACTAGCTTTATGATTAGATGGCAAGCATGCTTAGATGGCAAGATGTCCTGACCAGTGCCTTGTGGATAATGGGCCTGGCTGGTCTGTTCGCAACGTTAAGTTATATGAGTTGGTATCGCAGCGGGCATGCAGGGAACTGGCGGCTGCTTTTCAGCCTGCCACGCATGTTAATTCCTTTTTGTCTAAGTCTGGAAATTTTTTGTATAGGTTTGGCTATCAACGGCGCTTTAGCTTATCAACCTGCGCCTTGGTGGGAGACAGCCGCGTGGAGTGTGTTGGCTTTAATTTTTGCATTACAAACCGTCATTTATGGGTGGGTTGGTGTACAGCGCGGTTGGGACACGCCAATTGAGGAAAGGGACAATTATGAGCGATCAAGACGTAGCAAATAACTGGCGATTAGAAGAAACAGGCGGCGAAACGCAAGATCGCTGGAAGCTGCAAGCGGCGGAACAGGGCCTGGTCGCCCAGTGGCAATTGCAAGACGAGCGGCGTACCGATGCCGCCTGGCAGCCAGTTGACTATGCGCGCGAGCGCAGAGGCGCTGGCAACTGGGTCTTGCCCTCATTGGTGGTGCTTGCGCTCGTGGCCGTGGTCGGCTATATCGCTTGGATTGGCCTAACGCGTTTTAACCTGCTGTCACCCACATCAACCACGAATGTGTCACAAACGCCTGTCGCAACCACTGCTGCCGCCGATGCGAGCACACCGGCTGCCGTAGGGCTTGCTGTTAGCGCGACGCCTACCATCACTGTTGCCTCAACCACAGCGCCCACGGCGAGGCCTGAACCAACGCTTGCGCCAACCCCGATCCCCGCGCCAACCAGTGCGCGCGTGGAACAGGAATTTGTCTCGGTGAATGACCCTGTTGGCGTGTACGCGCGCACTGAACCGAATGCTACCGCTGCGGTCGTAAAACTTTTAGAGTCAGGCCAGCGTCTGCTGGTGATTGACCAAAATTTGGATTGGATTCAAGTGGCGTTGGCTAGAAATTCGGTCGCTTGGGTAAAAGCCGAATTTGTTGACCGCTCATCCCAACTGGTGAGTTTGGACGAAGCCAATCAACGCCGCGTCGAGTTAGGCTTGACGCCCTTACCGAGTACACCAGCGCAAGCACCCGTCACGACTGCCCTGGTGACTGATACCCAAATTGCCACCGCCACAACTGGGGTCAGCAACACGAACAAGCTTACCCTGACGACTGAGCCGTTGTTGGTGGGGCTACCGCTCACGGTCACCATCAACATTTCAACGGGACTCAATGCGCGAACTGCGCCCACTACGACTGGCACACCGGTCAAGCTATTAAGCGATGGTGCCCGTTACAAGGCGACCGGCCGCTCGGCTGATAGCCAGTGGCTACAAGTGACCCTGGAAGACGGCGCGCCGGCCTGGGTTTTTGCGCAATATGTGACGGTCCTTGGCAATCTAAACACGTTGCCGGTGCCATCCACTGCTACAACACAGCCGCCAACTGGCGCCATCACCAGCTCGATCGGCTCCGGCTTGACCACGACTAAGCCTATTCTATTACCGACTGCTACGCCAGAAAGTGGTGCAGCCAGCTTAACCGTTACCAACCTATCCGGCGCTAATGCTCGCCCCAGCCCCAATCGCACGGCTGCATCGTTGACGCTATTTCCCTTTGAAGCCGTGTTGCCCGTGGTTGGTCGCAGTGCAGACAATCAATGGATCCAAGTCCGGCTCGCCGCCGGAAAACTCGGCTGGATGCTAACCTCCGCCGTCAAACTTAGCGTGGATATTGCGACGTTGACGGTTGTACAACCGTAATCATGCAGAATGACATCATCTGGCTGACGATATCTGGCTGACGATATCTGGCTGACGATGCCGTTTGTTTACGCCGGGCCAGGAATACGCTTGACTGTTCGCCTTTGCTAGAGGTCTTTGTCATGTCTGCCTATCGATTGAATGCGTTATTGTGGTCCATTGGTTGCATCGTGGGCGGCATCTTGCTCTTGCTCTTTAACTTTGGTTCATTCGTCCATTATGAACCCTGGACCCAATACATTTTTGCTGGAGTGCTGGCTGGGCTGGGCGTCGTTTTCTTGGTCGCGTTTCTAACGTCACGCCAGCACTGGTGGCGTTTGATCCCTGGCTGGACGCTGCTTGCGCTGGCGGTAATCGTCTATTTGAGCACGGGGCCGGCGATCACTGTCCAACATACGGCGCCCATCTTATTTCTAGGCCTAGCCTGTGCCTTTGCCCATATCTACCTGCTCGACCGCGCCGAACGCTGGTGGGCCATCTTGCCCGGTGGTTTTATGTTGGTGTTGGCCGTTGTGATCGGGTTGAGTAACGCCATCACCCATCTGGAAATCCTTTTCATCGGCATGGGCTTGGTCTTCTTCTTGCTTTACGCCGCGGACGGCAGACGCCGCCAATGGTGGGCCTTGATCCCAGGCAGCGTCCTCACCTTGTTTGGCTGCTTTGTCTTTGCGTCGTTCTATGGCGAACGGGTTACCCTCGTGCGCTGGTGGCCCTTGCTGTTGATCTTGATTGGCATTGGTTTTGGCTGGCAAGCCATGCGCCGTCCGCCGTCTGCACCGCTCATGGTGAATCAGGCCCCGCGCCTGCCATTGCGCAATCGCCCACCAGCCAGCGTCGCCCCTGCGCCGAATCCAAAGCAGGCGCAGAACGCTCTCAGCGAATATACGCACCCAGCGCCTGGCGCTAGCGTAGATATTCTCCTTGATCCAGATGAATAATAGTTAGCGCTTCGGTAAAATTAACGGTAGGGGCGCTGCTTGCTGCGCCCCTACCGTTAATTTGTGTTCTCTAATAGACAGGGAGACAGAGTTGATTCACCTGTCCCCTTCCTTCATTCCTCTGCGTCGCGTACGACAATCGCATCGCCTTCCATGCTTTCGATCACCGCCAGCGAGATAATTGGCACATGTAAGTAGGCCAACTGCTCGCGTCCCCCTTCAAACACTTTTTCAACAATACAGCCGATGCCACACAGGGTGGCACCACACTGGGCAACCAGCTTGGCGAGGGCATTAATCGTTTTGCCGGTGGCCAGGAAGTCATCAATCAACAGGACGCGGTCGCTGGGCAACAAATATTCCGGTGAAACAATCAATTCGACCGTGCCGCCTTTGGTATGGCTGGGCGCGCTGGCGCTGTAATAGTTGGTTGGCATGGTGATGGGACGAGTCTTGCGCGCATAAATGATCGGCACATGGAGCATCAGGCCAGTGGTGAGCGCGGGGGCAATCCCGCTCACTTCCGCCGTAATGATCTTCGTAATGCCGGTCGCGCCCGCTTGGGCAAAGCGGCGGGCAAACTCGCGCCCCATGCCCAAGGTTAAATCTGGGTCCAGTTGGTGGTTGATAAAGCCATCGACTTTGAGAATGCCTCCCCCCAAATTGCGCCCTTCCTTGCGGATGCGTTCGACTAAAGCTTGCATAGCTCCTTGTTTGCTCCTTGCTTGGTTGACAGATAAGAAATAACGATTCAGGCGTAGCGCTGCACAGGTAGACAGGTAAACAGGTAGACAGGTAGACAGGGCGTATTCCCTGTTTACGTCCCATCTACTGATGGGCGTCTACCTGTCTACACAAGGGCTGAACAGTTACATAAAAAACCATAAATGCGATTGTCAATGCGCCAGTTGCCTGTCGTGTTACCTTTGCTGTTCAGCCGCCTCAATCAGCAACGTTGCTGCCGTATGCACCCCGCCTAATTCAGCAAATTCTGTACGTAAGCTTTGCGCATTCGTGCGATAAGGCGAAAGATCGGGCAGCAGTTGCGCCAGTGCATTCACCAGGCGGGGAACGGTCGTTTCTTTAGCGGTCAGCGCCAGGCCGACCCCGCTGCGCACCACACCCTGCGCCTGCTGGCCCTGGTCGGCGGCGTGCGGCACACTGATTTGCGGCACACCGTGTGTGATCAGTGCATGCGTGACGCCCGCCCCACCGTGGTGAATGGCCGCTGCCACCTGTGGCAACACGCTATCCAAGTCAATTATGTCTTCGACGATGGCATTTGTCGGCAGTTGGGCCTGCAAAGCCTGACTTTGCGTTGCCGTCAACTGTCCACCAAGCGCCAAAATTGGTAAGCAGCCCAGTTCCGCGGCGGCGCGGGCTGCCATCATAAAAAAGTCTAGATCATCGCCAAAACTCGTGCCCAAGGTAATGAAGACCCAAGGATTATCCACCGGCCAAGCTGGCGCTGGCCCAACAATGGCTGGCGCGCTGCCACCAACATGGCGCGTTTGTGGCAAGTGGGCTAAGCCACGATACCAACTTGGACTCCAATAGGTGAGATGAAGCGCCGGCGAGTACAGGGCGGGTGGATCGTTCATTGTCCAATTAGTACCTGTGAGATTAAAACGCGCACACAACCGCTGTAAACGCGTGCGCGCCAGCTTACTGACGGCTTCGTTGCCCGGCACCAGTTTGGGCTGCATCGCGGGCCAACCGGCGACGACAAAGGGGCATCCCAATGCCTCGGCTGCCAGACCCGCAGCGCTGACAAACATCTCGCTGACGATCAAATAGGGCCGGTAGGTGCGTCCTAGATCAATGATTTCGCGACAAGCTTGGCCAACCCGCGCTTCATCCAACCATTGATCCAAAGCGCGTTCCGCGCGCAATTGCTGCATGACGGTTGGACTCAGGTCGGGTGTGAAGGCTAGGGGTGGGGGTGGCGGCCAACGCCAGCCAGTTTCTTGTAAGGCGTGCAATGGAATGTTGGCCTGGGCCAGCAACGGCGCAACGGCCTGCCCGCTGGCCCACAAGATTTCGTGCCCACGCTGCTGGAGTTCGACGGCTGTCGCTAGATAACCACCCCAGTCCAAATGACCAGGCAATGGGGCAGAGAGAAAGAGAAAACGCATAGGATTCGGAAAAATTAGACGAAATGTTGCGACGAAATTGAGATGAAATTCTATCATACGGGGCGCAACGGCGTCGAAGTTGGGGGAGGACAAACGTGCATCTTTGCTTACCCGCCATTTAGCGCTTGCCCCACAAGGCCAACGGAAGCTGGTTGACGTTCCTGATTATCAGTGGTATTGTTACCTTTAGCGCTTGTTTGCCCAGCCAGTGGGCGTAACACGTAGAGAAAAAGTTTTTAAATCCTTCACCATCCTCACTTGGGAGTGACTATGACGACACAAAAATTGCGCGTTGGCATTGTGGGTTGCGGCAATATCGCTGGCCCTTATGCAAAAACAATCAAGCCCTTTCCTCAATTGGAATTGATGGGCGCCACGGATGTTATGCCCGAGCGCGCTCAGGCTTTGGTCGATCAATATGGCGGTAAAGTGTATGCATCCATCGAAGACATGCTGGCCGATCCAGCCATCGATTTGATTGTCAACCTGACCATCCACCATGCCCATCCCGCCGTGATCACGCAGTGCCTCAATGCGGGCAAGCATGTGCATAGCGAAAAGCCGCTGGCGATGTCGGTTGAAGATGCGCAACGCGTCGTCGCACTGGCGAAGGAGAAAGGCTTACGGCTTAGTTGTTCGCCGATCACCTATATGGGCGAGGCCCAGCAAACCGTCTGGAAAGTGATTCGTGATGGGCAAGCCGGGCAGGTGCGCGTCGTGCATGCCGAAGTGAACTGGGGCCGGATCGAAGCATGGCATCCCAACCCAGGGCCATTTTATGATGTCGGGGCGCTCTTCGACGTGGGTGTCTATCCGCTCACCCTGGTGACCACCTTTTTTGGCCCAGCCCGCCGGGTGACCGCGTATGGCAAAGTGCTCTATCCCGACCGCGTGACCAAAGAAGGCGTCAAATTTCACATTGATACCCCTGACTGGGTCGTGGCCGCCGTCGAGTTAGCGAATGGCACCGTCGTCCGTTTGACCACCAATTTCTATGTCGGCCATCATAGCAAACAGAAAGGGCTGGAATTCCACGGCGATTTGGGCTCGCTCTGGATCGGTAGTTTCCAGGATTTTCACGCACCAGTGGAGTTCGCCGAATTTAGCAAAACTTACGCACCCGTGCCCTACGTGCGCGAACCGTTCCAAGGCATCGAATGGGGGCGCGCCGTGGCCGAGATTGCCGATGCGATTAGCGAAGGGCGACCGCAACGGGCCACCGGCGCCCAAGCAGCGCATGTCGTGGAAATTTGCTGTGCGATTGTCGAGTCGTACAAACAAGGCAAGCCGGTGGATGTCACGTCCGATTTCCCAGCACCTTGGCCAATGGATTGGGGAAAATAGGATAACAAGACTCCTTCGGCTTAGTGAGTGCGTTGCACGGGTCAGCATAGGTTCTATACTACGCGTTGGTATGACCCGTGCGATGCACTCACTGCCACCAATCTAGTCTAATTTTTTTGTCGAATTCGCTATGTTATTCCTCACCAGACCGCGTGTAGGGAGCCACTTTTGTTTTTCCGTAAACACGCGCTAAGACTAGTGGCGCTAACGCTCTGGCTGTTACTGATTGGCAGTTATCTTTACTTTTCCTGGTCACAAGGCTTCACCCGCGCCAAAGCGCTCACCTTCTTAGTCAGCCTGGTTGATTCGCCCTACGGACCTTTGTTGTACATTTTGCTCTATGTTGTGCACCCGCTGATCTTCTTTCCGGCCACTGCTTTAAGCCTCGCCGGCGGCGCCCTCTTTGGCGTTGGTTCAACGACGAATCTGTTCTGGGCTGTGGTTTATACGGAGATCGGCAGTCAGTCATCGGCACATGTCGCCTATTGGATTGGTCGCTTTTTTGGTAAGGGGCTCGTCGCCGAAGCGACTAGCGAAGGTTTTGTGCAAAAGTATGCCGAGCGCATGCGCGCGCACAGCTTTGAGACGGTCTTCCTCATGCGTTTGCTTTTTTTACCCTTTGATCTGGTCGATTATGCCGCCGGCATTTTGGGCATCAATTGGCAAGCCTTTGCCCTGGCTACGCTGATTGGTTCCTTGCCGGGGACGCTTGCCTTTGTTTCCTTCGGTGCATCAATGGATTTGCGGGCCTTGATCCGTGGCGATGCGCCTGCATTCGATCCGAAAGTGTTCGGCTTCAGTGTCCTCATCTTTGTCATCAGTCTTCTTATTTCGCGCTTGATCAAGCGACGCGAAATTCTGCGGTCCGAGTAAATGGCTTAAACTAGGCGATAAAGGCTGACAATGGCCGTTCTCTATCTGCGAAGCAAGCCCTGACGACGCCCCATTCCTTGTCTGTTTGACATCCTGCGGTTGATAAAACCCTCGAAGTATCCTTGTTAAGTTGTATTTTGCTTGTGTGATTTGATACGCTCCATCACTTCCGCAGCCACTTGGCTCACCTTAACGCCTTCTATCGTTTCACTTTGGTCATACTCCACCAACTGCTGCAATGCTGGTAAGGCACGATTGTCAGCAAGCTGACCTAGGGCACGGGCTGCTGCGCAACGCACTTCAGTAATTTGATCATTCAGGGCAACGATCAGTGGTTCAACTGCGTTGCGATCTGCATGGCGCCCTATAGCCCAAGCAGCTATGCAACGGACATCAGAATTCTCATCATTAAGAGTGGTAATCAGTGCGCCGACCGCTTTGCTAGGCGGTGTAGGCAAAACCTTCTCCCTTTTCCATGGGAAAATCTATGCAACAGCGAGACATTTTTGGAAGGTGCATCTTTATTGATATGATCGACATATCGTCTTGCGTACTTTTAACGACACCACATACGCCCCCAGTTCGCCCATTCAAAAGCGGGCTTCCGCTATAGCCAGGAATAATTTGCCCGGCCCCAAACCTCAAGAGCCATTGTTGATTAGTGATCCGGGCCGGACCGTCATATTTTACCGGGGTACTTACCCCGCCACGATACTCGTCCGTGTGACTGAAAACGAAAAGTTGATCACCAGGCCAGACTTCAGCATCTAAATACACACAAGGATGGTCATGAAAATTGACAGTGATCAGTGCCAAGTCAGGGTATGGCTTATGCCGAAGGTCAATCCTTTGCACACAAAACTCTTTTGTATCATGATAAACTTTGATATGGTTTACATCATCGTTAGCGCTCTCCACCACGTGAGCACAAGTAAGAATCAAACCAGGCGCAACAAAGAATCCGGTTCCTTGCGGATCATCGAAAACCTTAATGAGAACTGTGCAGCGATAAAATAGCTCAAACAGAGGTTGCACCATTGATTATGACTCCTTGCCCTCTTTCAGTTGTTCGCCACTCCGGGTAAAGACTTACCTTTTTCCCATTCTAATGTAATCTTCAAGTTTCCGGTGCCAGTGCCTTTTGCAAGCAAAGCAGTTAAAGCACCGGATTCAACAGCCACTTCAACACCGAACTCCACAGTGGCTTTATCTGGTTTCACCTTTTGCAACGTTGCCAGTAACGTGTGTGTGATGCTTTCGATTGAGTCGGTCAAGATTTTGATCGGAAAAATCACTTTCCCGGCTGCCACATCCTGGTCACCGCCTAGCGCAACGGCTTGGACCTTAACCACAGAGCCATCCTCAAGCTTCAAAGAAACGATTTTCGTGCGCGGTTCCATTTGTGCCTCCTTACTTTATATATATGACCCATATACACTGATGCTAGATGATACCACAAAGTTGCGCCTCAGCAATTGATGGTATATCATTCAAGATATGAATAATATTCATTCAGAACAATAATCATATTACGAACGCTGGCTGACACCTCTTCTCCAAACAGCCAGCACCGACCATCCCGTAGTCGTCCTGACCGGTGCGCGCCAGGTCGGCAAAAGCACGTTGCTGCGCCATGCCGAGCCATTCCGCTCCTGGCGTTACCACACCATGGACGATTTTGATAGCCTGCGTCAAGCGACCGAAGACCCACAAAGTTTGTGGGCTGGGACTGATACGATTGTGCTGGACGAGGTGCAAAAAGCGCCCAAGTTGATTGCGGCGGTCAAAAAAGCGGTGGATGAGCGTCAGCCGCCCATGCGTTTTGTCCTGTCTGGATCGGCTAATCTGCTTTTGATGCAGCAGGTCAGCGAAAGCTTGGCTGGGCGCGCCGTTTATTTTATCTTGAATCCGATGACGCTGGGTGAAATTCATGGTCAGCCGCCCCCTACGCTGTTGACGACGGCGCTGGCGGGTCAATGGCCCGCTGATGCGCAACTAGCGCAACCGTTGCCGGACACCACGCCGCTCCTGTTGCGTGGCTTCTTGCCGCGCCTCTTGACGTTGGATCGCGAAGCAGCCTGGCCGCAGTGGTGGGAAGGTTACGTCGCCACCTATCTGGAGCGCGACTTGCGGCAAGTGGCGCAGATCGATGCGTTGGTGGACTTTCGCCGGTTGATGGAATTGTTAGCACTGCGCACAGGACAACTAGTGAACCAATCCGATTTGGGGCGTGATGCCAGACTTTCGCAGTCAACGGTGCATCGCTATCTAAACTTGTTGGAAACTACCTATCTCTTTGAGCGGCTCCCGGCTTACACCGCTAGCCATACAACCCGTCTGCTCAAAGCGCCGAAAGCCTTTTGGACCGATCCAGGTC